>NZ_CP157484.1:1200000-1510000 GCF_045348435.1 Alsobacter sp. KACC 23698 | reverse complement strand
TCGCGGCGGCGGGCCTTCCGGCGCTGATCGGCATCGGCCTGCGGTTCTGGACGCCCGAATCGCCGTTCTACCTCCTGAGGTCCGGCCGGCCCGACGAGGCCAAGGCGGTGCTCAACCGCATCCTCCTCGCCAATGGACAGCCGGCCTATTCGGGCCGGCTCGACGGCGCGGCTTCTCCACGGATCGGCTTCGCCGGCCTGTTCGCGGGCGACCACCGGCGGCGCACGATCGCCGTCCTGGCCACATGGCTCCTGGTGTCGGTGGCCTATTACGGCGTCTTCACCTGGCTTCCGGGGCGCCTGACCGGCCAGGGCTTCGGCTTCGTCAGGGGCTACGGCTTTCTGGTCCTGCTCGCGCTGGCGCAGATCCCGGGCTATGCGCTGGCGGCGGTCGGGGTCGAGGTCTGGGGCCGCCGCCCCACTCTCATCGGGTTCCTGCTCCTCAGCGCGGCGGCTTGCGTGGCCTTCGTCCTCGCCTCCGACGCGACGGCCATCGCGGCGGCTTTGCTCGTGCTGAGCTTCGCGCTTCTGGGTAGTTGGGGCGCGCTCTACGCTTACACGCCAGAGCTCTATCCCACCGCTGCCCGCGCCTCCGGCATGGGCCTCGCCGGCGCGGCGGCCCGGCTGGGCGGACTTCTGGCGCCGTCGGCGCTCGCGCCGGTGATCGCGATGGGCTTTGAGCCCGCCATGGGCGTCTTCGCCGTCCTGCTCATGGGCGCGGCGGGAGCCACCGCCATGATCCCCAGCGAGACGCGCGGGACGCCGCTGGCCTGAACGGGCGGCGCCCGCGCGCCCGCCATCCGGACCGGGAACTCTGGACCGTCGCCCTCGTTGCTTTGCGGAGCAACCAGAGGAGACGTTCCATGCGGATGAGCTTGTTTGCGGCGCTGTCGGCGGCCGCGCTTTTGGCGGTTCCGTCCGCCGCCCATGCGGTCAAGCGCTCCACCGTGGTCGGCGCGGGCGCAGGCGCGGTCGCCGGGGGCGCGGTGGCGGGACCGGCCGGTGCGGTCGCGGGCGGCGTCGTCGGCGGCTATGCGGGATCGCGCTATCACCGGCACCGGCGCGCCGTTCACCACCGCTGAGCGCGGCCGTCAGGCCATTCGGGACGAACCGCTCCTGGGCAGGAACCACGCCAGCAGGCCCACCGCCGGCAGGAACGCGCAGATCCGGTAGACCGCGTCGATGCCGACGCGGTCGGCCACCTCGCCCAGGATGGCGGCCGCCAGGCCGCCGAGGCCGAAGCTCAGGCCGTAGAACAGGCCGCCGATGAGCCCGACGCGGCCGGGCGCCAGATCCATGGCGTAGATCAGGATGCTGGCGAAGGCGCTCGACATGATCAGGTTGATGACGACGGTGAGGACGCCCGTCCAGAACAAATCGGCATAGGGCAGCATGAGCGCAAAGGGCAGCGCGCCCAGGATCGAGAACCAGATCACCCGGTTGCGGCCCACCCTGTCGCCGATCATTCCTCCGCCCAGCGCGCCGGCCGCCGCGGACGCCAGAAACAGGAACAGCATCAGCTGCGAGGTCTGGACGGTCACGCCGAAACGGTCGATCAGATAGAACGTATAGAAGGACGAGAAGCTGGAAGTGTAGGCGTTCTTGGAGAAGAGCAGCACGACCAGGATGGTCATGGCCCAGAGGATGCGCCCCCGCGAGAGCGCCGGCTGCAGGAGGGGCGCCGAGCTTTTGGCCGCCGCCGGCCGCGCCTTGCGGCTCTGCTCATGGCGCTGCGTCGTCCACACCATCAGGCCCATGGCGACGAGGGCCGCGACCGAGAACCAGGCGATGCTCCCCTGCCCTCGCGGCACGATGACGAAGGCCGCCAGCAGCGGGCCCAGCGCGCTGCCAGTCTGGCCTCCGACCTGGAAGATGCCCTGCGCGAGCCCGTGCTGTCCGCCGGAGGCCGTGCGGGCCATGCGGGTCGCTTCGGGGTGGAAGATCGACGATCCGAGCCCGACGCAGGCGGCGGCCGCCAAGAGATGCGGATAGCTCCCCGCGAAGGCGAGCCCGATCAGGCCCACCAGCGTGAACCCCATGCCCACCACCATTGAATGAGGCATGGGACGCCGGTCCGTATAGTGTCCCACCAGCGGCTGGAACAGGGACGCGGTGATCTGGAAAGTCAGCGTGATCAGGCCGATCTGGCCGAAGTCGAGGTGATAGGCGGCCTTGATGATCGGGTACACGGCCGGAATCAACGACTGGATCAGGTCATTGAGCAGGTGCGTGGCGCTAAGCGCAACCAGCACGGGTAGAACGGCGCGATGAGAGACGGCGGGCTGGCTTGCGGCGGTCACGATTCGGCTTTTCGGAAAGGACCGGCTGCCGGCTGGCGCCCGGTGGGAGGACACGGCCCTTCAGCCATATCCTCTCCGGCGCGCCGAGAAAAGCGCTCGCGTGCTGGAACGCGTTCGTCGGTCAGGCGGCCTTGCCGACCGGCTGGGGCTCGGCCGCGTCCATCGCGCGCATATAGGTGTCGAGCAGGGAATCGCGCTCGTCGCGCTCTTCCTGGTCCTGCTTCCTGAGCTTGATGATCTCCTTCAAGATCTTGACGTCGAAGCCTTCCCCCTTCGCCTCCGAGAAGACTTCCTTCTTGGCCTCATTCAGCTCCTGCAATTCGGTGTCGAGCTGCTCGATGCGCTCGACGAACGAGCGGATGCGCGCGCCGGGAACGCCGATCGTGTCTGTCATGGTGTCCTCCTCCTGAAGCTGATCGACTCAAATTGGTCAGGAGACGTCACCAGTCTGTTAACCGGCCAGGGCCGGCTGCGGGTCGGAAAGGGACGGTCTAGATCGTCCCGACAGCTTGCGCGGCCCGCGCGCTAATCGGTACCATCGCGCATCGGCCCGACAGTCGACCAACCGCATGCCCTGCCCTCTCACCCCGGAGGCGGTGCGATGATCAAGCCTGTCCTGGCCGTCATCCTGCTTTGGCCCGTCATCCTCGCTGTCGCCTCGGCGAGCTTCCTCTATTCGCGATGGGCGGCGAACACGTCCGGCGAGATCGTGCTGGAGGAGTCGCCGTTCTGCCCTTTTTCGTGATCCGCACCGCGCGCGGCCACACGCTGGCGGTGGTGGAGCGGGAGGACGTGGCCTTGCTGGGCGGATACCAGGCGACTGGAAGGCTGCATGCGCCTGGACGGACCGTCCTGATGGTGGAGGGTCACGGGGCCGTCCCGGTGTTCATCGAGCGCAGCGGCGCGCCCCTCGAACAAGCCATCGCGGCTTTCGAGGAGCGCTGCCCAGACGCCAGCACTCCGCTGACGATCCTGAAATCCGCGCCGGTCCGCCCGGGGAGCTGATCAGTCGGTCGCCAGCGCGGGAGCGGCGCCCACCCGCGTGACGGGAGGCGGGTTCCATCTGCCGGTCAGCGCGTCCGCGGCCGGAGCGTAGAGCCGCATCGTCAGGGAGAACGGGCCCTTGGGCGCAGGAAGCCAGTTCGCCTCCTTGTCCTTGCCCGGGTTCTCGCTCTGGACGAGGAGGTCGAGGGAGCCGTCGGGATTGGTCCGGAACGGCATCCAGCTGCTCAGCGCGAACCGGTTCAGCGGATTGGCGACCTGAAAGCCCTGGTCGTCATACAGCGTGACGGACCAGAACGCCTGGACGGGGGGCATGTCGGCCCGATCGAAATGCAGCGTATAGGCGCTGTCGCCCCGCAAGGGCTGGCCGTGGGCGTCGGCCAGGTTGAGCGGATAGATCGCGTCCTCCGGCAAGTTCGCCCCGAGCCCTTGCTGGCTGACGATGGCGCGTTTGAGGTAGTAGTTGCCGTAGACGCCCATCGTGTCCGTGTTCATCGACCAGCCGTTGACGACGCGGGCCAGCGTGCGGATCTTCCAGGTCATCAGGGCTTGTGCGTCGCGCGGCGCCGTCTCCAGGGCCTTCTGCACCGCCGGCGCCACCGCCTTCGGGTCGAAACTGCGGCCCGCCTCGAAGCCGATCCGCTTCATCCGGGCGACGATCGGCTGGTCCGTGGCGTGAGCCGGATGCAGCTTCATCAGTTCGGCGCCGTAGGCGAAGTAAGCCGGCCCAGGCATCGTGTCGACCTGGATCTTCGGCGGCGTCTTCATGTCGACCTTGGGATCGATCGGCGCCGCGGCCGTCTTGCGCTCCTTGCCCCATTCGGAGAGCAGCCGGACGTCGTATCCGTCCTGGATCTTGTGGACGGCCTCATAGTCGGCCGGGCCGTCGGTCTTCGTGCGGCCGATGATCCAGACATACGGGGTCGGCGCATCGATCCGCTGGGTTCCGGCCGGCAGCTTCCATTCGTCGAAGCGGTCCCGAACGTCGGGGCGCCAGCCCGGCGCGGCGATCAGATAGGTCGCCGGCGCGGTCCCGGTCGTGCGCCAGCCCGGAGAGGCGAAGACATCGGTCCACATGTCGAGCATCGGCAACAGGTAGTAGCGCCCGTTGGTGTCCGGGGCGGAGAGGACCACGGGCTCCTTGGTGAGGTCGACCCAGGCGCTCGAATACAGCGTGTCGAAGTTCGGGCGGACCACGACCCTCATGTCGGCCGGCGGGAAGGTGAGCACGTTGTTGAAGCGGTTCATCGGCCCGCCGATCGCGCCGGGCTTGGCCTCGACATTGGTGAGCTGGCGCCGGGTCAGGTCCATGGTCAGCAGCGGATAGAGATAGAGATACGCCTCCACCGCGATCTCGCGCGCCTCGGCTTCGGTGACCGGTTCGGCGGCGCGGGCGGGCTGGAGCGTGGCGGACGCCGCCATCGCGAGCGCGCCGACGACGGACGCGAAGGATCGCCCGGACGTCCCGGACAGGGAGGCTCTCGAACGCGTCTTCGGCATCGGCGGCTCCTTCCGCTGGCGGCGAGGCCAAGACGGCCCCGCCGATCAGGCCGAAGCATAGCGCCCGGCGGCGGTCGGATTCTTGATGCGGATCAGCTTCGGGCCGACAGTCCGTCAGATCGTTGGAACCGCGGGCTCACGCCCGACGATGTCAACGGTTGAAGTCGAAGGCCTTCGCGAGGCTTTCCACTGCGCCGTAGCGGGCGCTGGGCAGCGGGTCGAGCCGGTGGCGCTCCCCGATGAGCTTCAGGATCGAGGTCGTGTCGTAGGAGGTGTGATCCACCTGCCCTTTCTGGGCGAAAGGCGACACCACGATGGTCGGCACCCGCGTCCCAGGCCCGAAGAAGTCGGCCTTGGAGCCTGCCGCCGGCCCCTGCGGCGGCGCGACGTGGTCGAAGAACCCGCCATTCTCGTCATAGGTGATCACGACGGCGAAGCTGTCCTTCATGGGGCTGTCTTCCATGAGGCGGACGATGCGGGCCACCTCCTGGTCGGCGGGGACCAGGTTGGCGTAGCCCGGATGCTGGTTGAGCACGCCGATGGGCTTGTAGAAGGTCACGGGCGGGAGCGCGCCGGACTTGATGTCGGCCTCCAGGGTCGAGGCGTCCCGCAGATGCTCGGTGCGTTCGTCGCGCCCCTTTTGGGTGGTCGGGTCGAACCTCGCGAAATAAGCGAAGGGCTGATGATGCCACTGGAAGGACTGGCTCTGGAGCAGCTTGTCCTCCTCGGGCGTGCGGTCCGACTTGGCGGCGACGGACCAGCCGCCGGAGTACCAGGCCCAGGGCACGCCCTTCTCAGTCAGGCGATCGCCGATGGTCACGGCGCGCTGGGGCGGCAGCACGTTCTCGCCCTGCCGGCCGTTGTTGAGGAAAATCGACTGGGTGGTGTTGACGGCGTAGTCGCCGTCGCTCTTGGCCGTGACACGGCGCTCGGCGACGACGCGGCCCTCCTCGTCGACCTGCGAGCGCTGGCTGTTGGGGGGATCGGGCCAGGATGGGGCGCAGGAGCAGACCAGCCAGATATGGTTGAGGAAGGATCCGCCGAACGCGCCCATGAAGAAGTTGTCGAGCAGCGTATGGTCGCGGGCGAGGCGCCAGATGGCGGTGTCCTTCATGTCGGCCGAGCCGTAATAGCTCATCGACAGCGCCTTGGCGTCCGAATAGGCCGCGAAGAGGTCGTTCTTGCCTCCATGGATCTGGGTGCGATTGGTGTAGAAGGCGTGGATCAGGTCGCGCGTATGGGCGGCCGCCGTGACGCCGGGGCGCACCCCGACGGCCGGAAAGGGCCGGTTGGGCAGGCCCTCCAGGCTCGCCACGGCGCGTAGCTCCGGCGGGTTCTCAGGCCGGTCGAACGGCTTGGCGATCGACGGTAGGGTCTCGAAGGGCTTGCCGTCGCGGTCACGCTGGGTCGCGGCGTCGCCGGCCTGGGAGAGACCGTTGGCGCCGGGGAACTCCCCGAAAAGATTGTCGAAGCTGCGGTTCTCCAGATAGAGCACGACGATGTGCGAGAGCCTGTCGACGCCCTTGGCGAAGCGTGACGCGCCGTCCTGGGCCATGCCGGGCGAGGCCGCCAAAAGCGAAGTCCCCAGCAACAAGGCCTTGAATGCACTGGCGCGGCTCATGGCGTGCTCCTTCCCGAATTCTTTCGATTTCTGTTTTGCAGCAGCAAAGCCTTGCCGGAGCGCGTTTGCAAGCGATCCGATCGCGCTTTCACGGTTGCCTGCGCGTCGCGAGATGGCCCAAGTGACGCTTTCGCCGCAGGAGCCAGTCCCCGCATGACCTTCAACACGGCCGCCGCAGTCCTGGACTGGTTGGGCGTGATCGTCTTCGCCATCTCGGGCGCGCTCGTCGGCTCGCGCAAGCAGATGGACATCGTCGGCTTCGCCCTGATGGGCACCGTCACGGGCGTCGGAGGCGGCTCGATCCGGGACGTCCTGCTGGGGAAATCGCCCGTGTTCTGGGTGCAGGAGCCGGCCTATCTGATCGTGTGCGTCCTGGTGTCGGCCTCGGTCTTCTTCGCGGCGCACCTGCCGCAGTCGCGCTACAGGCTGCTGCTCTGGTTCGATGCGGTCGGGCTCGCGCTTTTCGCCGTGACGGGGGCGGAGCGCGCCATGCTGGCGGGGGCCGGCGCCACCGCGGCCGTCGTCATGGGGGTGATCACCGCGACCTTTGGCGGCGTGATCCGCGATGTGCTCGGCGCCGAGATGCCGGTCGTGCTCAGCCGCGAAGTCTATGTCACGGCGGCGCTGTGCGGGGCCGCGCTGTTCGTGGCCCTGTCGCTGGCGGGGCTGCCGCGGGAGATTTCGGTCTTGCTCGGGTTCGGCGCCGGGCTCCTGGTGCGCGGAGCCGCGCTGCATTGGGGCTGGTCGCTGCCGCGCTACCGTGGGCGGCCCGGGCGCACGCTGGAGGAGATCGAGCAGCTGGATTGAAGCGGTCGGCGCAGCGGGCGCATTTTCGTCCCAAACACCCCGTTTCATGCCGCGTTCAAAACGTCCAAGGGGGGACCATGTCTGCTGATCCGCACACGTCCATGGCGCAGCGCCTCCTGAGGCTCCGGCCCGGGCTCGGCGGGGAGAAGCTGGAGCCGAACACGGCCCAGCCGCGTCGCAGGCGCTATGCGCCCGACATCGAGACGGGCCCGCTGGTGGCCGGAGCGATGGTGATCGGCGTGCCCCTGCTGGTCTGGCTGGCGCTGATCCTCGGCTCGGACGGGGTCCGCAATCTGGGCGCGACCTCCTTCGGAGTCCTGGTCTTCGTGCTGTTCGCGTGGGGTTTCATCTATGAGGTCAACCGGTTGAGCCGTCTGCCCTGAGAGGCCACGATTTGATCGAAAGCGCAGCACGGCTTAGGATGCCTGCAGATGCGGCATGTTCCTTCCCCCAAGGGAACCTGATCCGATGCGATACTTGATCCTGCTCGCCGCCGCTGCGCTGGCCCTTCCGGCGACGGCGCAGGCCCGTCCCGTGTGCGGCCCCACCGAATTTTATCGGCCGAGCCAAAACGCGTGCGCCAGCAAGGCGGCGAACGCGGCCCTCTATCGGCAGCATGGCGTGCGGGCGCCCCAGCATGAGCGCCGCGCCGTCGCCACGGCGGCTGGCGCGCTCGCGGTCGGTTCCCTCACCGGACCGGCCCCCGCAAAACAGGCGGCCAAGACAGTCGTGATCTGCATGACCGAAGAATGTGTGCAGCAGCAGGAACAGAGCGAGTGAGGGCGGCCCTGCCTGCGGCTCCCCTCGCCGCTCCGTTCCGCCCGGGACGCGACGCGAGGAGTGCCCGGCGCGCAGGGCTCTGGCGCTGACGCGGAGATTACGGCCTGCGGGTCTTGTCGATCGTGCCGGTCGTCATCTTGTGGCCCGGCGCATAGCCGGACGCGCCGGGCTCGCCCTTGACGCTGCCCTTGGCCTGCATCTTGTGGCCCGGCGCGTAGCCGGACGCGCCGGAGGTTCCCCTCACGGAGCCCTTGTCCTGCATCATTTGGCCAGGCGCGGCGCCGGACGCGCCGGGTCCCTTCGAGGTTTGGGCGGAACTGACCGACGCGGTCGCGAGGGCGAGGCCGGCCACCGCTGCGGCCGCTGCGATGACTTTGATCATGACGTCCTCCAGGGTTGAAGATCGGGAGGAAAACGTCTGCGGCGTTGGCCAGTTCCGAGGCGCGGCAAGCGCTTAACGGTCTGAAAACCTTAACAGACCGCAGCGCGCAACGGTTCGGTCGGGCCAGGGTTGTCGGCGCATGTCGAAACCGCCCGCACCGCGACCGACCCCCACGTCCCTGCAGCTCCTCTGGAGGGAGGTCTTCGGCGATGCGAGCCCGCCCGCGCCCGAGCCTCTCGTGCTGCATGTGTCACGGGGGCTCCTGAGGATGTCGCCCCTGGGCGAATTGCGGGCGTCCCGCCCCGGGTCGCCCTGGCCAGCCGCAAGGCGGGCGTCGAGCTGACGCGAGGTGGGCCTCGCGCCGGGAGCCGTCAATCGATCTCCAGAACCCGGATCACGTCCAGGATGGCGGTGAGATACTCGGCCTTCGATCGCGGCGACAACCGATCCCACAGCGCGTCGGACAGACCGAAGCCGTAACGGGCCACGATCTCCAGCCGCATCTCGTCGAAGGCGCGGTCCTCCTGGCCCTTGGCGGTGGTGATGGTCGCTGCAGTCAAGGTCGAGCCTTTCTCAGGTCCGGTGGATAAGACGCCACTTCGTGAGCCGATTCGGGCGAGGACGAGGCTGAACCTTGGCCTTCCGCGCCGAGATCTCGCAAAGCCACGCCGGTTTTCTTCCCACCGGCCGAATCCGCGTCCGGCGGTGTGCTATGGAAGCGTCCGAGACCACGAAAGGACCCACCATGAGCAAGACGCCGAAGTCGAGCGCCCAGGGCGACTCTGAAGCGATGCGGATCTATGAGCGGATGAAGGAAGAGGAGCAGCGCAAGGCGGAGGCCAAGGAGAAGGCCAAGGCGGGAAAGAAGGTGACGCTGCCGCGCCTCAAATTCATGGACGACAAATAGCGTCCCCCGCCCGGGCCGCGGGGCCCGGCGCGCCGCTGCAGGATCGATCTCCGGAGGCGTCGCCCGAGCACGCCCACGACGCCTCCGGGCGGCGCCAGACCTGGCCAGAAACACATCATGCGTCAATCCGAAGCAGATCCTGACTTATTTGGCGGATTATTCGCATTTCATTCATCTCAAACCGCCCAGATATGGTTAGCCCACGTTTACGTTCAGTTTCCTTTCACCTTTGTGGTCATTTTCGTTTGACGCATTCTCTCCGGGCAAACCGGAGGAAGCGCCGTGAAACTCCTGTCTTCATTCATCCATGATACTTCTGCGTCCAGCGCGGTCGTGTTTTCGGTCGCGCTTCTTCCCATAACTGTGGCGGCTGGCGGCGCAGTCGACTTGACGCGCGCCTATACGACCCAGACCCTTTTGCAGACCCAGACCGACTCGGCCGCCCTGAAGGTGGCGCTGATGGGTCCCCTGGTCACGTCGGACCAGCGTCTGGCAGCGGCGCGGTCGCTGTTCGCCGACGGGCGCACCAGCGCCGCCGACGTGGCGGTGACATGGGACGGGCTGACGACCACCGTGACGGCCTCGGCGCAGACGCCCACCACTCTTCTGAACGTGGCGGGCATGAAATCCATCCCAACCAAGGCCAAGGCGTCGGCCGAGACGGTCCGGTCCGGGCCGGTCGCCTGCATCCTGGCGTTGAACCCCACGGCCAACGACGCCATCCTCATCGCCGGGTCGGCGTCGCTGGTCGCCGAGGGCTGCGCGCTCTACAGCAACTCCAGCAGCCCCAGCGCCATCTCGGTGCAGGGCTCCGCCGTGGTCCAGGCCCTGGGCTTCTGCAGCGTGGGCGGGTTCTCCGGCCCGGCGAACACGACGCCCATGCCGCTGACGGGCTGCTCGAGCGTGACGGACCCGTTCGCCAACCTGCAGCGCCCCTCCAGCAGCGGATGCAGCTACAATAATCTCCAGGTTCAGCCGAGCCAGACCAAGAGCCTGACGCCCGGGACGTTCTGCGGCGGGCTCACCATCAAGGGCACGGCGACGCTGGATCCGGGCGTCTACATCGTCAAGGACGGGCCACTGTCGATCGCCAGCCAGGCCAATGTCTCCGGAACGGGCGTGACTTTCCTGCTGACGGGATCGGGAGCAAGCTTCTCCATCAGCGCCGGAGGCGCGATCAGCCTCACCGCGCCGAGCAGCGGGACCTATTCGGGGATGCTGATCATGCAGGACAAGGCGTCGAACGTCGGAGCCGGCGACACCCTGAACGGCGGGGGCAACATGACCCTGACCGGCGCGATCTATCTGCCGACCCAGACCCTGACCATCAATGGAGGCAGCGGCTTTGGCCAGACCAGCACCTTCATGCCGATCATCGCCGACCAGGTGAAGTTCGCCGGCAGCACGACCGCGCGCGCCGACCTTCAGACCATGCGCACCTCCCAGCCGCTCGCACAGGTGCAAAACGGCGCAAGGCTGACGCAATGAAGGGAGGGCCGCCGGCGGCAGGACGGCGCCGCGCGCGGCGCGCCGGCGTCGCGGTCCCTGTCAGCCACCGTGCACGGGACGGAGCGCAGAGATGACGGCGCGCCGGCTTAGTCCGCGCGCTGCGACCGGAGCCGATTGGGCGCCGATGGAGGGGCCCAGAACGCTCAAATAGATTTCGCATCCAGTGCGGTCAGCGACCTGACGCGGCGCAGAACGCCTGCGTCGTTGGGATGGACCATTCGGCGCGACCGTCCCAGTTCCGCGTCGAGGGCGCGCCGCAGCCCGACCCAGGACGGGTGGCCATAGGACCGCATCGCGCGCCTGATCGCGTCGGCCTTCGCTTCCAGATCCTCTTCGGCCACGCCAGCCCCGCGGCGTCGGCCTTCGTCATCTTATCGCGCGAGGGTTGAGGCCGGGAGGCGCGAGCGTCTTCGGCCAGGGTCATGACGAGCGCGCCCAGATCCGCGAACTGGGTCGAAAGCACGTAGAGAACGCCGGCCATCGCGTTCGCCTGCTCCTTCTCCATGACCAACCTCTCTGGTCGGGCTTCAAGGACACTGAAAGATGGAAAGGCGGCGACTCGTCGCCATGTCAGGCGGCGACTGTAGAACGTCAATATACCGTCAGGTCTAGCCTGAGGGCGGCACGCATTCAGATGAAAATGGGACGGCTGCTCCGGTCGCGATGTTTGGCCGCGCGCCGACGCCGTCGTGACGAGGCCAGCCGCCATGGTTCACGAGCAGGTCGTGATAAGGCTCAGGCTCCGCTTCATTCTTGCCGTCATAGGTGAAGCGGGAATTCGGGAACGCCGCTCTTTGGGCCGCGGCCTTCAGCGCCCCCCACCCCGACGCCCGCCAGGAAAGCCGCCGCAAGATAAAGGCCGGTGTTCAGCGTGTTCGATGGCGAGCTCTTTGAACTGAACATGGATCGGCCGCCGGCGTCGCCAGGCCAGGATGATTGTCGTTCCTCCGCTTTGTTCCGAGGTCGTTGATGGCAAGCTGGAGAGGCAGTTCAGCGCGCCGTGACAGGCAGAGCGACAGGCAGCGGCGGCCCCAGGTCGCGGCGGGGCCGGCGCCGAATCTTGACGTGTCGGACGGCGGCTTCGCCGAAAGGCTGGCCGAAGCCTCCTGAGCGCCGCCTCCGACCCTGGTTCAACGAGTCTTAGACTCGACGATCAGCTTGACGGGCCGAATGTGCCGCGTGTGCCGCGTCTGCGTGTGATCGAAGACCGTGACCCACATATACAAGGGCCTGCCCGGCTCGAACGACTGGTCATACGGGGAGTCGGAGGCGAGCTTGCGGGACACCTCCAGCGTCCAGTGTCCATCCGCCCACTTCGCGCCGGCCGTCAGGTCGCCCCTGTCGCCCTCGTTCCCGCCGGACAGGATCACGCCCGGCAGGATCGCGCCGACCGGGATCTTCGCGTCGGCCTCGGCCGAATAGGGCTCGCTCTCGTCCTCCCACATCCAGCGGACCGCGGCCTCGGGGTCACTGGAGTCCGGATTCTTGATGTCGACCGGGCCCATCGCCGCCTGGAACGCCTTCAGGTCCTTGGGCAGTCGCTTGGGCGTGATCGGGCCCTTGTAGCCGCCCGGTCCCTCGAAGGGGAAGTTGTAGCTGTAGATGCCCTTGCCCGGATCGGGCCAGTAGCCGCCCTGGTAGCGGGCGCGGCGCGCCGCCTCGTCGGGAGTCGGATCCTTGGGCGGTCCGATATACATGTCGTCCATTAAACCGAGAAGGCCGCCGCGGGACGACTTCCACTGCCACATGTCGATGAGGCTGCCGTCCGTCGTGTAGTGGAGGCCGCGATCGTTCAGGGAGGGCGGCTTCCCCGGGACGGGGTGCGGACCCAGATGGGTGACGCCCCCCGCTCCCATGTCGTCGCGCGGCGCGAAGATCACGGCGAACTTGTCCTCGTAGAAGTCCGCAACATCGGCCGACCCTGCATCGGCTCCCACCAGATGCCAGCCGTCTTGGCGCTTTTCGACCGGCAGGCGACGCAGCGAGCGCGTCGGGTCTTCCCAGCGGAACGCGAAGTAGATCCGGTCCGCCGTCCGAACGGCGCGGATGTCGACGACCGACTCGCCGGTCCCGCCGAGATTGGCGCCCTGCATGGTCCGGACCGACACCGGCCGGACGGCGCGCCAAGCCGGGTCGTCGAGCGCCCCGTCGAGCCGGGGGGCTTCGGCCACCAGCGGAACGCGCAGCATATCGCGCGTCCCCCAGTCCAGCGCCACTGCGCCGGCGGCGACGAGCACGCCCGCCGCCGTCCCGGCGAGCAAGGGCGTCCGGCCCGCCTTGAGGTGGGACGGCAGCGGCGCGGGCCTGAACAGGCGCAGCAGCTGCGCCAGCCCGCCATACATGTAGTGGGTGAAGACGTGCACCACGAAATAAGCCAGCATCGCCAGGGCCAGGACGGAGTGGACCTGGACCACCCCGCCGCCGACGCCGACATAGAGCGCCGCGCCCGTGGCGCCGAGCGCGAGCAAGGCGGCGTAGACGGCCCAGTGCAGGACCACGTTGACGCCCTGCCACTTCAGGCGGGAAGAGCTCGGCATGGCGAGCACGCGCACGCGGCCCGGAGCGATGCGGGCCGCCAGCCGGGCGCGCGCCATGTAGACCGCGTAGGCCGAGGCCGCGAGGATGAGGATCACGCCGGCGGTGAAGTGCGCCGTCCACACCTCGCCCTGCGGGAGCGCCGGCGCCAGGAACTTCGACACCACCGCGGACCGGGCGTCCGAGGCGATCCGCAGACCCGTGAGCAGGCTCGCCAGGACAGCCGCGACGGTCAGCCAGTGCAGCACGATCGTGCCGGTGTCCGAACGAGGCGGCGCCGCCTTTGTACCTCGTGTCGAGTGAGTAGGAGAGTTCGCCCCGCTCCGCTCCGAGACGTCTCGAAATTCAACCATCATGGCTCTTCCTCAACCAGCAAGAGCCAGTCAGCTTTCACTCAGGTCGGTTAATTTTTGGTGCGGAAGCCCGTCGTTTATCGCTTGGGACTTTGTTGCGCGGTTCGCCACGAGTACATTGCCGATGAACGCGCCGTGTTGGGAGAGGATGCATGCACGCGACGGCTCTGCTTGTGGTCTGGGCTCCCCAGGAGGACATCACCACTCACGAGTTGGCGCTTGCGACTCCGCTCCTGCATGAAGGGGGTCCAGGGCGTGGTTTGGGACGACATGCCGCTGTTCTCTGACCTGCCCGCGGCCGTGCTCCGGCACTTCAGGGCGAGCCAGGCCAGCGGCGCCCAGCGCCAGGCGCTCCCGTTCCCGCAAGACCTGCTGCATCGGATTGCGGAAGCCCGGCAGTCCTAAACCCGTTCTTAAGGCGTAATCGTCAGCGCTCATCCGGCCTGCGAAGCTTCAAGGCTCGGCCGTTAGGGACTCTGAAGCGGGTTTGCCCCAGGGTGAACAGTCACCCGGTCTCAAGGACCCGCCATGCTCCGAGCCGTTCTCTCCCTGCGCTATGTGATGCTCCTGGCCAGCCTCGGCGCGGCCTTCGGGGCGCTCCTGATGTTCTGGGAGGCGATCGTGAAGCTCGCCAGCGGCTTCCACGCCATCGCGCTGGGCCATGACAACGCTCAGCCGCCCATCAGCGCCGTCATGGGCGCCACCGACGCCTTCCTGTTCGGCGTCGTGCTCGTGATCTTCGCCTACGGAATCGCGATCGGTTTCGTGTTCGACCTGCCGGGGGGCGTGCGGGCGCGCCTGCCCCGGTGGATGCGGATCGAGGAGATCGGCGAGCTCAAGCGGGCGCTGATCGAGGTGATCATCGTCTACCTCGCCGTGGACTTCGTCACCGACATCGCGGAAAGCGAAAGCCATGCGTCCTGGGAGAACCTCGTCCTGCCGCTGTGCATCTTCCTGTTGGCCGGAGCGCTCAGCCTGATGAGCCGCTCGCATGCTCCCCAGCATCGGCAGGACTGACCTGCCCGCGCCGGCCGCCCCTGCCCTCCTGCGTCCGTCCCCGAAGCGCGCACGACCGGAACGAACGAATAAGCGGCAAGTTGACAGCCCGGGGGGCGCCCGAGGACGTGACCATGGTTGCCGACCGACACCACCCGCTTGCGCTACTTGGCCTCTTCGCCTTTGGCCTGTTCGCCGGACCCGCCGCGGCCGAGAGCGTGCCATGGACGGCGTCGCTGTCGAGCAAGGATGTCGTCCCCCCGACCAACAGCGCCGGCAAGGGCCAGCTCGACGCCGTCTACGACACCGTCAGCAAAGAGTTCAAATGGACCCTCACCTACTCGGGATTGAGCGGGCCCGTGACCAGCGTGAACTTCCATGGTCCGGCCGAACAGGGCAAGGAGGGTCCGATCCTGTTTCCCGCGGGGCCCGCGACGGCAAGCCCGATCAAAGGCTCCCTGCAGCTCTCGATCCCCCAGGCCGACGCCCTCAAGCGCGGCGTCTATGTCGAGATCCAGACATCGAAGTTCCCCGGCGGCGAGATCCGCGGCGAACTTAAATAGACCCAAGCGACCCGAGCCGCCGCGGGCGGCTCGGCGCGAGCGCGCCCCGGTCAGCGCATCTTCGCCGGCTCGGGGCAGCGCATAGCGGCTGTGAAGCGATCGAGCTGAGCCAGCACTTCGCCCAATTGAGCGCCGTGATCCTGCGCCGCGGCCGCGACCCTCGCGGCGGTGTCGGTGGCCTGTCCGACGCACTGATCGGAGCGGGAGATGAGGTCCGCCACGGCGGCGGCGTGGGTTGCGGACCGCTCCACGCCCGTCTTCCACTCCAGCGCGAAAGCCGCCTGCTGCTCCGACGTATCGGCCAGAGCGGCGGCGATGGCGCGCATCTCGGCCGACAGCGCGCCGACGCTGCCGATCGTCTGGCCTGAATCGGCGACCCCGCGCTGGATCGCGCCGATCAGCGTTTCGATGTCGCTGGTCGCCATGGCGGTCTGGCTGGCGAGATGCTTGACCTCGGCGGCCACGACCGCGAAGCCCCTGCCCGCCTCTCCCGCGCGGGCCGCCTCGATGGTCGCGTTCAGGGCCAGCAGATTGATCTGCGCGGCGACGGCCTGGATGACGCCGACGATGCGGCCGATCCGGGACGAGGCGTCGGTCAACGCGGCGACTTCGTCCTGCGCAGAGCCGACATGCGCGAGGTTCTGCGCGGCGATCGCGGCGGCGTGTCTGGCGTCCGCGGCCATCGCCTGCACGACGCGCAGCATGGAGGCCGCGCCGCCCGCCAAGCCGACCGCGTCCCTGGACGCGGTCGCGGCGGCGGAGCGCACCATGGTGGTGGCCACGGCGGCCTCATGGGAGGTGGCGACCAGCGTATCCGTCTCGCCCTGCATGGCGGCGGAGGATGCTGTCAGGTTGCGCAGCGCGGCGCCGATGCCGCATTCGAGCTCGCCGACCGTCTCCAGCATGGATTGGCGCCGGGCGGCCTCCACCGCCAGCGTGGCGCCGACCCGATCGGTGACGTCGACGACCATGCCGTCCCAGACGATCTCGCCGCCGCCGCCGCGATGCGGAACCGCCTCCCAGCGCAGCCAATGAACTTCGCCATCGCTGCCCGCACAACGGGCCTGAAGGGTGGCCGGCGCCAGCGTCGCGGCCGAGTCGCGCAAAACGCGCCGAAACGCCGCCAGGTCGTCGGGGTGGACCAGGCGCATCATCCTGTCCAGGTCGCCGGTCATGCGGCCCAGGTCCACCTCCAGCAGCGTCGCCATCGCAGGAGACACATGGCTGAAACGGACGGAGCCCGACGCGCTCTGGGTGAAGCGAAAGACGGCGCCGTTCAGCCGGCCGATCACGGCCTGCAGGCGCCGATCGCTTTCCAGCGCGGCGCGAAGAGCGCGCAGGCGGTCCCGATCCCACAGCAACAACTCGCCCACGACTAGAACGACCACGCAGTTGGCGAGGCTGGCGACCCCGAGGACCTTCACCAAAGCGGGCGTCCAACCGGCGGCATGGGTGGGGATGACGGTGATCCCTCCGGCCGTGGCGAGGGCGGCGGCCGCTCCGAGCGCCGCCAGGTCAGTCCGGTTGAGGGAGCGGACGCGCCAGGCTTCGTGCGCGGACGACAGGATGACGGCGAGCGCGATGCTGACGAGGCCCGGCGCGACTCCGCCTCCGCCGATTCCGACCCGGGTCAGGGCCGCGATCGCGCCAGCGATCAGCGCCCCGCGCCACCCGGCGACGGCGCCGGCGAGGATGATCACCGCGTTGCGCGCGTCGAAGATCAGGCCGTCGGCGACGTGAACGGGCTCCAGCATGCTCAGGGAGGCGGCCGCGCCGAACACCAGACCGAATCCGACCCGACGCAACTTGTGGTCAGGCGACAGCGCCGCCCCGATCTGCCCGAAGGCGAGAACGCTGAAGATCAGGATGACGGCGTTCTGGACGAAGGGCAGAAACAGATGAGTATCGGTTTGCACAGGACGGCTCTCGGTGACGCGCTACTGTGTCGCTTGGGTCTTAACAATCGCTGGCTGCAAAGACGCCATTTGGCGGCGCGGCGGGCCATCCGTCCCGGGAGTGACGGCGCTGACGACACGTCTGATCGAGCAACGCGCCCCAGGCGATGGGTCCGTTTTGCAATCCATCCTATGTCCATGTGACGGGCGGGGGGCTTGGCCGACAGCTCGCCCCGGGCGCTTCGTCAAGCCCCTTGATCGAGCTGCTCACGATGGATCCGCTGGCGTCGCCGGCGGCAAGTCGCGGCGGACGCCCCGGTCGGCCCTGGCGGACCGGCGGGGGGATCCGTGGCCAAGCACCTGTCCGGCGACAATGCCACACGCTGAGTCGGACTGGCGGCGACCACAGACGAGCGGCGACGACATTCAGCTCGGCCTGGCGACGACGCCGGTGCCGACGGCTGAGACGCCGATCCTCACGCGCAGGCCGCCAGCGTCCCCTCCCCGACGGGTCATGCGAGCCAAACACCCCCAAGATACTTCGACCGATGCACGACTCCTTGCATCGACGCGATTAACGGTTCCGGCGCATGCCCGGGCAGCCGAATAATGTTGTCCATCATCGAATGTGAAATCGGGGCGGCCAAATCGTCGGGCGCCGGCGGCTGCCGGTTTTTGCGGGGAGCCGCGCCCCGACCGAGCTAAGCCGTCATCTCAGCCTGTTCCGCCGGCTGGAGGGGTTCGGGCCGGGCGCGAGGAGGCCCGCTGGTCCTCGCTCAGGACGGCGGCTCGTTCTGCGGGGGCTTTTTAGGAGCTCGCGACGGCTTGGGCGGAGCCGGCCGGTTGGCGAACCACCAATGCGGCCGCCCCTGATAGCGGATATTCACGAAGGCGGAGGACTGCGACAGGCTGGACGACACGGAATTCATGGAGGTCGGCACGCCGGCCTGCCTCAGCCTGCGGATGATCTCGCGCGTGCTCAACGGACCATGCTGGTCCAGCAAGGTTCGGACGGCCAGGCGCAGGCCTGGCGACCGGTGTTCCTTGCGGGCGCCGCCCGGCAACTCTTCGACGGACTGGATGGCCTGCTCCAGCGCGACATAGATGCGAAAATCCGCCACATCGCGCAGCAGCTTCTCGCGCAGCTCGTCGCGCAAGGCGCGCAGCACACTCAGCGGCTCTTTCGCCCTCGCCGGCTCTGGGTCAAAAATCTGAAGCGTCGGCTTGGCATCGCCTTTGTCGTTGGACTGCATCTCTCCGCCTGAGCATTGGATCTTGTTTAGCGAAACCTTACACGGGTCGAGTGAACTTCAGAAGCTGAAGCGCCTTTTCGATCGCAGTTATTGGCTAATGTGCTTAACATTGGACGTTTTACTCAATTTTTCGGCATTCGCCCGGCAGCAAGGCGGAGGGCTCGCGGCCGGCTTCTTGCAACCTCAAAGCCTGGAACAGCGCGGTGTTCCAGAGTGAGGCGATGCAGGGCCCAATGCCAGAGATGGACACAGAGTTCGACAGGATGAGCGATGAGGCGCTGATGCTTGACATCGTGGAGGCTCTCGCGGAGGCGCACCGACGCGGCCTCACCGAGGTCGGCGCGGCACTGGATGCGACGTCAAAGGGGCGTGAGCGTGTCGAAGCGGGGCGCCTGGCCCGCGCGTCGCCGGCCGGCGACCTGCACTGAGCGCCGCGGCGCCGGCGAGCCATGATAGATGGGCGGCTGATGCGGAGGCTTCCCGATGGGCGGCCGGAGGGCCGATCCTGGCCTGATCGGCTGTCCGCAGCAGTCACCCCTGAAGGAGTTGGACCTGCGCCTGTTCAGCCCGATGGCGCTGGATCACAGGGATTTAGAGACGATCATCCAGAGGCTCAGCCCATCAACTGACCGCTGTCCGCGCCTTCGCTGGGGCGTGCGGGGACTCCAGGCGGCAACGACCGGGCTGGAACCCAGGCCCTTCACGATCGTCTGGGGTCCCGGCAAGAGGTCCTGGATCGGCCAGGGCGTCAGCACGAAGCGGCCGTCTGGTCCTGTCTTCCAGACCAGATCGCACGCACCGAACGTTGATGCGGGACCTCAAACCACCGTCCACCAGTTCGTCGTGCGGCTCGGGAGCTTCAGCGGCTACGCCACATCATCTTGGAGACGGACGACGTCGCCGACCTGCACAAACTCGCCACCGATTACTCGACCTTTGAAATGGAGGCTGAGCCGATGTTAGACGTGACCTTGGCCGCCAAGATGGAGGCCAAAGCCGTTCAGGCTCGGAAGCGGCTGTTGCAGCGTCGATGACGGAAAAGGAGGACGCACTCTGCCTCTTTATCCGAGGATGGACCGCTCATCGTCGGGGCCTCATTCGGTGCCGAGTTCGCCGTCACCGTCGGCGCACGACTCGCGCTTGGGCTTACGCTGGTCGGCCCTAAGCTGGGGGCTGGGCATGCCGGCGAGAGGCCTTTGGCACAGTGCAGCGGGGTCGAGTGGGGTCATTGCGCCAGTCCACCATGCAGGCTTCCGGGCCAGGAGCTTACCCGCTCCCGGGCCGGCGGCCACGCGCAGCGGCCGCGGCGCAATGGGCTTGCCAGATTTGCGAATTGTGGCGCTTGCGGTTCAAGAGTAGAGTGTCCGGCGTTGGCGTTCCCCGCGACAGGCGGCGGACCGCTCGGCGGAGACGCCCGTCAACCATCGCAGTTTCGCCAGCGGCGCACGACGGACGTCTGTTCTGGCCGCATTTTTCGTTCGGCGTACGATCGACAATGGCGTGCGCCGACGAGCCGTCTGCCGTGAGTGCATCCGCATCGGACCTGAGGGACGGCCTGATCGTGGCCCTCCATCGGGCGACCGACGCCGCTAAGCCCAGACAGCGACGCGCCGCTGTCTGGGCTCGTGCGGGGCAGACCCGCGAGGTTCGCCCGCCAAGGCGTGGTCCGTCGCATTTCGAAGAAGAACCAGGGGAGATGGAAGATGTCAGATGATGCCGTCAGGGCTGCTTCCCACCGCTTCTACGCAGCGCTCAGCCGAATGATGCAAGGCGATGCGCCAGCGCTGTCCGACGTCTGGTCTCACGGGAGCGACGTGTCGACGATGCATCCCGTCGGGGGACGCAGCATCGGCTGGCTGGCGGTGAAGGAATCGTGGGAACAGGTCGCCAAGTTGGCGGGCGGCGGAACCGCGACGATCGAGGATCAGGTCGTCCACGTCATGGGCGAGGTGGCGATCGAACTGGGACAAGAGCGTGGCTCCGCGACATTCGGCGGTCATCGCGTCGCGATCGACTGGCGGGTGACGAACGTCTATCGCCAGGAAGGCGGCGCGTGGAAAGTCGTCCACCACCACGCTGATGTGTCGAACGCCATGGTCGAGGCGGTTCGAGCATGAACGGTTGACGGAACCGGAAGCCGGTTTGGTCCTTGTGGGCGCGCGAACGGGCTCAATCACGGCGCCACGCTGCTCAGCGCAAATGTGTTGGCCTGCGGCGGCGAATATCGTCTAGTTCTTCGGCGTGCGTGCGTCCCACAGGCCCTTGCGATGACTTTTGTTCCGGCGGGATCACCGCCTTCGCCGCCCCCCACAGGCGAAGCGGCGCTGGCGATCATGGCGTCGCGCCCGCCGGAACGCGTGCGAGCCTTTGACGACCTGTGCGACCTCGCCGCCGCGCTGCTTCAGGCGCCCTCGGCGGTGATCGCGATTTGGGTGGACGCAGACAGGCTGGCGCTGGTCGGCCGGAGCCACGACGGGCCGTCCGGCGCTTTCGTGGTCACGGTGGCGACGCAGGACCCGGCGCCTGCCGACGCCAGCGCCTCGCCCCTGATGATCGCCGGGCGTCAGGTCCGGGCCTGGGCCGGCTTCCCGCGACGCGGCGATGGTCCGGCAGGGCTTCTCGCCCTCTTGGACGCGCCAGACCGGACGGCCTCGCACCGCCCTGACGCGGCGACGGGCGAGGCCCTCGGGACTCTCGCCCGCCAAGCTCAAGATCAGATCGAACGCGACCTGTTGGCGGCGGACTATGCGCGCCGGACGGCGGAGATGGGCCGTATCCATCGGATCGCCGGTGTGGGAGGCCTCGCGGTCGACTTGCGCGCGGGCTACAGGAACCGACGTTCTCCGGAATATCTCGCCATTCACGGCATCGGACCCGAAGCGGCCGAAGAAAGCCACGAGGACTGGGTCCGCCGCATCCACCCGGATGAGCGCGAGTTCGTCGAGCGGCGCTTCATCGCCGCCGTCACCGGCGCCGATCGCGATTACGAGGCCGAATACAGAATCGTGCGGCCCAGCGACGGCGAAGTCCGGTGGATTCACGCCAGCGCGGAGATCGAGCGCGACGCCTTGGGCCGCGCCGTCCGCCTCGTCGGAGCGCATCGCGACGTCACGGAGCGCAAGCAGGCGGAGATGGCGTTGCGCGAGTCAGAGGAGCGCTTCCGGCTTGTTGCCGAGAGCGCGCCGGTGATGATCTGGATGAGCGACGTCACGGGGGCATGCGTCTATGTGAACGCGCTGCTGCGCCAGTTCTTTGGCCATGAGGAGCCGGCGGCGGCGAAAGATTACGGCGCCGCGCTGCATCCCGACGATCGCGCCGCGGTCGACGACATCGTGTTGGGGGCCTTGGCGCGCCAGGAGCCCTTCACCGTTGAGGCTCGCCATCGCCGGCGCGATGGGACCTACCGCGTCCTGACCACGCACGCCCAGCCGCGTTCTGACAACGAGGGCCGGTTCCTAGGCATGATCGGCGTGAATGTCGACGTATCGGAGGCGCGCGAAATCCAGCGCAGGCTCGTGGAGGAGAGCAAGGCGCTCGAGGTGTTGAACCACACGGGCGCGGCGATCGCGGCGGAACTTGATCTGGAGCAGTTGGTCCAGAAGGTCACGGATGGCGGCCGCGAGCTCACCGGCGCCGCCTTCGGCGCGTTCTTCTACAACGCCGCCAGCGCGGAGCGGGAGAGCTACATGCTCTACGCCCTGTCCGGCGCGTCGCGCGCCGATTTCGCGGGATTCGCGATGCCGCGCGCCACCACGGTGTTCGCCCCCACGTTCAAAGGCGAGGCCGTCGTTCGCTCCGACGACATCACGGCGGATCCCCGCTACGGACTAAGCGCTCCTTATCGGGGCATGCCGCCCGGGCATTTGCCGTTGCGCAGCTATTTGGCGGTCCCGGTGTCGTCGCGGAGCGGCGACGTCATTGGCGGCCTGTTCTTCGGCCATCCGGACCGCGGCGTCTTCACCGCACGGGCGGAACGTCTGGTGGTTGGCCTCGCCGCCCAGGCGGCGATCGCCTTCGACAATGCGCGTCTGTTGCGGGCCGCCACCCGCGAGGTCGAGCACCGGCGGGAGGCTGAAGCGGCATTGCAGGCGCTCAACAGCACGCTGGAGCAGCAGGTGGCCGAGCGCACCCGCGAGTTGCGCGAGCGCGACGAAGCGCTCCGTCAAGCTCAGAAGATGGAGGTCGTGGGTCAGCTGACGGGCGGGCTGGCCCATGACTTCAACAATTTGCTGCAGGTGGTGCTGGGCAATCTGGAGTTGGTTCAGCGCCATGTCTCGCTCGACCCGGGCCGGCTCAGGCGCGCCGCCGATAACGCCATGCACGGGGCCCGGCGCGCCGCCGTGCTGACGCAGCGCTTGCTGGCTTTTTCGCGTCGCCAGCCGCTCGACCCGCGCCCGGTGGACACCAACCGCCTCATTCTCGACATGTCGGACCTGCTGCACCGGACGCTGGGAGAGACGATCGCCATTCAAACCCGCCTCGCGGCCGATGCTTGGTGGACGGAGGTGGACGCGAATCAGTTGGAGAACGCCCTCCTCAACCTCGCCGTCAACGCCCGCGACGCCATGCCGGGCGGCGGCGTCCTCACCATCGCAACCGATAATGCGAGGCTGCGAGCGGCCGAGATCGCGGCGCATTCGGAGATGGCGCCGGGCGACTATGTGCGGCTCACGGTGTCCGACACCGGCCTCGGCATGACGCCAGAAACGGCGGCCCGGGTGTTCGAACCCTTCTTCACCACGAAAGAGCCGGGCAAGGGCACCGGCCTGGGTTTGAGCATGATCTATGGGTTCGTGCGGCAATCGGGCGGCGACATTGCGATCGCCTCACAACCCGGGGCGGGCGCAACCATCACACTCCATTTGCCCCGATCAGGAACCAGAGCGCCGGAGTCGCAACCGCCCGTCGCGCAGCTCGCCCCGCGGGCCGTCGCCGGTCAGACGGTCCTCGTCTTGGAAGACGACGCCGACGTGCGCGGCTTCACGATGGAGAGCCTCGCGGAACTTGGTTATCGCGTGCTGCAAGCCAGCGACGGCGAGGAAGCGCTGCAACTCCTTCGAGCGACGCCGGACATCGATCTTCTGTTCACCGACGTCGTCTTGCCGGGCGGCATGGATGGAGCCGAGGTGGCCCGCATCGCACTGTCCCTCCGGCCGAGCCTGAAGGTCTTGTTCACCTCCGGCTACGCCCGCGACTCCATCGTGCATGGCGGCCGACTTGATCCCGGCGTGACGCTGTTGAGCAAGCCCTTCAGCTTCGCGGATCTGGCGGTGAAAGTGCGTGATAAACTGGCCTAAGCCGCCACTGCCGTCGACGCCAGCAGCGATCCTTCGAGCGGAGCGAAAGCGGCGGCTTTCGGCCGCCGCCATCGACGCTAGTTGACGATCTCGATCACACGACGGGTCTTGTTGTCGACCATCACCGTCCGGTTATTGACGACGGCGTAATGCCACCCGGTGCGCTGCTTCGTCGTGGTCACCACCGTTTCCGGCACTTCGTAGGTCTGGACCGACTGAGGCAGCGTGCTCCCGACGACGAGCTCCTGGTCATAGGCCACGGACGGACGGCGCTGTTCGACGACATATTGCTGAACGCGGGGCCGATCGGCCGTGTCCAGAAGTCCCCCGACGATCGCGCCGCCCACGCCGCCGACCGCGGCTCCCACAGGGCCGCCGACAATGGCGCCGCCGACCGCTCCGGTGGCCGCTCCCGCCGCAACGCCGCCGTTCTGCGCAAAGCTGGGTGTGGACGACAAGGCGCTGGCCGCAAGGACCGCGATCCATAGATGCTTCTTCATTGGGCTCTCCCTCGCACGAATTGTGCTGGTGGGAGAACCGCCCGGCTCATCGATGGTTGCCCGGCGACGCGGGGCATGGTGAAGGAACCTTACGCCTGGTCGACCTGCCCCCTCCAGCCCAACCTGCGCCCCCGTCGAGCTTAGGCAACCTGGCGTGTTGACAGACGGCTATAGCGGCGCAGCCTGTGTGCTCCCCCAACACAGCCAGGGAGGCGACAATGTATGCCGTAGCGCGGACCTATTCAGGCGTCGGTGCGAAGGAGTTCATGAGCCTGCTGGAAAGCCGGATCGACGAAATCGAGAAGATGATGGTCTCGGTGGACGGGTTTGAAACCTACACCCTGTTCCGCACCGAGGACGGCGGCATGACGGTGACGCTGTGCCGCGACAAGGCCGGAGTCGACAAGAGCGTCGAGATCGCCCGCAAATGGGTCAGCGAGAACGCCGCCCAGACCAAGATCGGAGCGCCCAAGGTCTCCAGCGGCGAAGTGATCCTGGCCTGCGGAACGCTTCATCGGGTCGCCAAGACCAAGGCGGCCTGATCGCATCGACACCCAGGGCGGCGCCCCGGCAAGCGCCGCCCTGGCCTAGAATGGCTTGCCGACGACGTAGCCGTACCAATGTTCGAGGAAGCCGCTCTTCGACAGTTGCGCGCCAGGCTCGGGCACGCGCGTCTGGCCCATGCCCCAGGTGTAGACCGTCAGCGTGACGGCGTCGCCCGAGACGGCGATGGGCGCGCGGAGGACCACGAAGTGGTTGCCCCGATGGGAGCTGTCATTGCGCTTGGACGGATAGAGCAGCTTCGAATTGATCCGCAGGGCGACCCGGTAGCCGGCGTTGTAGTAGCCGTTCACGAGGGCGATGTCCGAGGCGTCACGGCTGAACGTAATGTTGTCGTCCGCATGAATGTCCGTGTAGCCCGCCCTTGAAAACCACCGGGCGAGATCGGCGTTGGTCGCGGAGCCGTCATTGTCGACCGATTCATAGTCGAACAGTATGTTCTCCGAATCCCTGAGGCTGCCGGCCGTGAGCCAGTCGCCGGGGCTGATCGGCGCGGGTGGGAAGTAATGGCGACAGTCGTAGCTCGGCTCGATCTCCATGCGGCCGATCGAGGCTTTTCCCTTCTCGTACAAGTCGATGGCGTATTTGGCGTACATGGCGGGCGAGTCCAGGGCCAGGCTGTACAGGAAGCTGACAGGGCCGCATAAGCCGGCTTGACGCTGGTTGATGATGTTGGGGTTGGAGACCCTCAGCAAGAGGTCGATGCCGACGCGGTCGCGGTCCAGCCGCGGGAAGACAGGCGCGCCCATCCTCTTCATGAACGAGAAGATCAGCTCCGCGGCGTATCTCTGCCGGCTGGTCGACACGTTGATCGTGCCGTAGCCCCAGGTCAGATAGGCGTCGTAAGCGAGATTTTCGATCATCTGCTTGGAGCGTTCGGGAATGGTCTCGGACGTCTCGGCGACCTTCTTGAGATCGGCGATCTCCTGTTCGTCGAGATCGCCGTCGGCCATCACGCTGCGCATCACCTCGACGACCTCGACGTGGGACAGGTGCTTGTCGTCGCTGAGCGCGCGACGGAAAGCCTCCCGGATGGATGTGCTCTTGACGGCGCTCCAGTCGATGGCCATGGCGAACCTCACCTGTCCGGCGTCGCGGGATGCATCGCGTCGGCTGGCCCGACGATCCGCGCGGCGCTCCTGACCTTCAGGTCGATCCCACCATAGAGTTCGCTCGCCGACGCGCGGTGCGCATGAGCACCTGCAGGCGCGGGGCCGACCGGGCCAGGAGGCCCGCGCGGGTGGATGGTCAACCCAACTCGGGCGAGCCTGCACCGTCCGTCGCCGGCGGGCCTGAGGCGGGGAGCGCGGCGCCGACGCGCTCGAGAGCCGCGGCGATCGCCTCGACGGTGCGCGCGGCGGTGCCGAGGCCGACATTGGCCGGATCGCGCAGGCTGCCCAGGGCCGCCTCGTCGAGCCTCGCCGCTTCGGCGCGCAGTTCGCGCGCAAGCGCAGCCACAATGTCCTTGTTCATCACGGCCTCGCACAGTCGGACGTCACGCCACGCGAACGCTGAAGACGGCGCCGCGGTTCACGCGGCGCTGGTTCGGCCGGGGGCGCAGGCGTATGATCCACGCTCGCCGGAAGCGATCCCAGGCGAGAGAAAGGCCTTGCGGATGCAGGCAGCCGCGCTCTTTTCGGCGTTGCGCCAGGCGGCCGAGCCCGCCGTCGCCGCGGCCATCGAACGGCTGGTCGCGCAGGGGCCGGATCGTGCGCTCTGCCGGATCAACGCGCTGGCGTTTGCGGCTTCGCACGCCCTTGCGGAGGAGCCCACCATCGCGGGCTTCCTGCACGCCGCCAAGCTCGGCCTGTTCGACATGTCCTGGAACGTGCTCTGCCCGGGCTGCGGCGGCGTGCTGGACAGCGGTGCGAACCTGAAGTCGATCCACCAGGAGCAGTATCATTGCGCGCTCTGCGCCGCGGGATACGAACCCAGCCTGGACGAAAGGGTCGAGGTCAGCTTCACGGTCAGCCCGCGCCTGCGCGCGATCGCCGCGCACGACCCCGACCGGCTGCCGCCCTTCGAATACTACCGCCAGGTCTTCTTCAGCACGGGCGTCGACCTGCGCGACGACTTCGAGGAGCGCTTCGCGGCCGCCATCCTGGCGATGGTCGAATTGCAGCCGGGCGAGAAGACGGCGCTGTCGCTGGAGCTGCCGGCGCAATTCGCCATTCTGTTCGACGCGGTGACCCATTCGGTCCAGTTCCTCGACGTGCAGGGCGAGCCGACGCCGCAGACGCAGGTCCTCTCAATGGTGGTCAGCAACGGACATGAGCTGAACGAGGCCGTGAGGCTGCGGCCAGGCCCGCTTCGGCTGGCGCTGCAGAACCACAGCGACAGGCGCGTGCTGCCCAATCTGTGCGTCGCCGGCGACAACTTGCACGCCATCCTCGAGCGGCGTCGGCCCTTCCTGACCGCCAAGCGGCTGCTGACCACCCAGACATTCCGGGATCTCCACCGGACCGAGAGCCTGACGGTCGACCAGCGCCTCAAGCTCGCCAGCCTCACCTTCCTGTTCACCGATCTGCGCGGCTCGACAGCGCTCTATGAGCGCGTCGGCGACCTCGCCGCTTTCGATCTGGTGAGGGCGCATTTTCGCGTGCTGCAGGACATCGTCGCCGCCGAGCAGGGCGCCGTCGTGAAGACGATCGGCGACGCCGTGATGGCGACGTTCCCGTCGCCGGACAAAGGCCTCTCCGCCGCCTTAAAGATGCGGTCGGCCATGCGGGATCTGAACTCGCAACGCCGTTGCGACGACTTCGTCCTCAAGATCGGCATCCACGAAGGGCCGTGCCTCGCCGTGAGCCTGAACGACCGTCAGGATTATTTCGGCCAGACCGTGAACATCGCATCGCGGGTTCAGGGCCTGGCCGATCCGCAGGCCATCCTGGCGACCGCGTCCGTCGTGGAGGACGAGGCGGCCCGGGAACTCCTCCTGCGCAGCGGCGTCGCGCCCGTCCGACGTCCCGTCTTCCTCAGGGGAATGGCCCGCGAGGTCCCGATCTTCGCTTTGACGTGACCTCGCCGGCGACGCGGCGGCTTTCCATGACGAGCGATTCCGCTCTCCGAGCACCTGTCTCGCGTCACGCGACGACCGCCCTCCCCGCATTCGCGCCCACGCAAGGCCCATCCGTCCCGGAACCGCGACGGGACGCGCTGGTTCTCCTCCCATGCGCCGCATCGTTCGAGCCCTGGTCGACCGCCTGCCGTCTCCGCTGGTCCGCCTCGTCCATCCCTGGGTGTCGTCCTCGCTCTTGCTGCGCCGTCCCGCCGATCTCCTGAGCGAGGCGCAGATCGCGCAATTCGGTCCGTCGCTGGTGATCGCTCCGCATCCGGACGACGAGACCCTGGGCTGCGGAGGCGTCATCGCGCTGCTGCGAAGCGTTGGGCATGACGTGCATGTGCTCTTCGTGACGGACGGATCGGCGTCGCACCCCACGGACGCGCAGGCGCGCGCGAGGCTGGTGGCCGCCAGAAGGCGCGAGGCGCTGGGCGCCCTCGGCGTCCTGGGCGTGCCGCCGGAGGCGGCGCATTTTGCGATGCTGCCGGACGGCGCGCTTCCCACCGAGGCGGAGGAGGGTTTCGACGAGGCGGTCCGGGTCGTTGGGCGTGAACTCGAACCGCTGGCCTTCCAGACTGTGCTCCTGCCGTGGCGGCGGGACAGTTCGCCCGATCATCGGGCGGCGTGGGACATCGTGACCGCCTCGCTCCGCCAGCTGCGGCGCAAACCGCGCATCCTAGAATTTCCGGTCTGGGCCTGGCTCCGCGACGAGGACGCTCCGGCCGAGGGCGAAATGCGGTTCCTCCGGGCGCCCATCGCAGGCGTGCAGCGCGTGAAGCGGCGGGCGATAGCCTGCTACGCCACCCAGCTCTGCGACAGTTTCGAGGGCGGCAAGGGCTCGTTCAGGCTTCGCCGCTCGTTCCTGGCCCATTTCGACCGGGCTGAGGAGTTGCTGTTTGAGCAGAAGCCGCCAGATCGAACGTGAAGCGGGGAGCGGAGCCCGATCTTGAGCGCAGATCGCGGGTTCTGCGGTCGAGATAGCCGACCACCTTGCCCAGCAGCAGCGGCACGAGCTGGGGCCGCGCCCACAGCTTCGCCGCAGCCGAGCGGACGTCCCGCGTCGACAGGGCGGCCTTGAAGTCGATGAAGGCCACTTCGTCGACGATGGTCTCCAGGCGCTCGGCCAAGGCGCGGGCGACCGCCGAGGACTGGGCGGCCTGGCACCTCAGGAACGCGGCGTTGGCGGCGATCATCGCCTGCAGGTCCGTGCGCCGATAGCGGCGGGACAGCGAGGTGTCGCGCTTGCGGTAGTAATAGGTCGGCCAGGGATAGACGCGCATGTGCGCGCCGGCTGCAAGCATCCGCAGCAACAGGTCGTAGTCCTCGTTCAGCACCAGGTCTTCGTTGTAGGCGAGGCCTGAGCGGCGGATGAACTCCGTCCTGATGATCGGCTGGAGGTAGCCGAGCGCGGACTGCCCGGTGTTGGCGTGATTGGAGCGGATGAAGGTGACCAGGTCGATCCCGCGCGGCTCCGCCCAGTCCTTCCCTACCAGCGCACGGCCGAGGGCGCGCGCGTCGTCGCGGAACAGAACCAGGTTGTCGCAGGCGATGTCGACCCCATCCGCCTCGGCGGCGGCGACAAGCTTCTGCAGTCGGCATTGCGCGATCAGGTCGTCGCTGTCCACAATGGCGACCCACCGGCCGCGGGCCGCCTGGATCCCTTTGTTGCGCGCGACGGCCGGGCCGACATTGGCGGGAAGCCGCAGGACCGTGATGCGGGGGTCCAGCGCCGCAAGATCCATGACGATCTCGACGGTCCGGTCCGACGATGCGTCGTCGACGACGATGATCTCGATGGCGGAGAGCGTCTGGGCGCGCACGGAGTCGAGCGCCGCCGCGACGTAGAGTTCGCTGTTGAAGCACGCCATGATGACGCTGACGACCGGTGTCAAAGGGGCGCTCACCTCGCCGCCAAAGGAATACTACCGAAATCATCAATGGACGTGGGCGACAAGCGTTTCCTGGGCCGAAAGACGTTTTCGGAGCGCCTGCGTCTCAAGGCGCTCCGTTCTCACCCGAAAAGTCCGCCCCGCGGCCAGCGACGCGTTCGCCGCCGGCCGCGAGATCGGTCCTTCCGTCGCCGCGTCACAGGACGTGGAAGTCGCCGTAGCCGGCCTGCCACTTCGTCGCGTGGTGCTGATGGCCGGCCCACGCGCCGTCGGAGGACTGATGCGCGGCGGGGGCGTCCGGCGCCCACTCCGGCGCGCTCCAGCGCGGGGCGGCCGCCGCGTCCCAGGACGGGCTCGTCGGCGCCGCCTCCGGGACGGCGGACGCGTCGCCTCCGCTGGAAGCCGAGAAGCGGACCGCCGCCGGAGCGGATGACGCGTCGGCCTGTGTCGTCGGCGACGCCGCGTGGCTCGCGTCGGCGGCGGAGGCGCTGGTGGAGGCGGCGTCTGTTGCAGCGGCCGCCGCGGACGCGGCGGGCGCCGGCGCCTGGCTGTGGCCGTCGCTTTGGCCGAAGGCCTTCTTGAAGGCGGTGCTGGCCCCGGCGTACTGGCCGATCTCGCTGCGGTAGCCGTTGTCGTTCACGTCCCAGTAGCTCTGGTAGAGCACGTGATGGTCGGCGAACCATTGCGCCGCCTTGGTGACGTAGGCGGGAGCGTCCGAGTTCATGCCCCACTCGGAATAGGCGGTGGGTTTGCCGTGCGCGGCGGCGAAGTCCTGGTGCCATTGGAGGCCGAAGGGCTCACTGACCTTTTTCGCCCAGGCGACGTTCGGGTCGGCCGAGTCCCATTGGGTGTTGTAGTAGAAATCCATCCCGATCACGTCGACATAGGCGTCGCCCGGATAGGCCGCGGCGGGATCCACGCTGCCGCCGAGATTGACGTTCCATTCGAACTGAAACTTGTCCGACACGGACCGGAAGGCGTCGACGAAATGCCGGTAAGCGGCGATGAAATTCTGTTCCTGCCCCTTGGCCGCCGACCACGGCATCCAGTCGCTGTTGAACTCCTCCCCCATCCGGATGGAGATCGCGGCGTCGTGGGCCTGGCCGGCTAGAATGGTCTCGGCCGCCTGCCTGTAGTGGCTGTCATAGGCCCCCGACGCGGCGCTCGCGAGGTTGCCCTGGTTGGCGAAGAGCGGAATGGACCACGCGATCGGACGGCCCGTCCCGGCCCAGAGCTGCGATTCCCAGGCGATGCTGCCGTCCCAGTCGGCCCAGTCCGCGCGTCCGGTGTGAGCGCGGACGAAATCGACGGAATCGCCCAAAATCTGCTCAAAACCTGGAATTTTTTCCGGCGAGTTCCCGACATAGGCTCCGATATCAGTCAATGCGGCCCCCAAATGCGCGTCGGCGTACACGCAAGCCGCGCCTGTGAGCGCAAAGCTCCAAGCACGGCCCCACCATCCGCGTGCGCCCGTTGTGATGACTCCGCCCGATCCGGGCGACTCACGATTCAACCCTCGCCCGGCCAGCAGGCGACCGAGTTCGGCTGATCGGCTCCAAGACCAATCTGAATCGGAGTGTGGCAAGGCTGCTTAGGCTACGCAATCCCCGCGGGATTCGTAGTGACCGCAATAGCGGGCTACTTAGGACGACGCTAGCCGAATCGCATGCCTGTACAGCAAATCACACGATCTGTCGGCGTCGTGATTGAGATGCTCACTGGATCGTCTTGAATATACTTCACTGTACCGTACGACGCCACGGCGCTTTTTCGACTCCGACGCCCGCGTCGGGCCTGCGCCGGAGGGAGTGGCCGCGGCGCCACAGCCGACCCGAGCAGACATCGCTCGGCCGAGGAGCGGGCCAGGCGCGGGGGCCCGTAGAGCGACGCCCAGCGGCTCAGCAGGCGCCCTTCTTGCGCTGACCCGGCGGGCAGAACCCCTTGCGCTCCCACTTCGTCGGGGGCCGGTAGCGAGGCGCGTCATAGCCGCGATAAGGGTCGTCGTAGCGGCCGCCATAAGGGCTGCGATAGGTCTCCCGGCAGCGGCCATAGTCGTCGCAGACCACGCCCGCTGCTTGGATGACGCCTCCGCCGGAGAGGTCGGAGCGCGGCATGGCGGAACCCGGCGCCGCCCAGCACAGCGCCATCGTGAGGCCCAACCCGAACGCGAATCTCTGCATGGCGATCACTCCTGCTCGGCGCCCCAATGTCGGGAGCGGCGGCGGAGTTCCCGGCGACCAAGCCTGCCCTCGCCCCGCCTGGCTAAGGCGCTCTGGCCCTGGTTCCTCAACAAGGCAGCTGATCCGTCAAATCCACCGCATTTCCATCGCCGACATTTAGCATTCTGAGCGCAACCTCTGCGTCCAGAGGGCTTCAACATGATGCAGACGCTTCGCCGTTTCATAGGCTCGGACAGTGGTTCTTTCGCGGTGCCCTTCGCGGTGCTGACGGCGCCGATCCTCTTCGTGTCAGGACTGGCGATCGACTATTCACAGAATGTCCGGGTGCGCGAGGCGGCGCGCAACGCGCTCGATGCGGCTGTCTTGACCGGATCGGCGGCCTCGAACGGGCCTGACGCCGCGACGGCCGTGTATCTGGCCGGCATGGGCGCAAACGCCGGGACCGACGACAGCGTCCGGTTCTGGACAGACTCTAGCACCGGCGTGTTCTGGGGCAAGGCGACGGTCACCTCTCAGACGAGCCTGATGAAGCTGGCGGGGGCGACCGGCAGCCGGATCGACCTTCAGGCCGGGGCCAAGGCCGGGGGAAGCTCCCAGCCCGTCTGCATGCTGACCGTCGCCCCGACCGGAACCGCCCTGACGCTGAACTCGTCGGCCACCATCGACGCTCCCAATTGCGAGATCCACGTCCGGTCGCGCGACAGCGCCGCCGTCATGCTCAATTCGTCGGCGGTGGTGAACGCCAAGCGGCTGTGCGACTCCGGCGGCATCGTGCTGAACGGCTCCGCCCGGAGGGACAGCTATAAGACCGGTTGCTCCGCCATGGCCGACCCCTTCGCGGGCAAATTGCCGGCGCCGGTCGCCTATGCGGCCTGCTCGACGACCAAGGTGATCAACAGCAACACCACCATCAGCCTCGATCCGGGCCTGTATTGCAATCTGAACGTCAACTCCAATGTGACGCTGACCTTCAAGCCCGGGTTCTACGTCATCAGCGGTGCGCTCAACCTGGGCAGCAACGTCAACGCCACGGCCAAGGGCGTCATTTTCTACCTGAAGGACTCAGGCAGCTACATCCAGCTCAACTCCAACGCCCAGCTCGACATGACGCCGCCGAGCGCGGGAACCTATGCGGGGATCTCGATGTACGAGCCGGCGCTCACGACGCGCAGCAACATCGTCCTTAACGCCAACGCATCCCAGCAGGTCGAGGGCCTGTTCTACCTGCCGAGCCGCAACGTCACGCTCAACTCTCAGGCCAGCATCTCGTCGCACAAGATGGCGCTGGTCGCGTACACGCTGATGGTGAACTCCTCGGCCGTCATCAGCATCGACAAGCCTGACGAGCCCACGACCGTGATGACCGCCACCGGCGACGTCGGCGCGGTGCTGGTTCAGTGACCTGCGCGCGTCGAGCGCCGGTCCCAAGGCTCACGCATGCCGACGCATCGGCCGCGGCTCGCCCAGCGGGCCTCCCGGCTGCGTCGCCGCGCCGTGCGACGCCTGACTGTGCAGGGACTCGGAGGCCGCGCCGTGGCTGCACAGAGGGTCGAGCCGCAAGAGAAGGCCGAGGCGCGCGCGCTATTTGGAGGCTGCGCGCCGAACTGGAACGGCTTGGGATGGCCATCCCCGACGAGCAATGGGAACGGATGAGCCTCGTCGAGCGGTCCGACTGGCTCAGGGCCGCCAACGCCCGGCTGGACGCCAGGTTGTCGGATTGACCGCGCCGTGCGGCCCAAATCCTTGCCCGCCTCATTTTTAACCGCTACATTACCAAACGCCAACTCCTGTTCTTGCGATTTCGTAAGTAGTGTGGCAGTTTATCGATGGCGTCACTGCTGGGGCGAAGCTTGAAGTATACGGGCCTGAGCACGGAAGTCGGACACGAAACCCAGGTCTTCGATGTCTTGCGAAGCGAGCTCGAAGACGCTGGCTCCTCCATCTCCAATCGCGAGTGGGACGGCATGTGCCTGTCCGCGCGCGGAAACTGGCTCAGAGGGGAGTTGGAGCGGCTGCAGAGCCGCGTCCAGCACGCGCGCGTCCCTTCCGACGAGACGGAATAGGACTTCGCACCAGGAGGTCAGGTCCAGGCTGACGCCGTTTGCGATCGCCTGAGCGACACGGGCCCCGTTTTCCGGGCTCCGGGAGAACCCGGCGAGCCCGTCCGCGGCCGAGCCGCCCGGTCCAATGTCCCCACCCCGATGCCGACCTTCACCTCATCGCCGGCCCGCCCTGAACGTTCTGGTGAAAGCGCGACACGTTCTCGCCATGGGTCGGGGCCGCGCCGTGGACGGCCTTGAACTCCGCCACGTTGACGAAGCCATGCGCCACATCGTGCAGGGGCGCCCCATAATCGAGAGCCTTGCCACAAAACGAGAGCCCGCCAGGCGCCTGAGACGATGGAGTCAGCGCTTCCATAGATGTCGAAGACGGTGTCCGGCGGGATATCCCGTGAGGCGACGTTTTCCGCCTGATTGGCCCGGACGCGCCGGCGTCGCCGTTGAAGGCGACGTCGCCTAGCTGGCCGAAACACACGTCTTCTTCGCCGACCCCTCCGTTGAACACCGCCGCGCCAACCACCTCAGTTTTGAGCGGAAATGCGCGCGCGGAGGCTGAATTCTCTATGACTGTTCAGCTTTTATACAATACGTCTCCCGCATCAAAGGTTTCGCAGCCCACCCTGGACGGTGGAACCCCAAAGCCGATTACTGCTCTGACGTTGTCGCATCGGAGACAAGATCGGAGCGACGCAGACCCGCGTCAGCGCGCCCCGCCTTAGACCATCGCCCGGGTTGTCTTGCGCCTTCAGCGGCGCCTTGGCGGCCCCGGCCGGTCAACGGCGTAGCTTGCGGAAGCGGGCCAGCGCCCTCTCGCGCTTCAGGCGCGACAGCCGGTCCAGCCAGAACACGCCGTCGCATTGGTCGATCTCGTGCTGAAGACAGGCGGCCATGAAGCCCTCGAACTCGTCCTCACGCGGGTCGCCGGAAAGCGTCGCCCACGCCACCCGCACGCGTGACGGCCGCGCCAGCGTCTCCTGCACGCCCGGCAGCGAAACGCTGCCTTCCGCGAATGCGTTCGTCTCGGCGGAGGCCCAGGTCACCACCGGATTGATGAAAAGGCGCGCTCCTCCAGCCGCCGCGCCGAGATCGATCGCCACGATGCGCCGCATGACGCCCAGATGCGGACCGGCGAGCCCGAGGGCCGGGATGGACGTCAGCGCGGCCAGGAGGCGCCCGGCGTCGCTCTCCAGGTCGGCGTCGAAATCCGTGACGGCCTCGGCCGGCCGGATGAGGCGCGGATCGGGATAGAGGACGACGGGCGAGGCCAGCATCGGGCGATCTAGGATGGAGGCGCGTTTTCGCGCAACCCTCCGTTGGCCGGCCGCGCCTGGGGCGCTAACCTCGGCCGTCAACGGGGCGGAGAATCGCGATGACCAGCCACGGAACCGAGACGCCGTCCGACGTGTCGGCCTCCCAGCAGATCGACGCCAAGATCGCGGCCCTGGGCGACTGGCGCGGCGAGATTCTGGCCCGCGTCCGCGCGCTGATCAGGAGCGCAGAGCCAGGCGTCGTCGAAGAGGTGAAGTGGAGAGGCGTTCCGGTGTGGTCGCGCCACGGCCTCATCTGCACCGGCGAGACCTACAAGTCCGTGGTCAAGCTGACCTTCGCGAAGGGCGCGGCCCTGCCCGACCGCGCCGGCCTCTTTAACGCCAGCCTGGACGGAAACACGCGGCGCGCCATCGACTTGCGCGAGGGCGATGAGATCAAGCACGAGGATTTCAAGGCCCTAATCCGGGCCGCCGCGGCCCTGAACGCGTCGAAGTCCAAGGCGTAGCACCGACCGGAGCGCCGCGTCGGAGGCCCCCGCCCGCACAGAAGCGACGCTGCGCATTGACGCGCCGACGCAAGCCTTCGATCATCCTGGGGTTGTATTGCGCGTCGATACAGCTCCAGCGGGATGGCGCCAGACCGAAAAGCTTCGCGCCGCCCGCGGATCCAAGCGAAGCGGAGGGCACACCATGAAGGCGTCATCGCTGAGCTTCCAGGCGGCGGTCGTTCTGGTTCTGGCGGGGATGGGCTGGGGCGTCGTGATGGCCGCGTCGGGCGACCATTCGACCATGCCGGCCCATGCGCATCTCAACCTTCTCGGCTGGGTCAGCCTGTTCCTGTTCGGGCTCTTCTATCATCTCCATCCCACGCTGGACCGGAGCCGGGCCGCGCTGGCGCAGGTCTGGGCGTGGATCGTGGCGACGGTCGTGCTCACCATCGGGGTGGGGCTGGTCCATTCCGGACGTCCGGTCGGGGATCCGATCGCGGCGGTCGCCTCGCTGGCGATCATCGCCGACATGGCGCTGTTCGGCTGGCTCGTCCTGCGCCGCGAGGCGCCGAGCCCCCGGACGGCGGCGCCATTGCCGGCGGAGTGAGCGCGGGCGCGTCTTGCGCCCACGCCCGGCCGGATCGGTGCGTCACCGCTTGGTGACGACCACTTCGAGATACTCGCTGGGCACCGCCATCCCGCCATCCGTGGCGCGGTTGAAACGCGCCACCAGGGCCTCGAGGTCGCGGTCGAGCGCCTCGCGCCCGGCCGGCTCCAGCGCCGCGAAGGCCTTCAGCACCGGGCCGTAATAGGTCCTGAACACGTCCAGGAAGTGCCGGGGCGTGCGGTAGCGGAAAGTGAAACGCCGCGGTTCGGCCACCAGCGAGGCGGCCTGCGGGCCGAACCACGCCGCGAGGCGTTCGGGGTCGCCCCAGAGGGCCGGAGAGCGTGCGCCGGCCGGCGGCGGCACGTGCTGTCCGATCGTCTTGAAGAGCTGCCCGATGAAGCCTTGCGGCGTCCAGTTGGCGAGGCCGATTTTGCCGCCGGGCCGGCAAACGCGCAGGAGCTCCGCGGCGGCCCGGTCCTGGTCGGGCGTGAACATCACCCCGAAGGTGGAGAGCACCACGTCGAAGCTAGCGTCCGCGAAGGGCAAGGCCTCCGCGTCGGCCTCGCGGAACACGATGTCCAGCCCGTCGGCGGCGGCGCGCTCGCGGGCGCTGTCGAGCAGGGCCGGCACGTAGTCGGTCGAGGTCACCTCGCAGAAGCGGCGGGCTGCCGCGAGCGAGGCGTTGCCGTTGCCGGCCGCCACGTCGAGCACCTCCGATCCGGCCTTCAGGTCGAGCGCCTCGCACAGGGTTTCGCCGACGATTTGGAGCGTGACGCCGACGACGGCGTAATCGCCCGACGACCACGCGCCCTGCTGGCGCGTCTTGATGGCTTGCAACTGGGCGGTGTCGAGCCCGCCGCTTTGACGGGGGACTTGCGCGGTGCTTAGCATGGCTGATCTCCGTCGGTCGCTGGTCCCGCGATGCGGGCGTTCGCCGGGCTCGGACGGACCGGTCCCGGCCGCGCCCTGCCCGCGTCGACCCTGAGACTAGCGGCGTCGCATGGGAGGCATCGTGGGCGTCCGCGTGGGAATGACCGTGGAAACGGACGAGCCGGAGAAGCGGGACAAGGAGGGCGCCGACGCCCCCGCGCAGCTGCGGCTGCTCGGCCCCTTGCGCGTCCTGCGGGCAGGCCTGGAGAGTCCCCTGCCGCCGTCGCGCAAGGTGCGCGGGCTCATCGGCGTCCTGGCGCTCTCACCCCATCCCATCCAGCGCAGCCGCCTCACCGACATGTTCTGGGACGCTCCCGACGACCCGCGCGGAGAGTTGCGCTGGGCGCTGAGCAAGCTGCGGCGGATCTTCGACGCGCCCGGGCGGAGCCGCGTCGACGTGCGGGGCGACGCGATCCGGCTCGACCTCGGCGACGTCCGCGTCGACGCGCTCGAGATCGCCGCGGCGGTCCAGCAGGGATTGGGATCGTCGCCGCCGGACGCCCTGCGGCGGCTCGCCGGCCTCGCCGGCGGGGACGTGCTGGAAGGGCTGGAGATCGAGCGCTGCCCGGCGTTCCAGGGCTGGCTCACGGCCCAACGGCGTCGCTTCCGCAGCTTCCAGGCCGTCGTGCTGGAGCGGCTCGTCGCGCTGACGCAGGACGACGACGACGTGTTCGCGCATCTGGACGACTGGCTGCGGATCTCGCCCTTCGACAGGCGTGTGCACGAGCGGATGCTGCACGCGCTGGCGTCGCGCGACCGCATTCCGGACGGAGAGGCGCATCTCGCCGCGACCGTCCGGCTGTTCGAGGCGGAGGGGCTCGACCATGCGGGCCTGCGCGAGGCATGGCGCGCCGCGCGGTCGCGACGCGGCGCCGGCCCGCCCGCCGCTCCCTGCGCATCATCTCCAGAGCCCCCGCCCGACCCCGGCGCCGGAGCGCCGCTCCCCTCGGCGGGGCCGCGGCGCGCCTCCATCGCGGTGATGCCCTTCGCGCGCCAGGCCGGCACGGGAAGCGACGCCGCGGCGGACGGCCTGGTCCGGGACGTGATCACCCGGCTGGCGAAGCTGCGCAGCCTCTTCGTCATCGCCCAGGGCACCACCTTCACGCTGCATGAGCGCCGCATCGGAACCGAGGAGGCCGGGCGACGGCTGAATGTCGACTATGTGGTGGGCGGCGCCCTGCAACGCGGCCCGGATCGCCTGACCGTTTCGGTGGAGCTCACCGAGACACGGACCGCCCGGATCGTCTGGGCGGAAAGCTTCCAGCGCAGGCTGGACGACGCCTTCCTGGTGCTCGACGAGATCGGCGACAGCATCGTGGCCTGCGTCTCCAGCGAGATCGAGCTCACCGAACGCAACAGGGCGATCCTCAAGCCGCCGAACTCGCTCGACGCCTGGGAGGCGCATCACCGCGGTCTCTGGCACATGTACCGGTTCAACAGGACCGACAACGCGCAGGCCAGGGCGTTCTTCGAAGCCGCGATCGGGCTCGATCCCACCTTCGCGCGGGCGCATGCGGGCCTGTCCTTCACCCATTTCCAGAACGCCTTCCAGGGCTGGGCCGATCGGCGCGGCGAAATGGAGAGCGCGTTCGCGGCCGCCGGCCGCAGCCTGATGTCGGACGATCGCGATCCCGCCGCGCATTGGGCCATGGGTCGCGCGCTCTGGCTTCGCGGCCAGCACGACGAGGCCGTGGCCGAACTGGGCCAGTCGATCGACCTCAGCCCCAATTTCGCGCAGGGCCACTACGCCCTCGCCTTCGTGCACTCGCAGCGCGGCGATCCGCAGGCGGCGGTGGCCTTCTCGGATCACTCGCGGCGCCTCAGCCCCTATGATCCGATGCTGTTCGGCATGCTGGGGGCCCGCGCGATGGCGCTGGTTCGGCTCGGCCGCTACGAGGAGGCCGCCGAATGGGCCGTCCGCGCGGCGGCCCGCCCCAACGCGCACGCGCAGATCAGGGCCATTGCGGCCTTCTCTCTCGCGCTCGCCGGCCGGGTCGAGGACGCGCGGGGTTACCTGTCGGCGATCCACCAGACCGTGCCCGGCTACAGGGTCGCCGATTTCCTCAGCGCCATGCAGTTCGCCGCCGACGACGAACGGCTGTTCCGCGACGCCGCCCGGCGCTTCGGAGCGGACTGAACCCGCCCTCGCCGTCGCACACCCGTCCACTTCCGGCCCCGTCCCGGCCGCTTCGGCGCGCCTCGGGGCCGCTCGCGATTAATCCGTTTTACTTTTCCTTCCCGGAATCGACTGATTTTCGGGAACTTTAATTCAACATCTCAGTAATGTTTATCCAATGTGTGACTTAAAAAGCCGCTGCTTACCGCAGCAGGCCGAAAGCTAGGACTGCGCCATGCGGATGCATTATACTGTCTTGTTGGGAGCGCTACTCTCCGCTTCATCGACGTCTGTCATCGCACAGACATCCCCGATGTGCGCCTATCTGGTGGCGCCCCAGGGAATACATCACAGCTGCACGCTGATCCACCGTGGCGGCCGGGCGCTCTGCAGCTGCGACGGGCAGTCGGTCGTCGGACGCCCGGGCGTCCACTCCTCCACGGACGTGACGGGCTCGCTCTCCAGGCCCGCCGGGAGCCTCGGCGCTCCGGCCGGGATCGTCGGCGTCGGGACCACCGGCGCGACATCGGCCCCGAGCGCGGTCGGCGTCTCCACCGGACCGCGGGGGACCGCGCCCGGCGCGATCGGGACCTCCGTCGGATCGACGGGCTCGCTCTCGACAGGCTCCCTCTCCACGGGTTCGACCGGAACGACGGGTTCGACCGGAGTGACGGGATCGATCGGCGGCTCGACGGGCGCAACGTCGCCCGGCGCAGGCCCGCAGTCCTCCGTGAGCCACGGCAATAACGGGCTCGGCAACGGCGCGGAAGCCGACGACGTCGGCGGCGCGAACCCGGCCTTCGGCGACCCCTCCAACCCCGGACGGGGATCGAAGTCGCACGCCCGCGGCGGGAAGGGCCATCACGCCTCCCATGGCGGCCACGCGAAGGGCAATAACGGCCTCGGCAACGGGGCGGAATCCAACGATGTCGGCGGCGCGAACCCCGCCTTCGGCGACCCGTCCAATCCCGGGCGCGGCATGGCGGCGACGACCGCGCGCGGGCAGACCGGCTATGGCCAGGGTCCGCTCGGCCAAGCCGGATCCGGACGCCACGGCGGCTCGAAGGGCAATAACGGCCTCGGCAACGGCGCGGAAGCCGACGATGTCGGCGGCGCGAACCCGGCCTTCGGCGACCCATCCAATCCCGGGCGGGGCATGGCGGCGACCAGCCGGGCCGGCGTCGGCGCGGGCCGCTCGGGCGGCCCCAGCGGAATGAGCGCCAGCGCGGGCGGCCGGTCGGGCGTCGGCGGCGGTTCGGGCGCGAGCAGCTCCGGCGGCGGCAAGGGCGGCGCGGCCGGCGGGTCCGGCGGAGGTAGCGGCGGCGGCTCCGGCGGCTCGTCCGGCGGCGGCGGATCCGGCAACGGCGGCGGTGGCGGTGGCGGCGGCGGCAATGGCGGCAATGGCGGCGGTGGCGGCGGCGGCAATGGCGGCGGCTCCGGCGGCGGTGGCGGCGGCGGCGGCAACAGTGGCGGCGGTGGCGGCAACGGTGGCGGCGGCGGTAATGGCGGCGGCTCCGGCGGCGGTGGCGGTGGCAATGGCGGCGGCGGCGGCAACAGTGGCGGCGGTGGCGGCAACGGTGGCGGCGGCGGCAACGGTGGAGGCAACGGTGGCGGCGGCGGCGGCGGCGGCCACGGCAAGTAAGGCTTTGGCGAGCCTGTCCTGATCGATGCGCGCGCGGCCTGGGCCGCGCGCGTTTCTGCGACGTCGACCCTCAGGCCGAAGCGGAGACCGACAGCGCGGCGGAGATTTCGTCGAGGGTGGCGCGCTCCTTGTCGCTGACCGCGACGCCGCCGAAGCCGAGGAAGCCGCCTTCCTTGCCGGCTTCCGCGGCCTTCTGGGCGATCTCCCGCAGCCAGGCCTTGAAGCCCGCGGCGTCGTTCGGCGCCTTGGCGTCGACCAGCGCGGCCACGGCCCGCAGCTCCTCCACGGCCTTCGTCTTCACGTCCGCGAACTGCGCGCCCTTGAATTGCGCCTTCATGCGGTCGCGGATCGCGGTCCGGGTCTCGGGATTGGCGATGTCCTCCGCGACCTCATGGGCCAGCGGGTTCGCCGAGGCGCTCTGCTTGGCCTGGGCTAGGGACATCCCGCCGGCGAGCGCCTCCTGCAGCAGGCCCCACAGCCCGCTCGGATCCGCCGCCGTGATGGCCATGCCGGCCACCAGCGGGCTTGCGGCCACGCGCGCCCATTCGTCCGTGCTGAATGCAGCTTTGCTCGTCATTGAAACCTCCTTGTGTTGGCGGACCACAATCGATGCGCCCTGCGTCGGTTCCGGGAGGTTACAATTCCCCAAGTGGCTCCACCTTGACGGGCGTGATATAGCCAACGCGTCATCTGTCAGGATCGCCGATGCTCCACCATCCTGTCCCGGGCCGTATCGCGGCGCTTCTCATGGCGATGTCGGCCCTCGCCGCGCCGGCCGCCGCCGCCGAGGCGCGCCCCGGCGCAGGCGCGTCGGTCCGCGCCTGCCCGGCGCTGGGCGCCGGCTTCTACGCGCTGCCCGGCTCCGATACCTGCGTCAAGATCGGCGGCCGCGCCCGCTACGAGTCCGGCTATGCGAGCTCCGCTCCCCGCGGGGCCGCCTCCACCGGTTCCCGGGCGACCGGCATGGCGTTCGTCGACTCCCGGACGCAGACCGAGGCCGGGCCGCTGCGCGCCTATGTGCGCGTCGGCGTTTCGCGCGGGCTTGGCGCGACGCCGCCGGGACTAACGTCGCGCTGATCTTTTTCCTCCGTAGGAAACCGGATTGCGACTCGCCTCTTTTGGGCTCCGCCCGAGGCGCGACGTCGCGACTTCTGAGGCGGCGTCTCGGTTCTTTTCGGCGTTACCTCTACCTCAAGTTGAATCTCACGACTTTTCGTTGAAATCCGATGTTTCGGCCGAACGTTTTCTTTCATCGCCAAAACGAGAGTGCCCCCGCGGCAAGCGTTCAGCGCCGCTGATTCGGGGGCATCAATGACTGCTATGGGCGCCTATGTGGGCAACTCGCCGGAGAAAATCCCCGGCTTGGAGGCGTTCCTGGGCCATTCCGTCGATTTCGTCCGGGCGCATACCGGACGCGCGGACTGGGCCGACTGGGACGGAAGCATCGGCTGGGAATCGGGCCTCTGGGCCGGAACGGGCCGCTCGATCGCCTGGTCCATCCCGCTCTTCGCTAACCAGGGCGATCTCGCGAGCGCCGCCGCCGGGGCCTACACCAGTCACTACGTGCAGGCGGCCAAGACGATCCTGGCCGGGCAGCCCAATGACAGCGTGATCTACATCCGCATGGGCGAGGAGTTCAACGGCGACTGGATGCCGTGGGCCGCGCAGGGCAAGGAGCAATCCTTCATCGCGGCGTACCGGAACTTCGTCGACGCCTTCCGGTCCGTGTCCCCCAAGTTCAAGTTCGAGTGGAACGTCAATCTGGGCGGATCCATGGATCCGGCCACCGCCTATCCGGGCGACGCCTATGTCGACGTGATCGGCATGGACTTCTACTACAACACCCAGTGGGACCCGGCCGACCCGGCCACCGCCTGGGCGAACAAGGTCGGGCAGACCTATGGCCTCCAGTGGCACCAGAATTTCGCCGCCGCCCACGGCAAGCCCACCGCCTATTCGGAATGGGGCATGAACTCGGACGCGCCGGTCTTCGTCAGCAAGGCGGCGCAGTGGTTTTCGGACCACAACGTCCTGTACCAGAGCTACTGGGACGTGAACGACAACGGCTATATGAGCGAGATCCAGCAATACGCCCGGGCGAGCGCCGCGTTCCAGCGCGCCTTCGGGGCGAGCGTCGCCGCGAGCCAGGCCTCCGTGCAGGAGGGCGGCGCGGCCGCCTACCTGATCGCCCTCCCCGGCCCGGCCGCGACCGACCAGGTCATCAAATACACGGTCGACGGCGGCACCGTGCAGACCGCGGTCGTCAAGGCGGGCCAAAGCTCCGTGCGGGTCAGCGTCCAGACCGTCAATGACGGCGTCGCCGGCACGATCGAGGGCAAGACCTCCGACGCGCATGTGGTGGCGCTCTCCAACGGGGCGAGCGCCACGGTCACGATCACGGACGCGCAGTCCGGACCGGCCGGCGGCGGCCTGGCGATCACGTCCGCGGGCGCGGTGACCAACGCCAGGGCCCAGACGATCAGCGGGACGGCCGACCCGGCCAAGGCGGGCGCCGTCGTCCACCTCCTGGACGCCGGCCCATCGGGAACGATCGAGATCGGGACCGCGACCGTCCAGGCGAACGGCGCCTGGAGCGCGACCGCACAGCTCGCCAATGTCGAGGGAAACCACCTCGTCTCGGCCACGCTGGGCGGGGGCTCCAGCCCCGCCGTCGCCTTCACGCTGGACTGGACGCCCGCCGTCGTGACCGGGACGCAGAGCGTGTCCGGCCTGTCCAACAAGACCGTCGAGACGCTCACCATCAAGGCCACGGACTCGCTGGCGGGCGTGAAGTCGGTCGAGGTCTTCGACAACGGCGTCGACATCGGGGCCGCGACCCTCACCAGCGCAGGCTGGAGCTTCACCACCGGCAAGCTGGCCGACGGCGCGCACGCCTTCACGGCGGCGGCGACGGACAAGGCCGGCAATGTCAGCGCCGCCGTCTCCACCGGGGCGGTGCTGACGGTGGATACGGTCGCCCCTTCGGTCGCTCTGACGGACGCGACGCGCACGACAGCCGGCGCCAAGACCGCGACGACCGTCTTCGGCCACACCGAGGCCGGCGCAAGCGTGACGCTCTCCGCCAACGGCTCGGTGGTGGCGAGCGGCATCGTCGCCGACGCGAAGGGCGACTGGAGCTTCACCAGCTCGGGCATCCAGGCGAACCGGCTGACCACCCTGACCGCCGTCGCCACGGACCCGGCGGGCAACAAGGGGGCGGTCAGCAACGAGCTGGTCCTGGGCACCGCGTCGACGGACAAGATCACCGATGCGTCGCCCGGCGTCGTCTTCGTCGGCGGCGCCGGCGCCGACACGATCACGGGCGGCGGAGGCTCGGACCGCTTCGTGTTCCACGCCGGTTTCGGCAAGGACGTGATCACAAATTTCAAGCCCGGCGCGTCCGCGACCTCCGTGCACGACGTCATCGTCCTGGACCGCGTCATCGCGGGGCTGGCGGGGATCTCGACCGATGCGGCGCTGGCCTCCTATGTGCTCGGCCGCACGACCGACACGGCGTCCGGCGCGCTGCTGCAGATCACGGCGACCGACAGCATCCTCCTCCAGCACGTGACGAAGTCGCAGCTCATCGTCAGCGACTTCCACCTGATCTGACGCGGCGAGCCGCCCGATGTGCGCCCGCGCACATCGGATCCGGGCGGGCGGGGTAGTGCTTCCCGCCCGACGCCAGCCCATGCCGACACCGCCCAGGAGCGCGCCTTGTCCAACATCACCATCCGGTCCGATTTCGGCGATTCCGACGCCCTCGCTCTCGCGCTGTCGGGCGCGGGCTCCGGCGACTACGGATCCCTGAACGCCCGGCTATCGACGCTGGTGGGAGGCGGACTTGGCGCCTATGTGGGCTTCCTGACCGAACGTACCGCCCAGCATGGGGTGGAAGGGGGCTATGTCGACGCGAGCACGCTGGAGATCCGCACGCCCTCCTTCGTCCTCGATGCGCACGGGGCGCTGGGGGACAACGGCTCGACCGTCGAAGTCATCCGCATCCTCAACAAGGCGGACGGCTCGCTGATCACCTTCACGGGGCGCTTCGCCTTCGCGTCGCTCCCGTTCAACCAGGGGCCGTCCTCGTCCCATTTCGACGAGATCGCGGTGGCGACGCAGGCCACCGCGCCGGGCCTCGCGGCCACCGTGTTCTCAGTGCAGATGAGCGCCGATCTTGCGTCGGGCGGCCTCTCGGGCTCGATCAGCGGCTATCGCGAGATCAGCGACCTCTCCGCCGGACCGGTCGGGATCGGCGCCAACTACCACCTCGCCGCGGGGCTTCGCTGGGACGGGGCGACGACCCAGGTCGGCGCCGCCGCGATCACGGGGGCCGAGTTCTACACCCTGGACAAGGCCGCCGGCTCGGTGCGGGACGTGGTGGCGGTGGCGGGCCTGAACCTCGACGCGTCGCAGGTCGATGCGCCCCACCTGGCCGACCTCGCCGTGCAGGGCGTGGACGTCATCGTCCCGCACGGGACCAAGCCGATCGACCTCGACGCCGGGCCGGGCACGGACTTCGTCGCCCTGCCGGGCGCCTCGGGCGACTACGTCATCGCCCATACGGGGACCGAGCTGACGCTGCACAGCAAGGCGGGCGCGCTGGGCGACCAGCATTACGACCATGTCGAGCGGCTGGTGTTCTCCGACCAGATGATCGCCTTCGACGCGGACGGCCACGCCGGGCAGGCCTTCCGGGTCTACCAGGCCGCGTTCAACCGCACGCCGGACAAGGCCGGCCTGTCCTACTGGGTGGCCCAGATGGACCATGGCGCCAGCCTCGGCCAGGTGGCGCAGGGCTTTTCGGCCTCGTCGGAATTCCGGGCGATCCACGGGACGGCGCCGACGGCCGAGGGGCTGGTGAACGGCTTCTATCAAAACGTGCTCGGCCGCGCGCCCGAGAAGGCCGGCTTCGACTACTGGGTCGGCGCGCTCCACGCCGGCTCGTCGTCGGGCGCCGTGCTGGCCTCCATCTCCGAGAGCGCCGAGAACGTCGCGCTCGTGGCGCCCAAGATCGCCAACGGCGTCGCGCTGGATCTCGCCCCGTTCCTGTGAACGGCCGCGGCTGGCGCTTCGGCCGGGCGCATCGCCTCAGCGGTGGGCGGCGCCGACATGGTCGGCCATGTTGGCCCCGCGCGCGCCGAGCGGCTTCGGGCGGCCTTCGGTGCTGTCCTTGGCGGTCTGGTGCTCCATCTCGGCGTTCATCTGCGCGCCGAGCAGGACGATGACCACGGAGAGCCAGATCCAGACCATGAAACCGACGCCGGCGCCCAGCGAGCCGTAGGTCCGGTTGTAGCTGTCGAAATTGGCCACGTACCAGGAGAAGATCATCGAGGCGGCGAGCCAGAGCGTCGCGGCCGTCATGCCGCCCCAGGTCACCCAGCGCCATTTGGCGCTCTCCCGGCTCGGGCCGTAGCGGTAGATCACCGCGAGCCAAGTCGACACGACGACCAGCATGATGGGCCAGCGCAGCAGCGCCAGGATGCGCTCCCCCGGGGTCGCCATGCCAATATAGGCCATCACGATCGGGGTCACGACCACCGCGCCGAGCGCCAGGATCACGAAGGTGATCATGCCCAGCGTCAGCAGCAAGGTGCTGGCGTAGAAGACCACGAGGCTCCTCTTCTCCCTCTCGCCATAGACGACGTTGAGCGCGTCGAACAGCGCGGCCGCGCCCGAGTTCGCGCTCCACAGCGCGATAGCGAGGCTGGTGAGGAAGGCCCATCCCAGGGTCGCCGCGCCCTTGCCGACGATGAGCGCGATCTGGCCGGCGATGAGGTCCAGGACGCCGCCGGGCAGAAGGCCCTGCAGCAGCACCAGGTGGGTGGCGACCGTTCCCGCATCCGCGAACAGGCCGTAGAGGGAGACGATCGCGGCGATCGCCGGGAACACCGCCAGGAGCGCGAAGAAGGAGACGCCCCCGGCCATGGCGAGCAGCCGGTTGGCCGGGATGGACCAGAACACCCTGAAGGCGATGTCCTTCCAGCCCAGCGACGGGATCTGCTCGGGGCTGTCCGCATCGCGGCCGCGGTGCGGCTCGTGGGCCCGCGCGAGGTCTTCGGGAAGGCCGCTCTCGGGGGCGCCCAATCCCGACCGCCAATCGTCCCGGGATTGCGCGTCGAGGGGGTCTTGGTCGTCGGACATGGTGAGGGGTCGCCTGGATTGCATGTGCGAACGGGCCATGGGCGGACAGGGTTCCATGGCCGGGTGCGGCCCAAGATCGCTGCGCCGCTCCAGGTCCGAGAGGGCGCCTGAAGCCGAAGCCTCGGCACCTTAAAGATTCAACAACGTTCATAAGTCCGGAAACTATTGCGTCGCAACATTCTGTCCTGCTCGGTTTTTGGGTGCAGCATTCTCATAGGCTGGAGCTTGGGGCAGAAAAGAAGAGGTCGAACAGGGAATAAAGCGCCTCTTGGGCGGAACAATCGGGTTACGTTCGCGCTTGATGAGCACCAATCGCAACACGGGAGATCAACATGCGCCCGACCATGATGCTCGCAGCCAGCGCGCTCGTCCTTTCCACCGGTCTCGCCTTTGCGCAGACGAACGCGGCGCCGGCCCCGGCCCGGAACGCGCCGTCCAGCGCGCAGAGCAACGGCCAGCCTGCGGTCACCCATCCCAACACGTCGGACATGAAGCCCGGCGACATGAAGACGGGGGCCATCGCGACCAACGCGAAGCTCGAGGAAGGCTCCAACAGCTTCACCGAGGGCCAGGTCCGCTCGCGCCTCGAAGGCGCCGGATTCAAGAGCATCAGCGACCTGAAGAAGGACGACAAGGGGATCTGGCGCGGCAAGGCCGAGCACGCGGGCAAGCAGGTCCAGTTCGGCTTCGATTTCAAGGGCAACGTCGCGATCCAGTAAGGCGCGACCCCGCCCTGACGCCTTCCCTTTCAAGGAGATATCCATGACCCGCACCGTCACCGCCATGTTCGACAGCTATCAGGAGGCCGCCGAAGCCGTGCGCCGCCTCGAAGCTCTCGGCCTCGACCATTCCGCCGTCAGCCTCGTCTCGAACGATCCCGCCAACCGCGAGCGCATCTCCGGCCTGTCCGACAACACGGCTGACAACGCCGAAGGCGGCGGCGCCACGGGCGCCACGCTGGGCGGCCTGCTCGGCGGCGGCGCCGGCCTTCTGGCCGGCCTCGGCCTGATGGCCATCCCGGGCGTCGGCCCAGTGGTGGCGCTCGGCTGGCTCGCCTCGACGCTCGTCGGCGCCGGCGCCGGCGCTGCGACCGGCGGCCTCATCGGGGCCTTGACGGGCGCCGGCGTGAGCGAGGAAGACGCCCACACCTACGCCGAGGGCGTGCGTCGCGGCGGCAGCCTCGTCACGGTGCGCACCGATGACGCGCTCTACGACAAGGTCGTCGACATCCTCGACGACGACGGCACGGTGAACATCGACGAGCGCGAGTCCAACTGGCGCAAGGAAGGCTGGAACGGCCGCTACGAGCCTGGCCTCGGCGCGACGGGCGCCACGAGCGTCCCCCCCGGCGCCGCCGGCTCGATGGCCGCCTCGACTCCCGCCTCGGCGGTCGGCCTCGGCCGCACCGGCGCGGGCATGACCGGCGCCGGCACCACCGGCGCTGGCACGACCGGCTACGCCGGCGCGTCGGGCTCGGGCGTGGGCGGAACCTCGTCAGGCTATGGCGAGACCGGCCGCTCGGGCGAGCAGGTGATCCCGGTCGCCGAGGAGCGCCTGAACGTCGGCAAGCGTGAAGTGAACGAAGGCCGCGTCCGCGTGCGCTCCTACACGGTCGAGAAGCCCGTCTCCGAACAGGTCAACCTGCGCCAGGAGCATGTCGACGTGGCGCGCCGCCCCGTGGACCGTCCCGTCTCGGGCGATCCCTTCCGTGAGCGGACCATCGAGGCGACGGAGACCTCCGAGCGCCCCGTGGTCGAAAAGCAGGCCCGCGTGGTCGGCGAGGTCGCGGTCAACAAGGACGTCAGGAACACGACCCAGACCGTGTCCGACACTGTCCGCAAGACCGAGGTCGACATCGAGGACAGCCGCGAGGCCAACCGCTTCGGGACCGGCGGCCAGGGCGACCGTCGCACCTGACCGATCGAAACAGCCCGACAACGAAAGCGAGCGCCGCCCTTCGGGGCGGCGTTTTTCGTCGCGCCGGCATGTCCGGCCGGCACCCGCCGCCGGGCCAAGTCAAAACAGCGGTAAGCATCTTGGATTGCGGCGCTTGCGATGCCCGTTACTCTTTGCTACCACTTGGAAGGACTTCGATGATTGAGTCGATATCCCCCACTCACCTGCATTCGACCTCCCCACCCGGCGGCTCTGGCCGTAGCGAGCCCTGATGCGCACTCCGATCAAACCCTTCGTCGTCGAGATCAAGAATTCCCGCCGCACGACGCGGACCACGCCCTGGCTGTCCGTCCCCGATGCCGCGCCACGCGCCCAGCAGCCGGCGCCCGTGGAGGCGTCCCAGGCCAGGCGGGCGGCCGACGCGCTCTTCTCCAAGCCCGTCTCGGCCCCGGCGAGTCCGACGGAGTCCGCGGCCCCAACCGGGCGCATCCTCCTGCCCACGGCGCCGCCGCCGGTCGCAGTCGAGACGCAGGACCGCGTCGAGGCGGAACAGACGCCGTCTGGGGCCACCCTCCCCGCGCCGGCGCCCCGGAAAAGGGCCCGGTCGACCGCATCGGCGATCCCGCCCCGGGCGCCCGAAGCCGTTGCGATCATGCCGCCTGCCCAAGCGCGTGATCCCGAGCCGGCCGCCGCCGAGGCGGCCGACAACGCCGGGTCGGAAGGCTATCGCCGCCGGCTGCGCGGCCAGGAGCCTCCGCGCCACGAGCGCTGGAAGCGACGCCTCGGACGCTGGGCGCAATAACGCCCGATCCGTCGGGCATAGAGGCCGAACCCGCGCGCGGTTCGGTCGTTTCCTGTCCGAGGCCCCGCCCGGAACCATGGAGATTCAAGATGCGCGCGCTAATCGCGACCGCCGCCCTGCTGGCGTTTTCCCTGACAACCCTGCAGGCGTTGGCGCAGACTGCGGACGAGGAGAGGGCCCGCGAGGCCGCGGCGATCATCACGCGGGACGGCACCGTCGAGCAGTATTGCGGCCAGGACGATTCGCCCGCCCTGCCCGGCTTCACCGACGCGGAGACCGAGGCGGCCTGCGACATCATCGCCAACGCCGACGAGGACTGAGCCCCATCACGGCGGCCTCCCTCCCGCGCCAGGAGGGAGGCCGCCGTAAGTGATCCGAGGGCGACGCGTCAGCCGCTGCGGTTGGCGTAGCGGTCCTTCTTCTGGCGGTTCTCTTGCCCCTCGCGCGTTTTCTGCGGACCGGTGATCTGCTTGTAGCGGACCGTGTTCTTCTTCCAGGACGGGCGCTTGCGGGCTTTGTGAGACATCGTTTTCTCCCTGACGAGCAGGCCGCCCTCGTCGCCGGGGCGGCCTTCCGGCGGGAATGTGCCGCGCCCCGCCGCGCCGCGCAAGCGCTCCGCCGGGCAGGACGCTACGTTGCCAGCAGCGCGTCGACGCGCTGCAGCGCCCGGCCCAGGGCCGCAAAACAGGTCGGGTCGATGGACGAGCCCAGCCCCTCCTCCATGATGGCGAGCGCCTTTGGAATCGGCATGGCGGCCCGGTAGGGGCGCTCCGCCGTTAGCGCGTCGAAGACGTCGGCGGCGGTGACGATGCGGGTTTCCAGACCAATTTCGTCGCCCCTGAGCCCGCGTGGATAGCCCTTGCCGTCGAGACGCTCATGATGGCCTCCGGCGATGGGCGCGAGGTCCCGGAAAGCGTGGATGCGCGACAGGATCGTCTCAGAATGCGCCGGGTGCAGGCGCATCGCCTCCCATTCGGCCTCGTCGAGCTTGCCGGGCTTGTCCAGGATGCTGTTGCTGACGCCGAGCTTGCCGATATCGTGCAGCAGCGCGGCGCGCCGCAGGCGACGCCGGTCCGCCGCCGAAAAGCCGAGCTCCTCGGCGATCAGGTCGGCGTAGAGAGTGACCCGGTCGCTATGGCCGCTGGTGAACGGGCTCTTGGCGTCGACCACCTGCGCGAAGGCGGCGGCGATGTCGTCGAGATAGTCCTCGTCCACCAGATCCCCGTCCAGAGCCGGCTCCAGCGCGAAGACGTCCTGCTCCAGGGTCGGGCTGTTCAGCCCCCGCCAGAAGGACGCGTCGGCCGCCGCGCGGGCGAAAGCCCGCGCCCAGGCCGGGTCGAACCAGCTGCCGGCGCGGCGCGCCACCTCGCGCATGGCGGCCTGCGGCCCGTCGGCGGACTGGAACACGTCCACCACCTGGGCGATCAGCGCGATGCGCGCGTGGACCGGGATGCCCTCGCCCGCTGCGCCGAGCGGCGAGCCGCCGCCGTCCCAGTGCTCGTCGAGATTCTGCACCCCCTGCGCGACGGCTTCGCTGAAGCGCATGCGCCGGGCGATCTCGGCCCCGCGCTGGCAGCGCGTCTCGATCAGCTCGCGGGCGATCTCGCCGCCGTTCTGCAGGATGCCGACGATGGCCCGGAAGCGCTCGGCGAGGCCGGCCTTCAGCCCGGTATGGGCCAGCACGAAACGAAGCGCCTGCGGCAGCCCGCCGTCGATGCGCTTGAAATCTCGCTTGAATGCGAGGTCGTCGGTGACGTAGAGGCGGCAGATCCGCGCCGCGTTGCTGCTGCAGCCGAGGTCCTTGAGCAGCAATGTATAGTAGAGATCCCAAAGCTGGGCGTCGCAGAGCCCCGCCTCGCGCCCGATATGCATGCCGATCCAGCAGCAGCGGACGCAGTGCCCGGGCGGTTGGCCCTCGGTCAGGTCCAGCGCGTGGCTCAAGGCGCCGAGCAGCTCGGCCAGCCGAAGCTCCTGGGCCGGCGGGTAGGCTTCACGTTCGTTCATGCTGGCGCCACCGATGTCGACGGCGCCAGCAAAACACAACCAGATTAAAGCGTTGTATCAACAATACCCGTCATGCGGGCATCATCCTGTCAGGCCGCGGCTGCGGGATTGACGGCGTCCTCGGCGAGTTCGGAGAGGATCTCGTCGGTGTTCTCCTCCTCCACCAGCGTCGCCTTGATCAGCTCGGCGGCTTCGTCCAGGCCGAGCTGCTTGGCCCAGGCCAGCAGGGTGCCGTAGCGGGTGATCTCGTAATGCTCCACGGCCTGCGCGGCGGCGATCAGTGCGGCGTCAATGGCGCTGCCGCCCTCGAACTCCTCGGCCACCTCGTCACCCTCGGCGATGATGCCCTGGATGGCCTTGCATTCGACGCCCTCAGGCTTTTCGCCGATGAGTTTGAACACCTGCTCCAGCCGCTTGATCTGGTTCTTGGTCTCTTCGAGATGGACGCCGAAGGCGCCGCGCAGGTCGTCGGTCTGGGCCGCCTGGGCCATCTTCGGCAACGCCTTCACGATGGCGTTCTCGGCGTAATAGGTGTCCTTGAGCTGGTGCAGGAACAGCGCCCGCAGATCCTTGTCGGCCATGTGCATATCCTCCTGTCGGAATGGTGCTAGCCAACAGCCCCGGCGCCCGATTGTTCCCGCTCTCCCCCTGTGGCGACCGGCCGCGCCGCGGCCTCAGCCGCCCAGCTTGCTAAGCACGAAGGCGGCCAGGAATCCGGCCACCGTGATAAGGCCGGCATAGTCGTGGGCCGTCTCAAAAGCCTCCGGGATCATGGTGTCGGCCAGCATCGCCAGGATGGCGCCGGCCGCCACGGCGGTGGTCGCCGCGATGATCTCCGGGTTGGCGCCGGCGAGCGCCACATTGCCCAGCGCGGCGGCAAGGCCCGAGGTCAGCGCGATGCCGCCCCACACTCCGAACACGTAGAGAGCGCCGCGCCCCGCCTTCTTCATGCCGGCGGCGCTGGAGAGCCCTTCCGGCATGTTGGAGAGGAACACCGCCGCGACCGTGACGAGGCTGACGCCCTTGCCCTGCAGCAGGCTGACGCCGATGACGATGGATTCCGGCACCCCGTCCAGGAGCGCCCCGACCGCGATGGCGAGGCCGCCGTCGCCGGCCTGGCTCTGGGCGGGGTTGGAGCCCGACCGCTTGCGGTGCTTCGCGCCGCGCCGGGACAGGTAGATGTTCGCCGCGGTGTAGATCGCCCCGCCGGCGAGAAAGCCCGCCGAGGTGGAATCAAAGCCGCCCTGCCGGTAGGCCTCGTCCATCAGGTCGAAGGCCACGGCCGAGATGAGGACGCCGGAGCCGACCGCCATCACGGCCGCGATGGCGCGCTGCGGCAGGCTGATGAGCCATGCGGCGGCGGCGCCGAGCACGAGCGCGGACCCTCCCACCAAGCCCCATAGTCCCGCCTGAACCCACATCGGCATCCGCGATCTCCCGGCTTTGCGCCGCCGTCCACTGGTCGACCTCAGCGCGGGAGGCGGGGGATGGTTCCTGCCGATCAGCGGGGCGAAGCCGCCCGGCGCGCGGCAGCCATGCGCGGCCGCGCGGCGAGCGTGGTTGACCCGCGGCGGCGCGGCTTCATGTAGGATGCGTCTTTGGAGCTCGGCTCCCTCCCCGCCCGGAACCCCCGATGTCTTCCCAGACCACCGGCGCGTCGCGCCCTCTCGTCATCGCCGCCGTGATGGCCTCCATGTTCATGGTGGCGATCGAGGCCACGATCGTGTCCACCGCGATGCCGCAGATCGTCGCCCAGCTCGGCGGGCTCGATCTCTACAGCTGGATCTTCTCGTCCTTCCTGTGCTGACCCAGACGGCCATGACGGTCGTGTTCGGCAAGCTGGCCGACCTTTATGGCCGCAAGCCGCCGGGGCCATGCAGCCCATCGCGATGACGATCGTGGCGGACCTCTATCCGGCCCGCGAGCGCGGCAAGGTGCAGGGCTACCTCGCCAGCGTCTGGGCGATCTCGGCGGTGATCGGCCCCATGGCGGGCGGGCTCATCATCCACAACATGTCCTGGGCGTGGATCTTCTGGATCAACATCCCGATCGGCCTCGCCGCCGCGGCCGGCTTCATGCACTATCTGCGCGAGGACGTCCGGCGCCAGGCCCACGCCATCGACTTCGCCGGCGCGGCCCTGTTCACCGCCACGGTGGCGGCGCTGATGATCGCGCTGACCACGGCGGGCTCGGAGCAGACCGGGCGCGCCCTGGCGGCCGCCGGCCTGTTCGGCGTCTGCCTCGTCCTGTTCGTGCTGCAGGAGCGGCGCGCCGCCGACCCGATGGTCGATTTCGCGCTCTGGCGGCGGCGGCCCATCGCGGCGGCCAACGGGGCCAACATGCTGGCCGGCATGGCGCTGATGGGGCTTACGACCTTCCTGCCTATGTTCGTGCAGGGCGTGCTGCACCGCTCGCCCATCGTCGCCGGGCTGACGCTGACCATGCTGGTGCTGGGCTGGCCGGCCGGCGCGACGCTGGCGGCGCGGACCTTCCCCATCTTCGGCCTGCGCCGGATCATGATCGTGGGCAGCCTCTTCCTGCCGGCGGGCGCGCTCGTCTTCGTCGGCCTGACGCCGGAGAGTTCGCCCGTGACGGCGGCCTGCGGATCGCTCGTGATGGGGCTCGGCATGGGCCTGCTGAGCGTCGCCTCGATGGTGCTGATCCAGGAGATCGTCGACTGGTCGCAGCGCGGCAGCGTCACGGCCTCCAACCTGTTCTCGCGCAATCTGGGCAGCACGCTGGGCGCGACGGTGCTCGGCGCCGTGCTGAACTACGGCCTCGGCCGGGCGCTGGGCGTCGGCGCGGTCACGTCGGACCGGCTGCGGCAGGTGCTTGAGACGCCGCCCGGCGCGCCCGGCGGCGATCCCGCCCTGGCGCTGGCGCTGCAGGACGCGCTGCACCTCACCTTCTGGGCGATGCTGCTGATCGCGCTCCTGATCGTGGGCTTCTCGCTCATGGTCCCGCGCGTCGGCGTCGGCGAGCGCCAGGAAAGCCCGGCCGAATAGGGCCGGGCGACGCCTCGCCCGACCCTGCCGCGGCCGACGCGTTACGCCGGGGCGGCGCCCTGCGTGTTGACGAACACCGCGTAGATGGACTGGCTCGCCGCCATGAACAGCCGGTTCCGCTTGGGTCCGCCGAAACAGATATTGCCGCACACCTCCGGCAGGCGTATCCGGCCGATCAGCTTGCCGTCGGGCGTCCACACGGTGACGCCGTTGTAGCCGACCGCCCGGCCGGCGTTGCTGGAGACCCACAGATTGCCGTCGACGTCGGCCCGGATGCCGTCCGGCCCGCATTTCACGCCATCGACCATGAAGTCGCTGAAGAGCTTGCGGTTGGAGAGCTTGTTGTCGGCGCCCACGTCGAAGACGTAGACCTCGCCCTTGCCGCCCGGCCCCTTGTCGCCCGGCCCCTTGCCGGTGCTGCAGACATAGAGCTTCTTGAAGTCGGGCGAGAAGCACAGGCCATTGGGGTCGGGGACCTGCTCCTCGGTGACCACCATGTCGAGGCGGCCGCTCGGGTCGATCCGGTAGCATTGCGTGGGCAGTTCGCGCTTGGACTCGCCCATGCCGGCCGCCTGGCCGAGACGGGACTTCAGGCGCCCGGCCTCGTTGCTGGCTCCCCCGGCCGCGTCCGGCGCGCCCTCGTAGAGCTGCCCGCCATAGGGCGGGTCGGTGAACCAGTAGCTGCCGTCCGGATGGGCGACGACGTCGTTGGGCGAGTTCAGGCGCTTGCCCTGGTAGTTGTCGGCCAGCACCGTCACGGAGCCGTCGTTCTCGTAGCGCACCACGCGGCGCGTCAGGTGCTCGCAGGAGAGCTGCCGGCCCTGGAAGTCGAACGAGTTGCCGTTGCTGTTGTTGGAGGGGAGCCGGAACACCGAGACGTGGCCGTCGTCCTCCATCCAGCGCATCTGGCGGTTGTTGGGGATGTCGCTCCAGACGAGGTAGCGCCCCTGCGCGTTCCAGGCCGGGCCTTCCGCCCACAGCGCCCCGGTCCAGAGCCTCTGGATGGCGCTGTTGGGCTGGACATAGGCGTCGAAGGAGGGATCGACGCTGAGGATGTCCGGATCGCTGAAATAGGTCGTCGGGGCGCCCTGCGGGCTGAAGTCCCGCGGCGGGTTGGTGATCGTGGTCGGGGGCGTGGGACGGACGGTCGTCTGCGTCTGCGCCAGCGCGGGCCGGGCGCCCAGGGCGGCGGCTCCGAGCCCGAGGGCGCCCGCGCCCATCGCTCCCACGAGCGAACGTCGCGAGAGCTTCTGGTCGTCGTCGATCGCAAATACTTTGGGATCTCGAGCGTCGAACGTCATCTCTAGTCCTCCCGAAGATTTCGTTGATCGCAACGTCGAGGTTGCGCAACCACGCTACGCGCCGGGTCCCCCGGGGTAAAGCAGCGCCGCTGTCCCATTCCGGCAGGGCTGACCGCCGCCTGGCGCAGCGGCGCGCGTCTCCGGTTCCGCCGGACGCCGATGAGGCGTAGGATGCCCGCCCGAGCCGCCGCCGCGACGCTCCCTCCGAGAACGGATGCCCGCCTGCGGCGTTGGAAGGTCAGAGAAGGGAGACCGCCCATGTCCCTCACAGGCCGCTTCGATTTCCAGATCACCTTCACGGGAAAGCTCGTCCTCCTCGTCGAGGAGGAGGTGCCGAAGATGTTCAAGCGCGGGAAAGGCTCGCAGGCCATGCGCAAGCGCTGGCGCCCGGCCAAGGCCATCGATCTCTCCGTCCCGGCGATGCGGCCCCTGATCGACCTGCGCGGCGCAGCCGGAAAGCGGCCCTTCACGCCCCAGCTGGTGGCCGTCGACGGCGGGCTGAAGACCGAGCCCACGCCCTACGCCGAGTCCTACGGCTAATTTACGTTTTCTGGCGTGATTTTGCGCTATTGACGATCCTGGACGGGAATACTACCTCCAGGGGACCGCCGCCCTGCGCGACCGAACCCTGGACCCTCCCATGTCGAGTTCCTATTCCGCCGCGGCCGCCGCCCCGGCCGACCGCTTCGCCGTCTCCGAACGCCGTCCCAGCGACGGGCCGAATATCGGCGCCGCCTGGGGCGCGGCCTTCGCCATCGTGGCCGGCGCGGCGCTGATCGGCGCCATGGTCAGTCCCCGGCAGGCCGCCCTTTACGGCCTGGGCGCGGTGATGGGCCTCGTGCTCTATCACGCGGCCTTCGGCTTCACCTCGGCGTGGCGGGTGTTCATCGCCGACGGGCGCGGAGCGGGCCTGCGGGCGCAGATGGTCATGCTGGCCATGGCCACCGCCCTGTTTTTTCCGGTCCTGGCCGCTGGCTCGCTCTTCGGCCAGCCCGTCGCCGGGCTCGTGTCCCCCGTGGGCGTCTCGGTGCTGGTGGGCGCCTTCATCTTCGGCGTCGGCATGCAGATGGGCGGCGGCTGCGCCTCCGGCACGCTCTACACCGTGGGCGGCGGCTCCACCCGCATGCTGATCACGCTCGCCGCCTTCGTGGTCGGCTCCACGGTGGGCGCCGCGCACCTGCCCTGGTGGTCGGCGCAGCCTAGCTTCGCCCCGGTCTCGCTGGTGAAACTGTGGGGCGCCTGGCCGGCGCTCGCGGCGAACTGGGCGGTCTTCGCCGCCATCGCGGGCGTCACGGTCTGGGTCGAGAAGCGCCGCCGCGGCGCGCTGGAGACCTCCGCCCCGTCGCCGCGCGCCGGCCTCGCCCGCTTCGCCCGCGGCCCGTGGCCGCTGGTGGCCGGCGCGGTCGCGCTGGCGGCGCTGAACTTCGCCACCCTGGCGCTGGCCGGCCGCCCCTGGGGCATCACCTCCGCCTTCGCGCTCTGGGGCTCGAAGATCGCCGGCGGGCTCGGCATCGCCGACGTGGCGTCCTGGCCCTACTGGTCCGGCGCGGCCCGGCAGGCGGAGCTGAACGGCTCCGTCCTCAACGACGTCACCTCGGTGATGGATTTCGGCATCGTCATCGGCGCCCTGCTGGCCGCCGCCCTGGCCGGGCGCTTCGCCCCGACCTGGCGCGTGCCGCTGAAGTCGGCCCTGGCCGCCGTGCTGGGCGGACTGCTGCTGGGCTACGGCGCGCGGCTCGCCTATGGGTGCAATATCGGCGCGTATTTCTCCGGCATCGCGTCAGGCAGCCTGCATGGCTGGGTCTGGCTGGTCGCGGCCTTCCTGGGCAACGTGCTGGGCACGCGCCTGCGGCCGCTGTTCGGGCTTGAGGTGGAGACGACGCCGCGCCTCACGGGCTGCTGAGGTCCCCTCGCCTCCTCACGACAGCATGGCCGGCTGCGGGACGTCCTCCCGCGGCCCCCGCGCCACGATGGCGAGGGCGCCGTCCGGCAACGGCCGCTGCAGCCGGAGCGCCTCGGCGGCCGGCGCCGTCATCCAGGTCTCACACTCTTCCTGGGTCGTCAGGATCACCGGCATCGCCTTGGGGTGGACCGCCCCGACCTCGGCGTTCGCCGCCGTGGTCAGGAAGCCGAACAGCTCGTGCCGGCCTTCCACCGGGTTGGCTTTCGTGCCCCGCACGCCATGCCAGGGCGTCCAGAGTCCGGCGAAGAAGGCGAGCGGCCGGCTCTCGTCCAGCGCGAACCAGGTCGGCGTCTTGCGCGGCTTGGTCTCTTCATATTCGCAAAACGACGTGAACGGGACGAGGCAGCGGTTCTCCGGCTTCAGCCAGGCCCGCCAATGCGGGCTCGCGGTGTTGCGGATATTGGTGACGGCCTGCGTCCCATAGGCGGGCGGGCACGGCATGCCCCAGCGCAGCATCGCCAGCTCGCGCACGCCGTCCGGCGCCTGGCGGACCACCGGCGCCATAAAGTCCGGAAAAACACCCGTCATGATGGGCACGTTCCCGGCGCTGTCGCGCATCGCCCTGGCGAGCGCCAGAATGGCGGCCTGGTTCTTGGTCATGCTGTAGAGATTGCACATGGAGTTGATCCGATGACGGCGCACGCCCGCGAACTCTACCAGAGCTCGAACGGAGATCGATGGATCTTGGTCCAGGCCGGCGACCATGTCTTCGTCCGCCACGAGGCCAACATCGCCTCCGGCGGCGCGGTCTCCCATGTCGAGGTGGACGCCTTCCTCAGCGCCGGCCGCGGTCCCGAGCAGCAGGAGCTGCTGCGGCTCATCGGCACGCTGGCGTCGACGCACGCGGAGCCAGTCAAGCCCTGACCGAGGCGCGTCCTTCGCCGGCTCGGTTTCCGCAGCGATTTCGACCGCGCCAAACGACAATCCTCAGCTCGACGTCGCCCGCCCCCTAGAGGGCGCCCTCGGTTGAGCGTGAGCTCGGGGTGAAGTTTGAAGGCCGGCCGATTTTCGGCCAGACGCGTCGTCGCACCCTCGACCGGGCTGAGCCCTGCGCTCAGGCGTGAGGAAGGTCGCGACCCGGCAGGGCGCGACAACGACGTTCTCGCCAGGCCCAGTCATCCAGACGAGGTCCTTGGCGTCGACACGGCCCAGATGGGCCTGCTCCCTGAGGAACCGCCGGGCGACGGCGCGGGCGGCCGAGGCGTCGCGCGCCCGCACGTCCCCGAGCGCAGCGACTCCGGCGTCAGACTGAATCATAATCGGATAGACGCCCAATGGAGCCATCGGTCTTTACGGATCCCGCGACCGCATCCGCGGCGCTTGCTGCAGCGGCCCGCCGCGGACCGAGTAGAGACGCCCAAGTCGTAGCTTACACGAATCCCATGCGCAATTGGGGACCCCGCTGATCAGCTTTGTTGCACTTGCACCCCAGGAAGTTCTTCGAAAGCCGCTGGGACGTGCCCCCAAGCATCCGAGCACGACGGTCTCTCATTCCGGCCCGGCGGCGAAAGCGCAACAGGTCGTGCGGCGACAAGGTCGACGATTGGCGCTCTTGTGTCGCGATGACGCCGCGACATACTGCCCAGCGAGCGGCGCGTCTTGGCATGCCCGGGCCACGGCGTCGAGCCGCAGAGCAGGTCGCCTCCGCTTCAAAAGCAGGCCAAGGCGCTAGGCGATCGACGCTGTGAAGCTTGGCTGCCCGGCCCACTCCTCAAAGCGGACTTCGCCGGTACCGTCAGCCAGACGATCGCGGTGGCGATTCCGGCGCGCGCCACGCGATCAGGAGCCCATCTCCAAGCGGCGGAACAAATACGCAAACCATGCTCGGTAACGGAGCGCCACCGAGCAGGCGGCTACTTCTCCGACGTGGATGACCCGGGTTCTCTATCCAGTCTTTGACGCCGTGGCGTCCAACAGCCGCCATTCCGGTACGGCCGTCGTGTTCCGCTCGGATCTGGAGCTTCAGGACGTCCAGGGCTACGGCCAGTCCTTGTTCCACAACATTCCCGACAGCAGGCCGAGCCGCGGCCAACCCGACCATCGGGCGTGCGGATTGGCGGATTGGTTCACCATGCGCGTCGCATCGCGGCCGCATAGGCCGCATTTCAGCGCCGCTCTTCCGAGCTGGGTTCGATGACGTCTATGGCGAGTCGGTCTTCGCCGTCCTGAACTGACCGCGACGACCTTCTATGGCGCATCCAATGCTTGGTCGACGTCTGTGGGCGCCGATGCCGCGAAGCACCCTTAAGCAGAGCCGCGGGGCGGTGCTGACCGACCTCTCGACGGTCACCCGGATGACCGGCGATAAGCTTCAGCGGTTGCGGCGTCCACGATGCGGGGGTGGTGGCGGGTCCTGCCCGCCGGCCCGTCGCGCTCCGTCCGGCCGGCCCGAGCCGCCGACTGACGCTAGCCGAAGGCCGGGCGCGACGGCAGCCCCATGCGCTTCATGGCGATCACGACAGGGCACATGCCGGTGAACGACGCCTGGATGAGATGGGCGCCCATTAAGCCCGTGAGCCACAGCCATGTCGGGCTCTGATAGACGGCCAGCAGGACCGATGCGAGAAAGACAACGCCCACGACCAGCAAGATCATGCGTTCGATTGTCATGGCGACCTCCCGAGACGCCTGGATCCTCCGCTTGTCCATGCAGGCCAGCAAGCCCCAAGACGAACTACGACCGCCCCGCCAGCGGCGCGCTCAGGTTCGCCAGAGGTGCGGCGCACAGCGCCTGACGCGCTGGCGCCGATCAGGCCGCGAGGAGGCCGTCCTTTTGAAAGATCGCCAGGACGTCGGCCGCCACCGCCTCGCCCGTGGCGAGCCCGTCCTGGGCGGAGAACTGAAAGTGAACTCCGCCGAAGATCCGGCTCTCGGCGTCCTCCAGCGCGGCCTGAGCGAAGCTGTCGAAGTGACGGACCACGCCGGGCGCATCGGCGCTGGTCGCGTCGAACGCCATGTCGCCGAAATACCGGGTCATCACGGTCGACCACGCGCCGGCGAACACAGCGTGCCCGGACGGATATTCGGGGTGGCTGGGGGTCGGCAGGAGCGGCGTCCAAGTCGGATCCGCCGAGGTGGCCGGGTTGCCGTCCGTATCGGCGAGCCGGATCGCGTCGATGGGCCGCCAGAACTCATAGGCGCCCTTGGCGTCCCAGGCCGCGATCGCAGCGTCCGCCATGGCGACGTTCAACTCGGCCAGGAGTTGCGCGGACTGCGCCGACGTCAAGCCCTGTTCCTGGGCGATGTCGATGGCGATGTGGTCGAGGTGGCCTGGCGCCGTATAGGCGCCGGCGTCGTTCGCCCAGAAACGGGCGAGCTCCGTCTGGTCGGCTGTGCGGAGCGTCGAATGGGCGCCGCCCAACTCCTTCACTTCGTTCAGCGCCGCTGCATATTCGGCGCTGTCGAGCGCGGGCGGGCCGTCCGGGCGGAACGCGTCGCCCGCCTTCATCATGAACGGCGCGACGTCGCCCCATTGCGGCGTGACCGGCGCGGCGTAGTTCGGCAATGTGGGCCGCCATGTCCCGGGCTCGCCGTCGCCCGCCGAGACCGTCGCCATGGCGTCCCAGCCGTCATCGGCCCGCGCCTCGACGACGGCGGCCGCCACGGCGCGCCCGAAGGCCACGCCGGCGTCCTGCGCCTTGCCGTCCGGCACGCCCGCCAAACTCAGCTGCAGATCATGCTCGATCAGGGCCTTCTGCCCCGGCATGGCGTGCTCTAGCACATAGGCGGCCGAGGCCGCGATCGCGGCGGCCTCCGACATGCCCGACGGCGCTGCGCCGCTCGCCAGGAAGCCTGGCGCATGCTGGACCGCGTTGACGACGTCGAGGACGGCGATGCTCTCCATCGCCATCATGCGGGTGGCGACCGTGGGCGACACCGAACCATCGGCCTGGAGAGCCTCCAGCGCGTGGGTGGCCCAGAGCAGGACGGGGTTGGTGGGACCAGCGACAGCGTCCTGGGCGCCCCGTGAGCCATCCCGGCTCACATCCATGCACGACATAACCATTGAGTCCTCCCTCTCTGAAGGAGTTCCGGGCGAACCAAATCTCTGCTTGTTGAATGAGGCGAATCGTTTGCGTCCAAATGCGGCCAAGTCAAGGCCGCGCTTGTCCACCCGCCCTCGACGGCGTCGCTCCGGTTTCCAAAGAGCGCCGCTCGCAAGAGAAGTTGGATTGGGAGGCCGCCTGCAGAATTCGCCTGGGCGAGCGCAAGGATGCGCCGCTCGTGGCCGGGCGTCAGTCGTGAGGGTTGGAGCTTTATCGTTGATTATCGCGGGAAAGTACTAAGGCGCTGCGATGAAGTCTCCTGCATCTGAGGCCCGATTGCGGCGAGGCGTTTGAAGCACAGGCATTAAGGGCTAACCCACAAAGCCGAGTGCCATTCGGCTCGGGCCTGGGTACCATCGAGATCCCCCGCTTCGCCCCTGCGTGCGTCAGCCTACGGGTTTTTTTCCATGTCGATGAAATCGTGTGTCCGCGTCGCCGCCTGGATCGTGGCCTTGGCCCTCTTGGCGGTCACCGTGTGCCCCATCGACTTTCGACCCACGACCGGGCTCTCGGCCGACTTGGAGCGCTTCATCGCGTTCTGCCTGTGCGGGGTGCTGTTTGGCCTCGCTTATCCACGCCACAAGCTGGCGGTCGTGACCGCCGTCGTGCTCGGGGCGGCGGGACTGGAGGCGATCCAGTATCTCTCGCCGAGCCGGCACGGGCGCATGCACGACTTCGAGGTCAAGGCCATCGCGGGCGCGCTGGGCGCGTTCTCCATGGCGGTTTTCGACAGGATCTCCCGCGAGATCAGCCCACGCTAGCCGGCTCCCAACATCGCCGGCGGCGCGCAGCGCCGGCGAAGAGATCCAGAGATGATTCCGGACTAAGCGCCTTCCGCCCGGCCTTGTGGATCGCTGTGGGTTACCAATTGGCGCATGATGCGGGAGGGCGGCAGACCGTTGGATCCCGGATCATGCGATCGAGGAAGGGCACCGCCCGGGACTTCGCCCGCGCTATCGGTCGCAGCGCAAGACGGACGCCGTGGACTCGAACTGGGTGCGCGCTCTTCCAAGCAAATTGCCCGCTCCCCGGCCTCGCCGTTCAACGCCGACCGTGGCGCCTCGCGCGGCCAGCGCCGCATCCGCGGCGGCCGGCGACGCGCCCGCCAAGCCTTCTCAATGACCGCCTGTTGGCCGCCCGATCCCACCCGCGCCTCAAGGTCTTCGCCCAATCCCAAAAGCCAGGGGCAACTCCACAAAGCCCGTCCTCGTCGCCGCGGGTGCAAACTCCTCTCATCATCAACGCCGTCCTGCGCCACAACGCGACCTTCGCAACGCCATGACGCGAAATAGTCGCCCTTCCCGCGCCTGCGCGCGCCGGGGGAAGATCTCCAAGGACGAGGATTGCACGGGAGCTCAGAGGTGGCCTTCGCTAGCGCTGGAGGCGCTTGCGCCGCAACGGCTCGGCGGTGGCGTCCTCGGCCGGGAGGCGCGCCGATGTGGCCGCGTCGAGCCCGGCCGTGGCGTCCACGTCGGCGGGGAGCAGGCAGTCTGGGCCGAGATCGACCGTGGTGAGCCTTCCGATCTGGCCCATGACGACGTCGATGTCGCTCTTCAGGATCTCGATCGTCCGCCCCACGCCGGCTTTTCCGCCCGCCGCCAATCCGTACAAGGCGGCGCGGCCGATGAAGGTGAAGCTCGCCCCGAGCGCGAGGGCCATGACGATATCGGCTCCCCTGCGGATGCCGCTGTCCAGGAACACCGGGATGCGGCCGGCCACGGCCTGCACGACGGAGGGCAGCACGTCGAGGGGCGCGGGGGCACGTTCAAGCTGGCGCCCGCCATGGTTGGAGACGGTGACGCCGTCGACGCCATGGTTCAGGGCCAGCAGGGCGTCCTCGGGGCTCAGCACGCCCTTCACGACGAGTTTGCCCTTCCAGTTGCGCCGGAACCATTCGAGATCCGACCAGGTCTGGCGTTCGCGAACGGCTGAGTATTGGTCGCCGAACAGCACGTCGAGGTCGCGCTGCTTCGCGCCCTCCGGCGCATAGGGCGCGAGGTCCTCCAGCAGGGGCCGGTTCTGCAGGTAGTCGGCCAGCCAGCCCGGGTGCATGAAGACGTCCAGGTAGGTGGACGGGTTGGGTCGCCCGCCGCGCCGATGGCGCATGCTGCGCAGCCGCTTGCCCTCGACCGGCAGGTCGACCGTGATGACAAGCGTGGAGATCCCGCAATCGGCGGCGCGGCCGACGAGGCCCTCAATGATGCGCCGGTCGGCGCTCGGATAAGGTTGATACCAGAGATGATTCGGAGCGATCCTCGCGACGGTTTCCATGCGGGTCGTGGTTAGCCCCGACATCACATAGGGAAGGTTCGCCTCGACGGCGGCTTCGGCCATCATCACCTCGGCCCGCCCCCGGATCAGGCCCTGCATGCCGGTCGGGCTAAAGCCGAACGGGCTGGAAAAGGTGCTGCCGAAGATCTCCTTATCCTGTGTGCGGGTGGAGACGTCGCGCAGGTAGCGGGGTGCGAAGCGATAGCGCAGGAAGCTTTCCATATTGCGCCGGAGCGCCGATTCATCGCCCGCACCTTCCTCGATCCAGTCGAAGACGATCCGGGGCAGACGGGCCCGGCACAACTGCCTCAGTTCCTCGATGCTGACCGCCTGCGAAACCTTCATGATCGCCTTCCACCGTTGCACTGGGACCCGCGCCCATGCTGCGCCGGCGTCAGCCGGCGCCGAAGTGGAACTCTGGATGGCCGGGCTGGCCTTGCGGGTTAATCCCTGCGCCGCACGGCTCACTTGGCCGGGCTGACCAGCTCGCGGACGCCGCGCAGGCCCGTGCTGATCTCGCCGGGGATCAGCACGTATTCGATCAGGCCGAGATAGAGCCCAACGCCGACGAGGCCGCCCAGAGCCAACGTGATCCAGCTGTCGATCGCCAGCAGCTCCTCGCCGTGCGCGACCCCGATGCTGCCGGCGAGCAGGACGAGGCCGGCGACCGACAGCTTGCTGGCGTGCCGCAGGATTTCGCCGCACTCAAAGCCGCAGATGCGCCGCATGGCCGAGAGCGAAACCGGCACCATGAGAGCCGAACTCACCGTCCAGCCCACGCCCACGCCCGTGAGGCTGTGCAGCGAGCCCAGCGCGACGCAGATCGAGGTGAGGACCATCTGCACGCCGGCGAGGCGCATATAGACCTCGGGACGTCCCGTCGCCGCCATCGCCTGGCCGACGAAGAACCAGAGCGGCGTCGTGAACGCCGTCAGCGACATCGCCTGGAGCACGCCGACGGCGTCCGCCCATCTCTGCCCGAACAAGGTCGGGATCAGGAACTCGGCGCCGGCTCCGAGCAGCACGAGCAGAGGCATCCAGACCACGAAAGCCGGCATCACCATGCTCTCGTAGCTGGCCATGAACTCGCGCGGCTTGCCGGCGGCGCGGCTCAGCACGGGCATGACGAGCTGGCGCATCGGCACCAGCAGGACGGTGCTGGCCATGTCGAGCAGACGGGACGCGAGCACGTAGCAGCCCACGGACTTGGGGTCGAAGAACAGGCCGACGATCAGACTGTCGACGGTCGTGCCGAGCGCGGTGGCGATGCTGCCGCCCATGAAGTGGCTGCCGAAGCGCACCAGATCCTTGCAGTGGCGCCACGAGAAGGCGATCTGCGGGAACCAGGAGCTGGCGGTCCACAGGATCGCGGTGGACACGGCCGCCTGCACGATCTGCAGCGCGACCAGCGACCAGATCCCCCAGCCGGCGAGCGCCAGCCCAATGCCGGCCACGGCCCCCACCACCCGGCCCACGAAGGTGCGGCGGGCCAGGACGGCGGTCTCCAGATGCCGCCGAAATAGCGCCACATGAACGCTCACGAGGGCCTGGAGCGGGGCCAGCAGCGACAGCCAGCGCAGCGCGCTGGCCAGAGCGGGCGCCCTGTAGAGCTCGGCCATCCAGCCGGCCGAGAGCTGGACGGCGGCCGCAATGAGCACCGCCAAGGCCATATTCATCCAGAACGCCGTGGCCAGCATCTTGTCGTCGGTCGTCTCTACCCGGATCAGGGCGTCGGCCAAGCCCTGGTAGAGCACGATGTTGAGCAGTCCGACGAAGGACATCGCCAGCGCGAAGGCGCCGTATTCGCCGGGGCTGATGATGCGGGCCATGACCAGGAACGCGGCGAAGGGAATCGCCTGGCCCCCGAGCACATCGACGATCAACCAGAACAGCGCCTTCTTAGCCTTGAGATGCAACTTCGCCTCCGGTTAGTGCGCAGCCACGCGGCCCGTTGACGCCGCATCCGCGCGCCGCAAGATGACGGACGACGCATGAGCGGCCATGCCTTCGACCGAATGACCCGTCTTCGGGGCGACCGCGACCGTCCAGGGCGTCGCGACCTGGAGGTCGCCGGCCGCCTTGCGCGCGGCTTCCAAGAAGTTCAGCCCCCGTGCGAGCCGGTGCGCGCCCTGGGCGGCCGCGCAGTCCTCGAAGCCCTCGGCCCCGAAATAATCGCTCGCCTTGCTGTCCAGTTCGCCCAGCTGGAGCGTGACGTTCAGTTTCAGAAACGAGCGCAACTTGTCTGGCGTGACGTCGGCGCCGGCGAGGCCGCACGGCCATGGCTTGGCGAGATCCGGGATCGTGTACCAGCCGGCGCTGCTCAGGATGGCGCGGCTCACATTGCGCGCGCCGGTGAGGTAGAGCAGGCGCATCGTGAACTGCGAGCCGGCCGAGAAGCCGTAGATCATATAGGGCCCGCCCGCCGCGCCGGTCTCGGCGCGCACCGCCGCCACCGCGCGCTCGACCGCGCCGAAGCTCCAGCGATCCTGCGGGACAGGCCGGCCGGCCCGATCGATCGTATTGCCGAGGTTGAACCAGCGCGTGTCGGGGTATTTCCGGTCGTTGAACTCCGGCGCGATCACCAGCAGCCCGTGCGCCTCCGAGGCCTGACGCCAGGCGTCGCGCATGGCCCGCGCATCGCGGTCCGCGCCATGGATCAGCACCAGGACCTTGCCGTCCTCAGCGCGCCAGCCGTCGGGACGATGATAATAGACGGCCATCGGGGCCGAGGTGGCGCCGCTGGGCTCGGGGAAAGTCAGCCCGCCGTCGCCCTTGCGGGTGAACCACTCCCCTCCCCTGGCCAGCTGCGCGAGGAAGCCGCCGCCGGCCAGCAAGCCGAGGCCTGTGGCGACAGCCGCCCACTTCTTCAAGAGTCTTGGGTGCACGTCGCGCTCCGGAGACTGCGGGGACGCCATTTTCATGGTCGTGGCGACGCCACGCCGCAGCCGGATCGTAATCGCACTCCAAGACTCGCCGACACTGAGTTCATGGACTACCTCTCTTGGACACTGGCGCAATGCCGTCGCCCGCTTGCTTGGCTCGATGATTGCTAGAAGAATCGGCCTGCAGTGGAGTTCGGGGGCGCAGTGTATGTCTGAGCCAAATCTCGCGACATTCCGCAACCGCACGGTGGTGGCGGCCTATCAGGCCGAATGTGCGCTTCAGCCCGCCGAGGCGACGATCCTGGACAGCATCCGTGACCGCATCAGAGGCGAGCCTATTCTCGACCTCGGCGTGGGCGTCGGACGCACCACCCCCGCCCTGACGGCGCTCACGGACGTCTATGTCGGCATGGATTACTCCCCGGAAATGGTGGCGGCCTGCCGGGTGCGTTTTCCGGACGAACGGTTCGAGGTCGGCGATGCGCGCGACCTTTCCCGTTTCGCGACGGGATCCTTCGGCCTGGTCTTGTTCAGCTTCAACGGGCTCGACTATGTCGACCACGCCGACCGCCTGAAGGTGCTGGGCGAGTGCCGCCGGGTCCTGAAACCCGGCAGCCCCTTCGTGTTCTCGACCCACAACCGCAACGCCAGCCTGCAGTCGCCCTGGGCGCTGCGCCGGCTGAGGGGCGACCCCCTTCGCGATCCCATGGGTTGTGTGAAGAAGCTTCTGACCTATCCGGGGGGAATCGTCCTGCATGCGGCCAGGCGCAGGCGCGAGGTGCAGGGGGCGGATTACGCAATCCTGAACGACCAAGCCCATATGTACTCGCTCCTGACCTATTACATCACGCCGCAGGCGCAGGTCTTGCAGCTTGAGGCCGCCGGCTTCAGGGCTGCGAAAGTGGTCGGGCGCGACGGCGGGTGGCGCAGCCCCGATGAGTTCGCCGGCATGACGGACAGCTGGATTTATTACATGGCTCACGCCTGAGCCGTTCAGCGTTTCAGGACAAAGGAAAATGGCGGGAAGGCATAGGACTTTCCGCCGCTTTCGTCTTGAGCCGAATGTGCGCCAACGCCTGTGGCGTGCAGCCGTCCCCGTCCCACGTCATCCCCGGCCCGGAGGCGCGGGCAGGGATCCGCCAGCTGGGCCAAAGACGCCTCTTCCGGGACCCTCTCTGGATCGCCTTCGCGGCGCTGCGCGCCGCCGGGAATGACGGATCGTGGATGGCGTCAAATCCGCCCTGCGCTAGCCTGAGATGGACGGCTTGAGCCTGACCTTGTCGGCCGCGAGATGCAGCCACTCATTGGCGAAGGAGCCGATGCCCGGAGCGGGGTCGCGCAGGAATTCGGCGAAGTCCCGCCCGAGCGAGGCCAGCGAGTAGCCTTCGCGCGCCATCATCCGGAGGCCCGACCAGCTCGCGACGTCGCTCGCCGAGAGGTGGCGCCCGGTCGTGAGGAACGAGGGTTGCCGCGGCGCGAGCCCGAGCGACGCCAGGCCGGCGGCCACGAAATCCAGGCCGTTGATCCGCGCGGCGCTGACGCGCCTGAAGAAGCGTGGATTGCACTCCAGCACCGCGAGTTCGCCATTGTTCGGGTTGCGGCGGGCGTCGAAATTGGCCACGCCGGTGAACTTCGTCTGGGACACGATGCGGCGGCCGGCGTCGAGAAGATCGGGCACCTCGCAAAAGCGGGTGGACCAGTATCCGTCGCACTGGAACGTGGACCAGTTGCGGATCTCGCCGTTGACGGCGAAGACGCTAAGGCCGACGTCGACGCCCTCGCGAAACTCCTGGACGAGGAAGCCGTCGCTGACGAAGCGGGCGTTGTCGGCCACGGCCTTCACCAGTTCGGTTTCGTTGCGGACCACCTTCACGCCGTCGCCGCCCGAGGCGTTGGTAGGCTTGAACACGCATGGAAAGCCGATCGAGCGGGTTAGCGCCGCGACGTCGAGTTCGCTCGCCGACGCGAAGCGGAGCGTGCGCGGGGTGGGCACGTTGCATTCGGCGCAGACGCTCGCGAAGCGCCACTTGTCGTTGAGGCGGGCCAGCAGGGCTTCGTCCGCCATCGGGTACACCGGCGGGGAGATCTGGTTGCGGATGCGCCCCAGGACGGAAAGGCCCCTCACCGAGCTCGACAGCACGATGTCGATCGGGTCGCGCCGATGCTCCTCTTCGAGGGCCTGGGCGATGGCGAGGCCGTTGTCGAAGACGTTCTCGGCCGCCAGCAGCGTCCCGCTCACATGCGCCGACATGCGGATGGAGGACCGCGGCTCGCACACCAGCAGGGTTCGGGCGTTCAGCCCCGATAGGCTTCGTAGGACGATCTGCCCGAGGTCGCCGGGAGGCGACAAAAGCACAACCTTGGGCCGGCTCGGACGGCCTGCGCCCCGATCGCCGACCCCTTCAACGCTCTGTGTCGTCATCGTAAACTCGCCATTCGCACAGCGGGACGCCGGAGCCCCTGTCGGCAAAAGACTAGCGTCCGGGCGTTGCGTTCGACATCGCGCATAGGGCTACGGCCTGGAGCGATGGGGGTAGGCCAAGCCGACTGCGTCCGCCCGGCCTGAGCCCGTTCCGACCGTCGGTAGCCCTTAATCGCCAGCCCCCGGCGGCGGCTTTCGTGAGATGCTGGGCGCGCCTGAAAACAGCCGGAGGTTGAGCGCATGGAGGCGGTGTCCTTTACGGAAATCGGAGCGGAGCAGACGCAAGCCGCCGCGCCGGCGCGGGATTTCCGGGTCACGGTCGCCGACGAAACCGGGTTCGACTTCCGCGGGGCGGAGTACCGGGACCTTTATCAGCGCGCGAAGGCCTCCCTGTTCCAGCATCCGCTTTGGCTGGGCGCGGTGTTCGAGCAGTTGATCCCCCGCCGGGACGGGACCGCCTGCGTCAGGACGGTGCGGCGCTTGAGCGACGGCCGCCTCTGCCTGGCCTGGCCGATGATCAAGCGCCGGATCGGCCCGGTGCCTTTTATGGACGGGGTCGACTGCGACGTCTCCGACTACAACCCCATCATCGTGGACGCCTCCCTCGACGTCTCGACCCTACAAGACGCGATCCGCAGGGACCGCTCGCGGCTGCCGCCGCTGGGGCTCGCCCGGATCCGCCGCATCCGAGCCGACCAGGCGTCGGCGCTGGCGCCGCTGGAGGGGATCCGATTCAGCCCAATGGGCTACCACGCCCATGAAGCACCGCTGTCGCCGGACTTCTCATCCTGGCGGAAGGAGGCGCTGTCGGCCAGCTTCGTCAAGACCCTGGATCAGCTGCGGCGACGGCTGGCCAAGCGCGGAGAGCTCAGCTTCCGCGAGGAGCGCGATCCGGCCGCGATCCGGGCCGCCTTCGCGCAGATGCGGGAGTTCCGCAAGGGGCGCTTCGAGGGCGACCCGCTTCTGAACCCGCTCTATTTCGACTTCTACCAGCGCGTCGCGGTCGCCGGAGCGCCCGAAGGGTTCGCCCGGACCTTCGTGCTCTCGCTCGACTCCCGGCCCATCTCGGTCATTTTCGGCTTGTCGGACGCCGAGCGGTTCATGTTCCTGATGATCGCCTTCGACCCCGCGCCGGAGCTGAAAAACTTCTCGGTGGGCCTGCTGACGATCGAGAGCCTGATCGAGGACTGCATCGCGCGCCGCCAGAGCGTCTTCGACCTGACGATCGGGGACGAGCCCTACAAGCAGCGCTTCGGGACCCGCCACCAGCCGATGCTGGCCGCCTGGGTGGGAAACCCGGCGCTCACCGCAGCCGCCGACGCCGCCTTTCGGGGCGTCATCGCCTGGCGCAAGCGCAAGGCGGGCTGACCTCCCGGGAGACGACATCGGATCTCAACGAAAAGAGCAGGCCCCTCCGGCCTGCTCTTTTCGTTCTGGGGTTCAGAAGCAGGCCGCGTCCGGCCTGCTCTGCGTCTGCTCAGAGGGTCGCGCTCTCGCGCGTCTGGACCGCCCCGGCCTCGAGCGACCGGACCGCCGCGGCGTCGCCGAGCTTGATCGCGCTCACCTGAATCGCGCCCGGCGGCATGCCGCCGGCCTGGATCCCGCGCGCCTGGACGCCGGCTGGGTGGATCTCGCCTGCCTGGCCGGTCTTGGTCATCAGGTGGTAGAGGGCGGGCAGGTTCGTCTTGATATAGCGCGGGCCGAGCCGTCGCGGCTCCTGGGCGGCGCGGTAGAGCCACTCCAGGCCGGCGCTCTGCATCCAGGCCGGCGCACGGCGCTTGCGGCCTGAATAGTGGTCGAACATGCCACCGCAGGTCCTGATCCAGGCCACGCCGGCGAGGCGGGACCTGTTACGGACGGCGAAGTCCTCCTGGAGCGGGCTTCCCAGCCCCAGCCAGAGGACGTCCACCTTGCGCTCGCGGATCTCGGCGCAGATCTCCTCCTCGTCGGAGCGCTTGAAGTAGCCGTCGCGCGAGCCCACGAGCATCAGGCCCGGATATCGGTCGCGGAAGAAGGCGGAGGCGCGCATGTTGTCGTCGCGCTTGCCTCCGAGGAAGTAGAAGCGCAGGCCATGCTCCTGCGCCATCTCGCAGGCGTCGAAGATGAAATCCGTCGTCGCGATGCGCTCGGGCAACGGGTGCTGGAGGATGCGCGAGAACAGGACCAGCGGCATGCCGTCGGCGTCGACGATATCGGCCTGGTCCATCAGCTCGCGGAATCCCGACTCCCGGTGATAGCGGGCGATCACCGAGCCGTTCGAGGCGAAGACGAGTTTTGGAAGGGACTGGCCGCCTTGTCGCCTCGCCGCGAGGCAGTCGGACAGCATCGTATTCGCCAGCGCTTTTCTGGTGAGACACGCTGTTCTTATCCCGCCGACACAGATCGCCTCAGCACTCGTATTCATGGACGAACCTCCGCCAGAGCTTTCGCTTCTTCTGACTCTTGCCGACGGAGCCCATTGCGGCGCGCAGCTTCGCAATCAGAGCGCAGCACACTGCTCTCCGTTCTGGATGCTGCCGCTCTGGCGCAAAGCTCTTCAGGCTTTATTCATCATGACTGCTTTGGCCCGGCGCGCCAGCGAGCATGGGGAGTAATTCCGGCATGGCGTCCGCGCGGGACTGGCGCGTTGCGCGGGGCCGAGGCGTGCAGGCCCCGGCCGAAAGGCGTACGCCTTTGTTGAACTGGCCGGGCTGCCCGGACTGGGCGCTCTCGCGGGAGTCGTCTGCGCCGGGCCGGCCTCGCCTTTGGCGAGCGCGAATGTCCCGATGGAGATCGGTTTTGCGGCTTGTCCCCGACCTCAAGTCGGCGAGGCGGGCGAGGCGGTCGCGTTCGGTTCGCTCCTAAGCGGAGAAACTGATGCTCCAGGAAGCGCGCGTTCACCGGCGGCCCGCGCTGGCGAAGTCGGGTTTTAAGAGCTGACGCAAGCGAGCAGCGCTTTCTCGGGCGTTGTCGCGAAAACACGGTTCGGGCGACCAAGGGCGCCATAAGGCGGCGACGCGCCCCGTGGTTCAGACCGGGGACGGCGTGAGTTCAGGCCTGGCGCGGGCTGATGTGCGGCGCCCGTCTTTGGGCCAATGCGGCGAGCCCCCTTACAGCCGCCGAAATCTGCCCGCGGGTCAGCACGAATTCAATCAGCGCAACGTAGACGAGCAATCCGGCGGCGGCGCCCAAAGCCGCGCCAATCCATGCGCTGAAGCCGGCAGCGTGAGCCATCGCCGATGTCCAAAGACTCGCTGTGAGAAGGGCCAGGCCGGCGGAACCGAGCTTCGCGGCGTCCCGCGCCATCGGCAGCCAGGAAACCTCGCAGCGTCTGTTCAGATACCACAGCGCGATGGGAACCATGACGGCCGAAGCACAGGCCCAACCCCACCCGACGGCGGCCAGCGACAATTGTGACGCGAAGCTCACACAGGCGCTGGTCACGCCGATCTGGATCATCGCGAGTTTCAAGAAGCCGTCGGGGCGGCCGGCCGCTGAAAGCGCCTGTCCCGCAAAAAACCACAACGGCGTGGTGAACGCGGTGGCGCACATGGCATGCAGCACTACCACCGCGCCCTCCCACTTTGGACCGAAAATTCCGGGGATCAGAATGCGGGACGTCGTCGCTAAGATCAGAATGATGGGCATCCAGGCTAGGAAAGCTGGGGTGACCATGCCCCGATAACTGCTTGCGAAGAGGGGGGGATCGGAAGCCGCTTTACTCAGCAAGGGCATCACCAACGACCGCATCGGGACGAGCACGACCGTCGTCGCCATCTCCAGGATCCGCGCCGCGAGCACATATAATCCCACGGCCTTGGGATCGAAAAAGAATCCGACAATCAAGTTGTCTGCGATGTTGACCACCGCAGTGGCGAGGCTGGCTGAGGTGAAATGGGTCCCGAAGCGCAGGACATCTCGACAGTGCTGGACGTTAAAACACAGCTTCGGCCGCCAATCGCTCACCCCCCATAAGATCGCGGCGGCGACAGCTGATTGAATCAGTTGCATGGCGACGAGCGCCCATATGCCAAACCCGGCGACGGCCAGTCCGATGCCGAGCGCGGCTCCCAGCGCGCGGCCGATGAGCGTTCGGCGGGCCAGCACGCCCATCTCCAGCCTGCGTCGATACAACGCCACATGCACGCTGACCAATCCTTGTAGGACAGCCAGCAGCGAAAGCCAGCGCAGAGCAGGCTCCATCACCGGGGCGCGAAAGAGTTCAGCGAGCGATCCTGCAATGACCTGAACGATGGCGGTGATGACGAGCGCCAGCCCCATATTCATCCAGAAAGCGGTCGCGATGTAGGCCTCGTCCGGATCGATCGCCGTGATCAGCGCGTCCGCCAGGCCTTGGTAGAGCACCACGGTCAAGGGCGCCAAGCATGACATCGCCAGGGCGAAAGTCCCGTAATCATGGGGGTCAATAAAACGTGCTATGATTAAAAAGGCGACGAATGGGGAGACCTGACTGCCGAGCACGTCGATCATCGTCCAGATCAAAGCTTTTTGCGCTGTATGATCCAAGCATGTCTCCAGGTCGCGATGTCAGGCCTTGCTTGTCCAGCGGCCGCGAAGCTCTTTCGGCGTAGGTCACCTTCACTATTTTCACAAGGCAGGCCAGCGCGCATGAGGAGTAATTCACGCGGATCCTGGCTGAACCGGCCTGTCGACGCGGGGCCGTGGGGGCCAAGCCACCACCGGAAGGCGTACGCCTTTGTTGAGCTGGCCAAGCGCCGAGAACTGGGCTGCTATTGTAGGCCACCTGCCCCATGCCGGCCCCGCCCTCGCACATTATTCCGATGGAGATCAGCTTTGCGCCCCGCCCCGTCCCGCGAGACCATGCTGGCTTTCCCTGTCCCGACCCGCGCCACCATCGTGAATGAGCCGGCGAAGCTGCGCCAGGCTACGCGCCCGCTGCGGCTCCTCCTGATCCAACCGCAGGCGGAGAACGCCGGGGCCCAGGAGGTGGCGCGCCTGCTGTCGCGCGGCCTCAAGCAGGACGGCCACACGGTGGGGCACCTGTTCTTCTTCCGGCGGACGGCGTCGTTCGACGTCGAGGAGGATGTGCGCTTTTGCGCCGCCAGCCGGCCGACGGGGCCGCTCGGCGTCCTGAAGTTGCTGGCGCGCCTCCATGCCGAGATCCGCCGCTTCAAGCCCGACGTGGTGCTGTGCTTCCAGCACTACGGCAACGTGATCGGCGGGCCGATGGCCCGCCTCGCCGGCGTCAAACTCGTGGTGGCCAACCAAAATTCCGCCGCCCTGACGACGCCAAAGCCCGCCAGGATCGCGGACCGGATCCTTGGCAGCATCGGCGTGTTCAAATCAATCGTGGCCGTGTCGGCCGCCGCCGCAGCCGGCTATGACGACTATCCGGCCGCCTATCGGGCCCGGCTGAGCCGAATCGACCACGGCGTCGACGTCAAGGTCGGAGAACTCGGCAAGGCAGCGGCCCGCGCCCGCTTCGGCCTGCCTGAGACCGGGGTGGTGCTGGGCTGCGCCTCGCGCCTGCATCCGTTGAAGAACCTCCAGGCGGCCGTGCGGCTGCTCGCGCTGGAGCCGAGCTGGACGCTGGCCCTGGCCGGCCAAGGGACTGAGCGCGAGGCGCTGCTGAAGCTCGCGGGCGACCTTGGCTGCGCCGAAAGGCTGCGGCTGCTGGGCGAGCTCGACGCCGCTGGCGTCGCGGATTTCTTGACCGCGCTCGACGTCTTCGTCTTCCCGTCCCTCGCCGAGACCTTCGGCATGGCGGTGGTCGAGGCGGCCCAGGCGGGCGTGCCCGTGGTGGCGCACGGCCTGCCGGTGCTCAAGGAAGTGCTGCAGGCCGATGGCGAGCCCTGCGCCCTGTTCGTCGACGACATCGACGACATCGCGGCGCTGCGGACGGCCGTGGCGCGCTTCCTCGACGACGCCCAAATGGCGCAGGCCTTCGCCGCCCGCGGCCGGTCGCTCGCTGAGCGCTATCCGGTCTCCGCCATGGTGGACGAGTATGAGCGCCTGCTGCGCTCGATCACCCGCGGGCTTTGACCATGACGAGCCTTGATCGTCATCACCCTCAAAAAGCACAGGTCCCTTGATGGCGGACGCAGGCCGTAATCCCGCGCTGCGGATCAGGGTGGATCGCGCACGGTTCCGCGCGTGGCACCGCGACTTGGCTTTGCGGCTTTCAGGCAATCGGCGGGTCAGTTTCGCGCTGACCGACGGCCCCGGCCTGCCGTCGCCGGTTCAGACGCTCATGGCGGCCGAGCGCCTTATCTTCGGACTCGGCGGCCCGCGCGCGAGCGACCGGGTGGAGCCGGGCCCGGCCCAGGCGGACGAGGACCCGCCGTTGGTCCTCGACCTAAGCGTCGATTCTGCCGGCGGCGCCAAGGCGCTGCGGCTGCTCTACGACGGCGCCCCGGGCGAGGAGGCCGCGTTCGGCTCGCTTTTGAGCGGGCGCGCGCCGGTCATCGCCGTCGTCGACGGAACCGGGCAAGTCCTCGCCCATGGCCGGCCCTCGGTCGAGACGGCCGAAAGCCTGACGGAGGCGTTCGAGAGCGTTCTTGGGCGGGCCGCCACCGTGATCGACATGGCGCTTGCGAAGCGGGCGCCGGCGGCGGCGCCTGTCGCGCAAGGCGCGGCCGGCGCCTGCGACTGGGCGGCGGCGGCCCGCTACGCGGCCCGGACGTCGGCCATGACGGCCGTCCGCTATCTCTATCGCCTGTGCACCTATTCGCCGCATTGGCGGATCGGCTGGCGCTATGTGGAGGGTCCGGGCGTGCTGGAGCGCGGCGACTTTTGCGGCGCGCCGTTCCGTCGCATTCCGGATCCCGGACTGCGGTTCTACGCTGACCCTTTTCCGGTGTCCTGGCGCGGGCAGACCAGCGTCTTCTTCGAGGATTTCGATCACAAGACGCAAAAGGGCGTGATCAGCGCCATTCCGTTCGACGCGTCGGGGCCGACGGGCGGGGCGAGGATCGTATTGGAGACCCCCTGGCACCTTTCCTACCCGTTCATGATGGAGCACAAGGGCGAGCTCTGGATGATCCCGGAAAGCTCGAACGACAAGACGGTCAGGCTCTACCGCTCGACGCGTTTCCCGGACGGCTGGACGGAAGAAGCCGTGCTGCTCCAGAACGTCGAGGCGGGCGACGCGACGGTGACGTCGTTCGGCGGGCGCTTGTGGATGTTCGCCGCGACGCGGGACGGCGCCGGCGCGCCTTCCGATACGCTCAGCATCTATGTGGCGGACGAGATCACCGGGCCGTGGCGTCCGCACGCCGGCAACCCGATCCTGGTCGACGCCGCGCTGGCCCGGCCGGCCGGCGCGATGCTGGCGCGCAACGGGCGTCTCCTGCGGCCCATCCAGGACTGCACCAGCGGCTACGGACGGGCGATCACGATCGCGGAGGTGACCAGCCTCACTGAAGAGAGCTTTGAGCAGAAGGTGCTGTCGGTGCTCAGTCCCGGCCCGCAATGGCCAGGCCGGCGGCTGCATACGCTGAACCGCTGGGGCGCGCTCGAGTGCATCGACGGCTCGGCCACGTCGCCGCGGCTGCTGCGCCCTTTCGCGGCGCGACGGGGGAAGGACATGCCCGGCGCGGCGTCGGCCGCATCCGCGGCCAGCAATTGAACCGTTGAACGGGGATGTCAGTTGTCGGTTGAACGCGTTCGCGAGCTTGGTTTTCATGCGTCACCTCACCCCCGCCCCAGCCCCGACCCTCATCGCCCACCCCGCCACGAGCCGGCTTCCTTTCAGCTCCGGCCGCAGGGGATCGGCGGGGCTGCGCATCGCCGCGATCGCGTCGGCGTTGCTGACCTGCGGGCCGCACGGGGCGGCGATGGCCCAGACGGCGGCTCCGCCGCAAGGGGGCGAGGCCTGTTCGGGACAGTTGGGAGGCGTGCCGTCCGATCGCCTGCGCTCGCTTTCCAAGGGGTTCTCGCTGCCGGGCCTGACCGACCGTCTCACGGTCAAGCCGCCGAGCATGGTGACCTTGCGCAGCCTGCGCGAGGCGGGGCTCACCCATATCCGGCTGCCCCTGACGCTCGAACTGCTCTCGGACGCGTTCAGCCCCAAGGAGGTCCAGGAGCGCGCCCTCAAGCAGATCGACCACGCCGTCGACATGCTCACCGGCATGGACTTTGCGGTGTCGCTGGACATGCACCCTGAGGATCGCTTCCAGAAGCTCCACGAGGACAACCCCGCCAAGGCGCTTGCGGTGCTCAAGGATGTCTGGGGAAGGCTGGCGGCGCGCTACGCGGCCAAGTCGGAGCAGAGGGTCTTCTTCGAGGTGCTGAACGAGCCGGTGGTGAAGGCCGACCTGTGGGCGGTGCAGGGTCCCGAGGTGGTCAAAGTCATCCGCGCGGCCGCCCCCCGGCACACCATCATCTACGGCCCGACCTTCTTCCAACGCGTCGAGGCGCTGGAGGCGCTCACCCCCCTGCCGGACGACAACGTCGTCTACGCCATCCACTTCTACGACCCGATGTCGTTCACCCATCAGGGCCAGAACTGGGGCGCCGACCGGACCGCCCCGCGTCCCCCGATCCCGTTCCCGGCCAGCATGGCGGAGGCCAAGCCCGCGATCGATACGCTCCGGATGCGCGGAGACCCCAAGGCGGCGGAGGCGATCGCCGAGCAGTTCGCCGAGCCCTGGGACAGGGCGAGGATCCGCACCGTCTTCCAAGGCGTCGCCCAGTGGTCGAAGAGGTTCTCGCGCCCGGTGATCGTCAACGAGTTCGGCGTGCTCTCCTTCCAGGCCGACCCGCAATCCCGCGCCAACTGGATCCGGGCGGTCCGGGCGGCCGCGCAGGCCTCCTGCATCGGCTGGACGCACTGGGAATACGCCGACGGCTTCGGCTTCGTGCGCCGCGTCGGGCTGAAGGAGACCCTCGATCCGGTCGTCGGCCCGGCGGTGGTCTCGCCTCTCCCGCCGGACTGAGGCCGGCGGCCGTGCTCGGGCCGGCTTGGTTCGGTGTCGGCTTGGTTCAGGCCGGCTTGCTGGCCCCGACGGGGCGTGAACCTGCGTCATAGGTGAAGGCAGGCGCGGCGCCGACAAAACCTGGCTTCTGCCGCACCGCGATGATCATCCCCACGAGAAAGAACAGCAGGCCGGCGCTCGACGGGGAGAAGAGCGCCTCCTCCTGGAGCACGCCATTGGCGAGCAAGCCGACCACGGCGCTGAAAACGATGAGCGACATGACGTCGTTTCGGGCCATCAGCCGCCGCAGCACAGCCACGCAGAGGCTGAGATAAGCGAGCGCGAACACGCCGAGTTGGTCGACCAGAACCCCTATCGCGCTCTCGATGCCGCGGTCGGCCGCGCCGGCCCGCTGCAGGGTCCCCCAGTCGATCTGGCCGTTGATGCCGGCCTCCGTCAGGTTGCCGGCGGTCCCGATGCCGTGGCCCAATGGATTGGCGATTAGGGCCTTAAAACCTCCCAGGAAGCCCAGCACGTGGAAGTCGCCGTGCTGCAGTCCGAGCACGACGCCGGAGGCGGCGACCAGCGCCCAGACCCCGATGATGGCGCTGGCCCGGGTCCAGCGCGGCGTGCGCAAGAGCACGCTGGCGGCCAAACGCACGGCGAGGCAAAGCAAAAGCAGCAGAAAGGCCCCTTTGGAGTTGATCCCGTACTGGATCGGCAATTGCAGCAGCGCGGCCAGCAGCGGCGCACGGGCCATGAGGGGCAGCGACGTGATCACCAGCGCGTATCCGAAGCTGATCGGATGGGCCGTCGGGCCCTGCAAGCGCACGGTGCGCAGCCCGCTGAGCGCCAGGTTGGGATCGTTGAAGAGAACGGTTTCTTGAGCCTTCAACCACTGCGAGAAGCCCAGGAAATAGCGATACTGAATGTCGGCGGCGCGTTCCGTGACCCGCAGCAGGAACTCGTCCATGCCGACCAGCGTATAAAAGGCCTCGCGAAAGACCAGTTCGGAGTAGCCGAGCGCGAGCAGCATTGTGAAGGCGACCGTGAACCACCCCATGCCGGCGCTCTTTTGCTGTCTGCCGACGGCCAGCCCGATGATGAGCGAGATGGGAGCGAGGCCCATGTTGCGGGCGTAAGTCAGCGCCCCCGCCGGCCCGGCGATCGCGGCGCCCACGGCCGTGAACAGAGCCACGACCGCCAGGCAGAGCGCGCACCACCGGATCAGGCGCGCCTCGCTCAGGCTGAAGCGCCAGCGCCACGCCATGGCGCAGAAGACGGCCGTGCAAAAGCAAGCCAGCGTGACGACGAAGCTAAGCGCGCGAGCGGCGTTGATTTCCGCGACGGTCGCGGTCGGAGACACCCAGATCGCGATGGCGAGGTTCTGGAAGACGCAGGCGCCCAGCAGGAGCGGCGGCACCGTCGCCGGGCTGGCGATGAACAGGATGGCGGCGACCAGCGCCGGGAACGCCAAGGCCGCCGGTCCCAAAGTCAGCAGCAAGGGCGGCGACACCGCCAGCACGAGGAGCACGATCGCAGCGCCGTAGCTCGCCGCGACGCCCCGCTGCTCGGCGAGGTCGGTCTCGTAGGCTTTGAAGCGAAGCTTCCGGGAGGAATTGAACTGCGCCTGGGTGATCGGAATCGGCACTCGAAGCCCGCCCTTGATTGCGCGCCGGGGCGCGTTGCGGACCTTAGTCTAGCGCCCCTCGCCGGCGACGCTCGTGCGCGTGCGGGTTAAGGCGGCGCCCCATTCGGGTTATCGCGCCGGGACGGCGCCATAAAAGAAGCCCGGAAGCGATGCTCCCGGGCTCCGGACGTCGTTAAAGTTCAGACGCGGATCAGCCGACGTTCCAGCTGTCGCAGTGGTGGTGATGGTGGTGACCCACCGTCCCGACCCAATCGGCCTGGCTGACCGGGGCGCCGTCGCTCGTGTTCGCCGCGGCGTCGCTGGACCCGCTGAAGCTGGCGCCGTCCGACTGCCCGCCCCACGCCGTCGTGGGCGTCTGAGCGGCGTTCCAGCCGCCATGGCGATGGCCATGTCCGGACCAGCCGGACTGGTCGGACGCAGTCGTGTCGCCGCCCGTCGACAGATCCGGAGCCGGCGCCGAGGAGCCGTCATTCGTGGACGTCGTGGGCTGCGTGGGCGTCGTGGGCGTCGTGGGCTGGTCGGAGCCCGTGGTGACCGGCGGGGTCTGGGTGTCGGAGGCCGGAACCGTCGCGTCGCCCGGGACCGGGGCGGTCGCGCCGCCCTGGACAGGCGCGGTCGGGGCCGACGCGGTCGGGGCGCTCGGAGCCGACGCGGTCGGGACGGCGCTGGCGTCCGTGGTTGTCTGGCTTGCGGAACTCGCCGGCGGGGTGACGCCGCCGCCCGCTCCATCCGCATAAGCGCGGACATAGTCGACCTGCATGGTGCCGGGCGTGCCGCCCTGCTGGCTCGTATAAAGGTTCACCAGCATGTACATGGGGTCATGCATATCGGCCGGGGTGGCCGTGTGGTACACCTCCTTGCCGTCGACATACCAGGTGATCTGGTCCTGCTCCCAATCCACCCCATAGCGGTGGAAAGCGGTCGAGACGCTGTCGATGTTGGCCCAGTTCGTCTCGGCCGAGTGCCCGCCGACGCCGGTGTGGGCCGTGAAGACGCCGCCCCAGCTCGTCGACTCAAACACATCCAGCTCGGGCGGCCAGGCGCCGCTGGTGGGCAGGAGCCAGAAGGCGCCGCCGCCCTGGTCGCCGCCGCTGTCGACGGACGCGTTCGAGCCGGCCGCCGGCATCTTGGCGCTCATCTCGAAATATCCGTACTTCTGCGAGTAGGTGCCCTGCGTGTCCAAATGGCCGCTGGTGTACTGGCCGTTCACGCCGGCCGGCGCCGGGTTGGCGGTGATGCTCAACACGCCGTTATTCACCGACCACGGCTTTACGCCAGCCGTGGCTGCACTATCGGCATCCACAAACCAAGTCGATCCTGCTGAATACCCGCCCGACGCATAGTCATGCGTCGTATTCCAGGTTCCTGACCCAGTATGATTATGGGCCAGGTTCAGCGAATTGAACTCCTCATCGAATGTAAGATGAGCGGTTCCAGCTAGATTGTTTGGATCAATAGTCAAAACGCCTCCTCATGCTTTTGGGTTAGTCATATTGGCTCTGTCTCTGCTTTGACTAAAGCATGGTGGCCAGAATGTGGCGCCTCTGATCGCAATCAGAATATAGTTGTTTGCTGTACAGACGGGAATTTCTCGCTTCTCGTTTTACTGTACACGCGGCAGAGCGACTTGCGGTGCAGAAAATCTCAAACGCCACAACGATGTACACCATAGTGGAATTTCGGGAGGCGGGATGAACTTGCGGCAATGGGTTTGAGCGGGTCCACAGCTTATCCACAGCTCGGATCCCGCTCCCCGACCGTGAACTTCGCCCCACGCTAGCCGATTCGCCCTACTGGAAGTACCTCTCCTGCGCTCGTGGACGTCCCCATGCACACGGGCGCAACCCGGCCAAATCGGTAAACTCGGTGAGACTTATCAGGCGGTCCCAGCGCCCGTCTCACCACGCTCACCAGGAGGCTTCATGGCGTCGCAGATCAGGTGCGCAACTCGCAGGCTTCTCCAGGCGGCGGCCGTCGCCATCGCTCTCCTCGGCTTGGGCGGCGGTCCCGTCTGGGCCGAATACAAGTTGCAGGCCGGCGACTCGCTGGAGTTGGTGGTCGCCGGCGTGGCCGAACTCCGTCAGCGCTCCACGATCGGGCTCGATGGCGATGTGTCCTTTCCGCTGGTCGGGCAACTGCCCGCGGGCGGGCTCACCTTGGCCGAGCTCCGCACCAAGCTCTTAAAGGACCTGTCCTCTAAGGTGTTCCAGCAGCGCACCGCCGACGGGCGCGAGGTCGCTCACGTGATCCTCCCGGAGGAGATCGGCCTCTCCGTCGTGGAGTATCGGGGCGTCTACCTCACCGGCGACGTCGCCCGGCCAGGCGAGCAGCCCTATAAGCCGGGCCTGTCGATCCGTCAGGCCGTGGCGGTGGCCGGCGGCTACGACATCGCGCGCTTTCGGATGAACAACCCCGTTCTGGAGTCGGCGGATCTGCGGGCCGAATACGAATCGCTCTGGACCGACTTCTCCCGCGAGCAGGCCCATCTTTGGCGCCTCAAGACCGAGCTCGGCCAGGACGCGGGGGCCAATCCCGCCACCCTTAAGCTGCCGATCCCGCCCGAACTGCAGGCCCGCTTCATCAGCACCGAAGCCGATCACATGAAGATCCGCCGCTCGGAGCTGGAGAAGGAGCGGGCCCATCTGGAGGAGGCCATCCGGACGACGAGCGTCCAACTCGGCGTGCTCTCGGAGAAGCGCAAGAAGGATGAGGAAGGCAACGCGGCCGACACGGCCGACTTCGAGCGCGTGCGCGAAATGTCGCAACGGGGAATGGCCAGCAACACGCGCATCTCCGAATCCCGTCGCGCTGCGCTGATGTCGTCGACGCAGCTGTTGCAGACCATCGTCGAGATCAGCAACATCGAACGTCAGAAGCACGACTACGGCATGCAGCTGGAGAGGCTGGAGAACCAGCGCCGCGTCGAGGTGCTGCGCGAGTACCAGGACACCAACGTCAAGGTCGCCCAGCTCACCGCTCGAATCCGAAGCGTGGGCGAAAAACTCCTCTATTCGAGCACGCTGCAATCCCAGCTGATCAGCGGGAACACCGGCAAGCCTGAGTTCGTGATCTATCGTTCGGGGAGCCCCGCGGCCGTGCATGCGACCGAGGACGCCGAGATCCTGCCGGGCGACACCGTCGCTATCACGCTTCATGCCGGCGCCTATTCGGGCGCGCTGGCGACCAGCAATTAACGACGATCCGGGATACTCACATGCTGCTCACCAATCCAAGGATCACCGGCGGTCGCGCTCTTCACCCGGAAGCCGGCGCCGACCAAGAGGTGCTCGACCTTTCGAGCCTCGTCGCCTTCCTGCGCCGCAGCGCGCCGATCACACTGATGTCGCTCTTGATCTGCGTCGGTCTGGGGCTGGCCTATATCGCCTTCATCCCGGCGCGCTACACCGCCAGGACTACGTTGCTTCTGGACGTCAAGAAGCCGAGGGCCGTGCAGGACCAGGACGCCATCCCGACCAATGTGGCGGAACTCGGCTACATCGAAAGCCAAGTGGTGGTGTTGCAGTCCTCCACCATTATGGAGCGTGTCGTCGAAAAGCTCAGCCTCACGGACGACGGCGAGTTCAACGGGGCCTTGGAGTCTCGCAGCGCATGGGCCCGCATCTGCCCTCCGCAGTGGATGGCCTGCCCGCGTCCGGTGGCCGACGATCACGAGGCACGCTTGCGCAGCGCCGTCGATCACATGCGCCAGCTCGTCGTCGTGCAACGCATCGGGGCCTCGCAGGTGATCGAGATCAACGTCACCATGCACGACAAAATCAAGGCCGCGGCGATCGCCAACGCCATGGTCGACAGCTACATGGACGCGCAATCGGCGAGCGCCAACCGGCTCACGCGCGAGGCGATCACGTGGCTGGAGCAGCGCATCGAAGATCTGCGCAAGCAGGCCCTGGAGGCCGACCGCCACCTTCAGGAGTTCAAGAACGGCAACGCCGGCCCGGTCGACCCGACACGGCGCGCCTTCATGCTGCGTGAGCTCTTGAGCACCTCGGAAAATCAGCAGGCGCTCTACCAGGGCTTTCTCAGCCGTTACGCCCAGACCGCGCAGCAACTGTCGTTCCCGCTCTCCGACGTGCGCGTCCTCACGGCCGCGACCCCGCCGACGACGCGATCGGGGCCGTCGAACCTTGCGTTGCTGGCCATCTCCGGCATGAGCGGGCTGTTGCTCGGCCTGGCGATCGCCGCGGTTCGCGAGCGGCTCGACCAGTCGATCTGGACCGCGGACGACCTGGAGCGCACCGCCGGCCTGCCCTGCCTGGGCGCCTTCCCGCCCATCATCGCGTCCCGTCGCTCCGAGCAGGCGCGCAAGCCCAGGCATGGCGTGCATCCAGTCCCAAGCGGTTTTGAACCGGCCTGGATGCGCGAGGTCCTGCGCCGGCCGAATTCCGACTATTCCCGGGCGATCGGGCTCCTCCTCGCCAAATTCGAGACCCAAATGAAGAACTCCGGCTCCGCCGTGATCGGAGTGGCCCGCATCGGAGACGATCCCCGGCAATGCGCCATCGCGTCCAATCTGGCGCTGCTGGCCGCGTCGGTCGGCCGGAACGTGCTTCTCGTCGACGCAGACTGCCGCGGAGCCCACCTGACGCGCAGCTTCAGCCCCAACGCGTCGGTCGGGGCGCTGGGAGTGGCGGCCTCCGCGGGAAGCATTGGCAAGGTCGTGGTCCGGGACGACGCCACCGGCCTCGCCTTCCTGCCCTGCCGGCCGCAGGAGTCTGGCGAGGACACCGACGCGCCTGCGACCAGCCCCGACTGGATCGCCCATGTGATCGCCCAGGCCCGGCTGATTTACGCTTTGGTGATCGTCGACCTGCCCGGATCGCTGGAGTCCGCCGACCTCTACCGGGCCGTGGACGCCATCGACGACCTCGTGCTGGTGTTCAAGGCCGGCGAGGTCACGCCCGCGCTGATCGCCGAACCGGCCCGCGCCTTGCGCGGCTTTGAGGACCACATCACCGGCCTGGTGCTGACCGACGCGGGACGGGGGCGCAGCGGCTGAGGCGCGTCTGCTCCGCGTCACCGCAGGAAAACGCCCGCTTCGCGACGAAGCGGGCGAAAGTATTTCGGCCGCGAGCCCGGCTTTCGATCAGGCGTGGATCGGCAGGGACGCCTGAAACAGGGGCGACTCGGTGACCTGCGCGGCCGCCGTGGCGCTCGGCAGCAACCTGTTCGACATCGCCCAGATCGCCGCCTGGGTCCGGTTGCGAACCCGGATCTTGCGCAGGATCGCCTTGACGTGGACCTTGACGGTCGCTTCGGCGATCTCCAATTCGCGGGCGATGTGCTTGTTGCTCTCGCCGTGGACGAGCGAATGCAGGATGCTGATCTCCCGGTCCGAGAGCCGCGGGACAGGGCTCGGTGATCGCGCCTCCACCATGAGGCCCTTGGGCTCGGCAGGCGCCTGGATCGGCTCTGGCGTCGGCTCCGCGTTCCGGAACGCCTCGGTGGGCACCACGGTCACGTTTAGGAGCGACAGCTCCAAAGCTTTGATGAAGATCTCCGACGACATGCTCTTGAGGAGATAGGCGTTGGCCCCAAAGCTCACGGCGCTCTGCATTTGCGCATGATCAGGGCTCCCCGCCAAGATGGCGACCCGGGCGTCGGGATAGCCCTGTCGAAGCGTCGTCAGCAGCGCCTTGACGTCGCCCGAGACGACTTCCGGGCAAACGATGAAAAGGTTTGGCTTGAGCTTGCCGAGCGTCGGAATGATCTGTTCCAGCCGCGCCCCCGCGGCCACAATCTTGAAGCGCCTTCCCTCCAGTATCTTGAGAAGCCCTTCGCGAAGAAGCACGTTGGGCTCCAGTACAACTGTCGAGATCATATTCGCCATCGTCGACACCTCAGTTACCCTGTTTGCTCTGCCGAGAGATGCCGTAAGGAGCACATCGAGGCAGGCGGTGTGACGGCCCTGTGTTCAGGCCGCCCCGAGGGCTGCAAGCCCATAAAACTATGATACAGTAAAACACATTTAGCTCACATTAATTCAGAAGCCGTAAGCGTGTTTAGACCGGCTACCACCGTCTAGTCCCAATGGTTTAGTCGCTGCACGCTTTAGCTCAGGCTTTGCATGATCTACTTAGGGTCGTGCTACGACCTTTGACGATGATTGTCTCTGACGCGGCGTGTTTCTCGATCGGGAGGGCGGAGAGCGGCGGCTGGCCACTTCCAATCTGTCTGAAGACATTGGCCAATCTGGACGGTGGCGACAGCGGAACCCGCTGGGCTTGAGCTGCAGGCGAAGCCGGACCGGTGGAGTCGAAAGCCGCGCCCGTCGTCGCCCTGTTCCTCGTCGGGCTTTGACCGGCGCAAAGGGCGATCGAGCCCACGCCGCTCATCGTTTAGCGCATGCTAAACTGAGCGTTGAACGACCTTCCCGCAAAGCCATCTGAACATCCGACCTGATTCCGGCGGCGCCGAGCTTCAACTCCGTCCCGCTTCGACCGGCGGAACCGCGCTGCGGCGCCGCGCCTCGTCGCAAACGGACCAGGCCAGCGGGTGAGATTGCCGCGAGGCGCCGGCCGACACTCCAGTGACACCCGGCCGAACGACATTTTCATCGCGTGTCTTGCAACGACACTCATTCGTAAGGCGAGGCTACGATCACGAAGCGAGAGGGTTCTGTGACCAGCTTCGACCAGATTCGAACCGATCAGGCGTGAACGGGTATGGCGCTCTGAACCGTGATGGCCGGAACCATGTCCACGGTCAGATCAGCATCCGATGAGAGAACGCCATTCGACATAGCCCAAATCGCTGCTTGGGTCCTGTTTTGAACCCGTATCTTGCGCAGGACGGCCTTGACGTGGACCTTCACCGTGGCTTCGGCGATAGCTAGCTCACGGGCGATAAGTTTGTTGGACCACCCTTCAATCAATAGTCGTAAGATGCTGACTTCGCGGGAGGAAAGACGGGGCCGGCCGTCGGCTATGTTGGCTATGACTTGGATCGGCTTGGGGGGTGCCGGAAAGCTGAGCATCTGCGCCAAGTCCTGGGCAAGGAATGACCCGCAGGGCAGAATCGTGACTCCCATGAGACATAGCTCAAGCGCCCCGATGAACGCCGCCGACGACATGCTGTTCAGCACGAAGGCGCCAACGCCCAGCCGCAAGGCCAAACTGATGCGCTCAGCGTCGGCGCAGTCTGACAAGACCGCAATCTTCGCTTCCGGATAGTCGGCCCTCACTGAACCGATCCACGCTGCGAGGTCGTCTGCGCCATCCAGCGATCCAACGACTAGCTTTGGCTTGACCTTAACCGCAAAGGAACGGCATTCGTCGAGCGTGGAACCTGAGGCTATCACCTTGATGTGGGTCGACTTCAATAAGCCGACGAGCCCATCGCGTAGCAGGGCATTCCTCTCGACGACAATAGCGGGAGAACTATTACCCATTCTAGGTTCCTCGTCATCGGCGGCGTCAACTGTTCATGGACGATAAAGCCGCGTCACTATCTACCGGCGTGCATACCGGAGAAACTCTCTAATTCGCGATAAAGTTTCAGCAAAACGCGCTAAGTGCGCGTCTTTAATCATTTTTTAAATCAATCCGCGACGATCCGTCGCCATTCTTTCCGATCAGGCGATCCCAAGCTGGATCAAAACAGGAGGCTCCTTGGCGACGAACGCCTCACAACCCGTGCGAAGTTCCGCGAGGTTCACCTCCGGTGTCGTGAGTTCGACCCCATCTTTCAACAGCCTTTGGCCCTGTTGCTCCAAGAAGCCCTACACAAAAGCGGGTGGGTCCTGAACGGTGGACGCCATGGCCTGTAGAAACCACTGCGACATTCGGCCGACATGAACTCCACCATCGGTTGACGGGGCGCGAGATGCGTCAGGGTCGACGAGGACCTGGCCCTCCTCGTCACGCCCTATTGAACGTGTTCGCGATCTTCACCCTCGCGCTGTCGGGCTTGGCCCCGAGGGCAGGCTCAGCTACGCCCGCGCCGCAAAGGATCACCAACGGCTGTGTGTTGCAACCCAGCCCACCCTACCGCAGCGATGCGATGGTCGCATGTAAGGTCCTTCACACTGCGCGGCCCAGACGCAAGGCCAACCAGACTCATTCGTAAACCTCGGCCTCGAGGTCAACCTCCCCCAACAATCCTTCGGCTTTCAGCCGGATTTCTGACCGGGTCCGCGTCAACACGAAGGATCGCTGGAACCCCAGGTGACAACGATAGCCCGCGCCTTAGAACCCGCGGTGCCACCGCGCACCGACGATCACCGACGACCGTGTGACCCTTTGAATTAGATCGGAGGAGTCGAACATGAACTGGCTCATGAGAGTTTTCTTGATAGTGACCGTAATCTCGGCGGCATTGTCGTCGCCAGCTAAATCATCAGCATGAGAGCTTGCACACGTCGACTTGCCGATACGCGCGGCTGACAAGCCAACTCATCCACCGGCCACGTCATGGGCGCTTTATACCAACAGGCGGTTCCTCGGTCGCGAGAATGGGCCAAGCTTCGACAATGCAAACGTTAGAAGCGCTCGCTTGGACGCCGGTTCGCCAAGGATCGGTGCGAAGTTCTGCCTCTCTCGCCAGCTTTCAAAATATCGCCAACGTGAACGTACATTATCAATTCCGATGCGATGCTGGGAAGAGGACGGGCATCTCAGGAGACCGCTGCACTGGCATCCTTTACGTCGAAAGGCAGGTGGGTGCGATTCCACACCGACGTTCATTCCTCCCGCTGCCTTAGGTCAGACTGTGGAGCCAGCCAATGACGACAGAGCATACAGTGCCAGAGGATCATTCCGACTCACAGGGGGTCTTCGATCAGGTCCGCCTCGAATTACAGCGGCACGGCGTGTTTATCTCCGACGAGGAATGGGCCGGGATGAACCTGATGGAACGTTCAGACCGGCTAAAAGCCGAGATTGAGGGACTCAAGTCGCAACACGCCGAATAACTCTTGCGCTACGGCTCAAGTTGGAGGAACCCGGGCGTCTCGGGCTCGCATACGTATTCCAACGGACTGGACCAGCTACTGTTGTCCGTCAAAGCGGGGCTTCGGGCCAAGCACGTCGCAAGCCTCCCGTAGGCAATGGTGACGAATTCTCCGGCCAGGTCGGAAACTGCGTTATGCTGGAGAACAAAGCGTCGAAGGGTAAATCCGGTCGGGTCATGCCTTTGAACCGCGTCTTGCGCAAGACCCAGTTCGACCTTCAACAGGCGACGACGAAGGCTGGACCGGATGACGGGCAGTTGGTGACCGAGCGGGGCAACGCCCCCTCCCCGGCTGTCATCGTCAACCTCCTAAGAGTTGGTATCAGCGGCTGGGGTTTGTGGGCTGTAGCTCGCACAGTGGGCCCAGAACATTCATCACAATGGCCGCCAGAAGGATTTCATCCGTTGGCGGTTTGGCGGGTCACAGCGCCCTCACCACGACCCAACGCTACCTCAAAGCTGAAGCCGATGCTTAGCGAAAGGTGATTGAACTAGTCTGCAGCAGTAGCCCCGACCACCACTATGATGGCCGGGGTCCCATCCGGGCCAAAGCTGAAGAAGTCACCCAGTTGGTGGCTCTATTCTGTTAGTGGGTGGAATGTTGTCAAAGGGCATAATGCCACACCGCCTCGGCTGGCACTGGCTCGTTCGCGTCAAGCCCTGTCGGAAGGCGATCCTTGTCCCACCGCGTTTTCGAGCCGCTGGATTGCGGTGGCCAATGCGTCGTCGCTGACCGACCAACAATGGACGGCGATGAGCCTGATAGGACGTCTGACTGGCTGAAATCTCGGCTCGATAAACTGAACGGGCTGCGATCAAGCGGTCCTAGTCGGGCTTTTTTGAAACGGGCTACGCAGACGAACGGACTAGGCCAGAGGACCAGCTTGAAGCTGGCTATCGGTGCTCCAAATCGACCGTCATACGTTGACAAGCTAACGCCCACCTATGTCCATTCGTCTCCTGCGAAGGAGAATTGAGTCGCAGGGGGACCATCGTGAGGAACTTGGGATTGAGCACGTTGCGCGGTCACGAACGTCAGGTGTTCGATGTGCTCAAGGCTGAACTCGAGCAGGCTGGGTCGAAGCCCATATCCGCCCAACAGTGGGCCGCGATGAGCCTCGAGAGCCGTGAGGAATGGTTAGAGTTGGAGCTTGTCAATCTTCAGGCGAGGGTTCAGGCAAAGGTCGATGTGGCGGACTAGGCGGAACACCGGTCGAACGCTAATCCAGCCAGCCCTTCTCAGCTTGCCAGGACTCTTCTTCCTCACGAGAAGGGCTTCGTTCAGCGACACGATACCGTGTCCGGCCCACGTCATCGACGGTTGGTCAAAGAACTTAGAATGGTCGCGTTCCCGATCATCTGGTGGACGTAATTCACGGCGCGCTACGGGCGGCCGGGGTGATCTTCTACGCACATGCTCATGGAGAACCACGCCAACTTGCCGCGCGTCAGCCACCAGGGCTACAGGCCGGGGACGTCTACGACCACAACGACGCCATCCGTGTCGGCAGCGGTTGAACCGGCTCATCCATCAAAGCCACGATTGACCGGCGCGGCGCCTTCGTGATCGTGATCTCCGATTGCCAGATTTGATCTGATCAGGCGTGGATAGGACTGCCACTCTGGCCAGTGATGGCCGGGATCACGTTCACCAACAGATCAGCATCGGACGATACGATCCCGTTCGACATAGCCCAAATCGCGGCTTGGGTCCTGTTTTGAACCCTTATCTTCCGCAGGACGGCTTTGACGTGAACCTTCACCGTGGCTTCCGCGATGTCGAGCTCACGGGCGATGAGCTTGTTCGATCGGCCCTCGATCAACAGGCGCAGGATGCTGACCTCCCGGCTTGACAAACGTGGACCGTCCTCGACGAAAGCCGGGTTCGTGGCGATGAGCTTGGGGGGCGCCGGAAGTCCCCGCATGGCGGGCTTGTCGGGCGCCTCCGCGCCTATCGGCACGCTGAACAGGCCGCACGGCAGGACGCTCACGCCGAGCAGGCAGAGTTCGAGCGCCCCGATAAAGGCCTCGGACGACAGGCTGCTCAAGACGAAGGCGTCGACTCCCAGCCGCAGCGCCATGCCCACCCGGTCGGGGTCGGCGCGGTCGGACAGGATTGCAACCTTGGCGTCGGGATATTCGGCCCGAACCGCGCCGATCCATTCGGCCAAGTCGTCGGAAGCGCTCAGCGAGCCTAGGACCAGTTTCGGCTTGGCCTTGCCGTCCGCGGATCGGCAATCGTCAAGCGTTGCGCCGGCCGCAATCACCTTGATGCTAGTCTGCTTGAGTATTCCCACAAGCCCGTCGCGTAAAAGCGCACTTTTGTCAACAACGATGGCGGGGGTAGTGACACCCATTCTAGGTCCCTCGTCACTCAATGCATCCGCCCGGATCCGGACGATAAAGAGGGCGTCAATCGATCCTGACGCCCGAGGGGTAACGACTTATGTCCAATTTGGGTTGCAGGACGAAAGCGTTAAGGTGTCGTTTTATGAACGCTAAATGACATAGCGCGCCAGCCGGACCGTTTAGCACCCCGCACAGACGATTTCGGAACGCATTAATGGCGTATTGCTGGACGCGCGGTTGGCGGCCGTCAGATCGTTGGCCGCGACCTCTGGCCCAAGCCGACCTCGAAGGAATTGAATGATTTTGCTCCGGAGCTCGCCGAGCATGTCGGCGGCGCCCCGCCTATACTGGATCGGGGGCTGTCAGCCGGGCGGAGCGCGGTGTTCTCGGATTTGAGAGGGCCATGATCCGCGAACGCGTAATGGCCGGGGTTGAACGGCTGCGCCGCGCCAAGCGGATCAGGCGGCCGCCGGGGGCGCAGGAGAGCGACCGGCGCGGGAGCTGCGCCGACGATGCGAAGGCGCTCGAAGAAGGCGAAGGCGGCGTCCGCCGCCTGAGCACATCCGTCACTGGCGCAAATGCAGGCTTGATGACTGTGGGTCAGCTACGTAGATTGATCTTAAGCCCCCTCCGACGCGGACAGAGGCCCCGCGCTGTTAGCAGCGCGGGGTTTTTGTCTGTGATCAGTTGCCTTAGCCCAGACCGAGGTGACGCGGGATGCCGCCTCGCAGGCGAGGAGGACGGCGGCCGTCCTTGGTACGATCAGGGCGTTCCGCCATAGGACGCGGACTGCCGCCCAAGAAGATGGCCCGGACGAATCCGGGCCAGCCATAGGGAGAGATCGCCGGATTGAAGCCGTCGGGCCACGAATGGTCATCAGGCCTCGGAATTTCTTGCTCATGCCAGTGTCCACGCTGTCCCGTTTGGCCGGCGCCGGGCGGCGCGCCGCACCGTCGTTGGGTGACCTCGGCCTGCGCAGGGTTGAGTTCGATGAATTCGGCTCCCCGTCCAGGTCGCCGAGCAACGACGCCGACCTTGCCGATTCCGGCGAAAGGAGCGATGACCACGCCGTCAACCGGACAGCCCGCCAGACTGCAGGGATCGATGACGCCCTCCACATGATGGCGAGTGGCTGGCGCGGCCAGTCGATCCGCTTACGGTCCACACCGATCGACGATGGCGGGTGACGTAGCCAACATCCTCTAGCTCTCGACGCATCCGTGCCTCCGCGTTCAGGCCGTGTGCGTCGAGAGTGTTTCAATTCGATCGTACTCACATTGCTGCGTCGGGCTCCTTGCGGATCAAGGCCGTAGAAGACGACTGATGACGACGACAGCGACGACCTGAACCAGACGGGATGAGGGCGGCCCGACGCCCCCTGCATTCCTTGAAGCAGACCTGCAGGTGTCCTCCATCTCGCAAACAAGGAGAACCCGTCCTTGCAGACCCCCACGCCATCCATGGGCCGATCGGCAAGCGTCACTTTCGCGCTGTCGATGGAGGCGCAGCAGGCAGATGGGCCAGCCCCTTCGTGCCGTCCCTCTTGGGTCGCACCTTCTCGTCCGTGCACCCGGCCATGGCCGTTGCCAATGGCCGATGTTCGCGGCTTCGAGGCCGGTTCGGGAGCGGAAATGAGGCAGGTTCAACAACTTAGTTTCGGCCACGAAATTAGCCATCCGTTAAGGTTAGCGGAATAGCGTTGGCTTAACGAAACTCACGTATTCGGCTGAAACGATGAAGAATTTCGCCATGCTGACTCTCGCCTTCTGCGCATCGACGAGGGCGCTCGCCGCCGACTACGCGTCCCGACCCCATTATCCACAGTACGAAGATGTTAACGTGGCCCGCTGGGAGGGCGCTTATATTGGTGCGCAGTTGGGATATGCATGGGGGACGGACCATACTGAACTGTATCTAGACCCATTTCCGATCAGACTGCATCGTAGCCGGCTGCTGCGAAGAAGTTGGCGCATTCGGCTGGTGTGAAGAGGTCGACGATACGGCCGAGGGCGTCCCAGAGGCCAACGACCGTTCGCTCCTCGGCCTTGCGAAGCAGGGCCTTCAGCTTGGAGAAGGCGTTCTCGATGGGGTTGAAGTCGGGGCTGTAGGGCGGGAGGTAGAGCAAGCTCGCGCCTGCCGCCTCGATCATCTGGCGCACGCGCGGACCCTTGTGGCTCGACAGATTGTCCATGACGACGACGTCGCCTGGCGCCAGCTCGGGGCCGAGGACCTTCTCGACATAAGTCTCGAACGCGTCGCGGTTGATCGGTCCGTCGATGACGAAGGGCGCGACCATCCCTGTCGAGCGCAGGCCGGCCACGAAGGTGGTGGTCTTCCAATGCCCGTGCGGCACGCTCATGCGCAGCCGCTGGCCCCGAGGGGCTCGTCCCCTGGCCCGCGTCATCTTGGTCGTCGCCCACGTCTCATCGATGAAGAGCAGGCGTTCCGGCTCCAGATCAAGCTGGTCGTCGAACCAGGCCTGCCGCCGCCTCAGAATGTCCGGCCGGCTCTGCTCCGCGGCATGCGCCGACTTTTTTTGAGCGTCAGACCGTGCCGGCGAAAGAACCGCCAGAGGGTGCCGATGCCTACCGCCACACCCTGCTCCGACAGGTCGGCCTTGATCTCCGACAGCGTGATGTCCGGCTTGGTATCGACAAGGGATCGGATGACCGCCGCGTGCGCCTCGATGCGCTGCGAGCGACGATCTCCGCCGAGCGGCCCTGGCCGAGGTTCCCCCTGCTCACGGGCCAATCGCCGCCATCGGCTGACACTGGCCGCGCTCACGCCAAAGCGTTCGCCCGCTTCACGATGCGACGCGCCGGCCTCAACGGCGGCCAGCACACGAACCCGCAGATCAAGCGACAGTGCTCTCGACATGCCTGCCGGCCCCCAGCCCCGGCAGACAGCTTGAATCACTCTTGCGCTGATTTGGGAATCCGCTTCGATTCCTTCAGCTCGGAAACCGCTCTAGGCCCGGTAAAGCTGCCCTTGTCCATGCTGGGCTTGGATACCGGTTATAATCAGAATGGCGTCGTCGGCGGTGTTCACGCCGGTTACAACTTCGAAGTGGAGCAGGGCGTCGTTTCTGGCGTAGAAGTCGATTTCGAGAAGTCGGGGCTGAAGGGCGCGCTGTCGCTCGCAGATAATGCGGCTCCGGGCTATGTGGCAAAGGCCTCAACCGAAATCGACTGGCAAGGCTCGGTTCGCGGTCGCATCGGTTTCGCCTACAAGAACGCTCTGATTTACGGAACCGCTGGCGTCGCATATGCCAGCCTGCAAAATTCCTACGGGGTCGCCCTTCCCCCATCGAACGTCTTTGGGGTAGCGGCAGGGGTTTACTCTGAAGCCGCTTCGCACAGGACATGGGGATGGATCCTCGGGGCAGGTGTCGAGTATCTCATCACCCCGCAATGGACTGGGAGGGTCGAATACCGGTTCACGAAATTCGAGGACTATAAGAATGTTTCCTCGATCCTGTATTCAGGCGGCTCGGCCGAGCAGCGACCTGAACTTCACACTGTTCGGCTCGGCACAAGTTACAAATTCTGAAGGGTCATCCGGATCGGTACTTCTTCGGCCCCCATCTCTGGAGGGCGGCGGGTTCGCTTCGCCGTCAAACGTCCAGCCGGGCGTAGATTGGTTTCAGAACAGTTCGCGCTGTAGCTTCGGCAAACCCACAATTCTCGGCCGCCTCACGAGCGTTTCGCCGCTCCCGATGCACTCCGCGAGTTTGGCGTGACCCGCGGTAAGGCCCAGCGCCATAAACGGGGCCAGCGCCTTCGACGAGGCTTTCGCCGCCAAGTCGGTCATCAGGATCAGGATACGGCTATGGCGCGCCCAGGCCTACTCGGCACCCAGAGAAATCGGGACGGACTGGATGATCGGGTCTGGGCTGGTTCTCCGGCCGAGCGATGGCAATCGCCGGCGAAGGCAAACAACATGCCCCGGTTGCGCCGATCAGGTGGTCGAGTGTGGAGGTGCGGAGGGCGAGCCATTGTGAGGTCGCGCCTGCCGGAGCCGACTTACAGCCTGACGCTCAAGCCTACTTAGAACCCATTGAGTCGCGAGATCCGCCGGCATCTGCCGACGACAGATCGCCCCTTTGGGTGTCCCCCAGAATCAATCGCGGTTTCCGGCGTGGGATCGTGGGCCGACTCTCCAGCTCACGATGAAAGCCGCACCGAGCCATGCAGGTCGAGGGCCTCGCCCACGAGCGGGTCTCGTGAATGAAGAGAGAGAGATCGGCCGGGTCAGCCGCTCTCTCTCTCTCTCTCTCTCTCTCTCTCTTACCTTGCTGACCCGGTCAGCCCCGCAGCGCCTCTCAGGACAGGACGAGGTCCGCCGCAGTGAACCCGGCCGCCGTCACGCCGGTGATCTTGATCGCAAGGTCCGTTGTGGCGCTGAAATTGCCGTCTTTGTTGATATCCACATAGATGGTGTCGGTGGCGTCGTTGAGGACAACCCGGTTGGTGCCGGTGAAGAAGCCGGCCGTGTCGCCCGTCAGCGTCGCCCCGGTGGTCCCGACCGTGGTGTCCGAGCCTAGCGCAAACGCCTTGAGGTCCAGTTTGTCCTCCGCGTTCTGGTTGAAGTTGGCGACGGTCGTGAGCTTGCCGACGGTCGAGACGTTGTCGGCGGTGAACTGGATCACGTCCGGCAGGCCGTTGCCGGCCTTGAGTGTGATGGTGTTGACCCCTTGGGCCGAGGGCAGGATGGTCAAGGGCTGCGTCGGGGGGGATGCAGCGGTGTTGACGTCAAAGGTCATGTCTCCCTTGTGATGGGAGGCGTCAAGGGTGGTCAGCTTCGGGACCTGGGTTTGCGCCCCTCCCAAATTGAGGGCGCCTTCGCCCGTGATATCGATGGTCCGGGCGGCAAGGGTTTGGAGGCCCGCGATGGTGGAGACATTGCCCGGGGTCGCCGGATCGTCCGACTGCTGGATGGTGAGATGTTCGATGGCGTCAATGAACACGGCCTTATTGGCTGTGTTGAAGGTCGCCTCGCGCACTTGCAACGTCGCCTTGTCTTCTGTTCCAGTCGCGGCTGGATAGATGAAGACCGTGGTTTCAGTGATGGCGCCCGTCAGCCCGGCGTCAGTGCCGAGCTTCATGCCAACTCCTTGGAACACGGTGCTCGAGCTCTTGTTCCACAGCGCTGCTACGCCTGTCGAGTCGCTAAGATCAAGCTGAACCGTGTTTCCAGTAGCGGTGACGAAAACATTTTCGAGGTTGGTCAGCACCGGTTTGGCAGTTGTCAAGACCGTGTAGAGCGCGTTCAAGGTGTCGTTGCCGCCGCCGGCGTCGATGTTGTCGGCCGAGGTCAGGCTGTTCGCCGTCACATTGGCGCGGAACGTGTCATCGTTATCGGTGGTTTTGAAGGCCGCGTTTGTCGCCGTTGGCAGGAAATTATCCGCTCCCGCCGTCAGCGTGAAGGTTTGACCGGGCACGCCGCCCGTGCCGCCGCCTGCGCCGGATACGATGCCGGCGATCGCCGCGTCGACCTGGGTCACCGATGGCAGCGTCGTCAGCACCGCGGAAAGATAGGCTCGCCCGGCATTGGCGGCGGAGGTGCCGTTATAGGCGGAGATTTCGGCGCTGGTGTCGATGTGGCTGGTGAACAGGTCGGCCGCCGACACCTTGAGATCGATCAGCGTCTTGTCGGCCCCCAATGCGCCATCGAGGATGTTGATGGCGATCGTGTTGATCGTCTGTCGGCCTGATGTGAGAGCGTCAACGAAAAAGGAGAGGCCTGTGGGCTCTGCGTCTCTGTTGAACAGGCTCTTGTAGATGGAGTTGACGATCTGGGTGTTCGACTGTCCTGTGAACCTCGTCTGGTACTCCGCAGTGGAGGCGAGGTCACCGATCTTCGTCAAATCCTTTCCGTTACCGGTGGCGTCGCTAAAGAACTTAAGCCCGGCCGGATCGGCTGGCCGATTGAAGAGCGCAACATAGACACCTTGGATGCTGGCCATGACGTTCTCCCTGGTCGTCTGTCGCTGCCGGGCTCGATGAGCCCGAGAGAGCTTCAGCGGCAGTATTCTTATGATTAGTCCATAGCAATCGCCCTCGGCGTGATCTGGCGCACCTCCGCTATCGGCTGCCAAGCCGGAAGAAGGTTGCGTTCACTCGGATTAGGCCGGGGCTTCGAACCATCGACTTAGGCCGTGTTGACAAAGGGGAGCCCAAATCGCCAGAGGGCTGATTCAAAGCTGCTCTTTGCGGGGGAGCGGCGGCGTGCGCGGGCTGATGTCGGACGAAGAGTGGGCGTTCTTCGCGCCGTTTCTGGTGCGCACCGGCGCTCGGAGTGGTCGCCCTCCGAACCGCCTCATCCTCGATGCAATCTTTTGGACCGCCCGCACCGGCGCGCCGCCCAAGAGACGGTACAAATGATCGACAGCACCATCGTGCGCGCCCACCAGCACTCGGCGGGCGCAAAAAAGGCGGATACTCCGGGCCCCTTGGCGGCCACGCTATCGGCCGTTCGCGAGGTGGCCTCACGACAAAAATCCACCCCCGGACGAACGGCCTCGGCCTGCCCGTCGGGCTCGTTCTGACGCTGGGCGAGACCGCCGATACAAAGGGCGACGGCCTATTGATGGGCCAGGCGGGGCCACCACCGAAGGTCCTGATCGCCGACAAGGGCTACGACAGGGTCGCCATTCGCGACGACCTTCGGAAGCGCAGGGCCGAGCCCGTCATTCCGTACAAGCGCAACCGCATCGTCCAAGCACCGGTCGAAGGATTCGTCTACGCGTTCCGCAACCGCATCGAGCGCCGCTTCAATAAACTCAAGCAGTCACGCCGAATCGCGACCCGCTATGACATGGCCGACGCCGCCGATCGGGCTGTTCAGGGTGGCGCCGCAATGAGGCGACACTTAAGAAGAGCGTCCCCCAAGAAGGGTTGCTCCCGACGAGCCCAGACTCTCGGTCTGAGATCCGCGACGTCCAGACGAACGATCCGACACGCGAACCCGGATCGCCTGCGTGGAGGCATTCGCCGAAGGCTAAGCCGCTCCATGAGCTTGGCCGCTTTCCAGGCATCTTCATGGTAAAGCCTCAGTTATTTCCCAGGCGCGCTGAGGCAACAATCTGCAGGGCGACCCGCGGGTTAGCCAAGCCCAAGGTCACCACTGTTTAACGAATATGAATAAACTCTGAACAGGCAAATTATATTAGTCCGAAGCAGCGCAGTTTCAGTCCATTTTCCCGATTTTTCCTTTCAGTTCAGCGAGTTAATCTAGTTTTCGTCTGAGTGTTGCGCGAACCACACACCGGAAAATTTCTGCTCGGACCCCAAAATTCCGGTTTGCAACCTATGGGGATTACTGTACGAGTTTCTCCACCTGCTCTGGTCCGAGTCGATAGCGACCGAAGCGGTGCAGCTTTGAAGAGATAAAAGGACACCACCCAATGGCAACTATCCAAGGCGTATACGTCGCCCTGTTCGGCCGCCCCGCTGACCCGCTTGGCCTCGCCTATTTCAACGGCGTGACCAACAATGGCGCGAACCTGAGCGCCATCAGCGACCTCGCCGCGACCGACGAGTTCAAGATCCGCTTCGCGGGCCAGAACAACGTTCAGATCGTCAACTCGATCTACAAGACCCTGTTCAACCGTGACGCCGACGCCGATGGCCTGAAGTTCTACCTCGGCCAGCTCACCAGCGGCAAAATGAACGTCAACAACATCGCGATCAACATCCTTGACGGCGCCCAGGGCACCGACAAGACGATCTCCGATGCGAAGATCGCTTCCGCGAACACCTTCACTTCGCATGTCGACCAGGGCAACGAGATCGTCGCCTACAATGGCACCGCTGCCGGCAACGCTGGCCGCGCCTTCCTCGCTCCGATCGCGACCACTCCCGCGACGGACGCTCAGGCCGACGCTGCCATCTCCGGCATCGTGACCCAGTCCAGCACGGGCGGCGGAATCGCCGGGCAGACCTTCACGCTGGCCGTCGGCGCTGACACGTTCACCCCCGATAACAGCGTGACCGCGAATAAGACCACTGCTGGCGACGACACGATCCGTGGTGATGCTGTCGCGAACTCGCTCAACACCGCCGACACCATCGACGCTGGCGGCGGCAATGACACCCTGAACGCGTCTTTCGATGCCTCCCCGGCGGCCGCTGTGAAGCCGGTCCTCAAGAGCGTTGAAAACATCTTCGTTAGTGAGGCAGCTACGTTCGCGGTTACCGTCGACCTCGGTGACTCCTCGGGCGTTGTTGCGGTGTGGGACAAGGGTGGTTCGGCAGCTGCAGACACCACTGGTGCGGTTACGTTCACCAACGTGGCTTTGTCGACTCAGGTTGGCGTGCGCGGCACCATCACCGATGTCGCTACATTCACTTTCGCTGGTGCCACTGGCTCCAACGACTCGGCTACCCTGAACTTGCGTGACGTTACGGCCGGTGCGGGTACTGCCATTTCCGTCCTTGGTGTCGAAAACCTCACGATCAACCAGTCGGATGACTCCGCGATTGCCGGAACGACTTCCAGCATTCGGAGCCTCGTGGCGACTGATGCTAAAGCAATCAGCTTGACCGGGTCCGGTACCTTCAACTATTCGGGCGCGACGGCAGGGGCGGCGAATAGCATCACCAACCTGACGAAGTTCGACGCATCCGCCCACAAGGGCGACATGACGGTCGACTTCTCGGCGGTTGGTGGTCCGACCGGTGGTGTGACGGTGCTGGCGTCCAGCGCGGGCGTGAACAACATCACGCTTACCACTGGCACTCAGGCCGATGTCGTTCAGTTCAACACGACGAACGTGTCGACCATCAACAAGCTGACCACGATCACCAACTTCGACCAGGCGGCTGAAGACAAGCTCGACCTCAAGGCGTTCAACCTTGGTGCCGACACGACCGTTGGGTCCACGGTTGTGGCCGTCGCTGGTGATATCGCTGGCTTCTTCGCGGGCACCGCCCGTGTTGTCCTCAACGACACCACTGACACCGTGTACGTTGACGTCAACAAGGACGGCAACTTCAGCGCGGGCACCGACCTCGCGGTTGTGTTGACCGGCGTGACGGCTGCTGGCTTCACAACCGCTGATCTCATCCTCGCCTGATCTCATCGGACGACTGAGGCTGGGCCGGTCCTCGTGACCGGCCCATTTTCGTTTGTGGCGCCCGCAAACCAAAAGGCCGCCACGGCGTGAGCCGGGCGGGCCAGTGCAGAGGGGCGCAAACAGATCACAGCCAGGAGCCTGGGCGAGCTCAGCGAAGGCCGTCCGGGCATGCTGCCATGGTCTGTTTCACATGCCCGCACCATGCGGGCTTCGGACCGGCGTCTAAGCCCGAAACTCATCTCTGGCGACGGGGATTGTCGCTCTTGAACTCGGCGCTTCGGAGTTCGCGCATCTTCTCTTCCAGGATCCTGTCGACCTCCCCGCGCATGCGGTCGCCTTCTGCCTCGCTCTTCATCAGCTCGGAGATGGCGAGCAGGGCGTCCGCGGTCCTGCGCTGCTCGATCGTTGCCGCCGCCGTGTGCGAGACCAGATGCTGCAGGTGCTCGTTCAGCTCCCGGATGGGCTTCAGGTCGATGAACGAGCCGCCGGCGACGAAGACGTCTATGGTGTGCTGCTGCGTTTCGGCCGCCTTGTGCCCCGCCGTCAGGGCCTTCAGGCCCGTGAACACGGCGGCGATCAATCCCGCCAGATAGGCGACCCACTGGTACTGCTCCGGGATCTTCGGGATTTCAGGTGACGCCATGCTTGTGGAACCCGCGCGCCGCCCGGCGTCGTGCATGGCGCTGCAGCCATTCGCGAAGTTGAGACCGAAAAAATCAGGTAAATGGTTGCGCTAGAGCGGTTTCCGAGCTGAAGGAATCGAAGCGGATTCCCAATCAGCGCGAGAGTGATTCAAGCTGTCTGCCGGGGCTGGGGGCCGGCAGGCATGTCGAGAGCACTGTTGCTTGATCTGCGGGTTCGTGTGCTGGCCGCCGTTGAGGCCGGCGCGTCGCATCGTGAAGCGGGCGAACGCTTTGGCGTGAGCGCGGCCAGTGTCAGCCGATGGCGGCGATTGGCGCGTGAGCAGGGGGAACCTCGGCCAGGGCCGCTCGGCGGAGATCGTCGCTCGCAGCGCATCGAGGCGCACGCGGCGGTCATCCGATCCCTGGTCGATACCAAGCCGGACATCACGCTGTCGGAGATCAAGGCCGGCCTGTCGGAGCAGGGTGTGGCAGTAGGCATCGGCACCCTCTGGCGGGCCACATCGTCGGCCTTGGCCCGCGCGGCGATCTCGTCGTCGAGGGCGGCGGTCTGTTCCTACAAGTGGCGCAGCACACCCACGAGAACGGCAAGGCTGGTCCGGGCAGCTTCCGGAAGGTCCGAGGTCGGATCCTCGATCACCGCAATCAGCCGTTCGACGTGGATGGGCCCCTGCGGCGCTATCACGCCGTACTCGGAGAGGTGACCGCGGATCGCGTTGATGATTTGCGTGCGCTGACCAACCAGCACATCGCGGGTCCGGAAGTTCACGGCGGAAGCCTGCTTGGCCTCGCTCTTCACCGCCACGAAACGCATGGTCGGGCGTTGGGCCGCCTCGCAGATCGCCTCGGCGTCCGCCGCGTCGTTCTTCTGCCGCTTCACGAACGGCTTCACATAAGCTGGCGCGATCAGCTTCACCTCGTGACCGACGCTCGCGATGGTGCGGCCCCAGTAATGGGCGCCCGGGCAGGCCTCCATGGCGACGACACAGGGTGGCTGACTGGCGAAGCAGGTCACTACCTGATCGCGCCGGAGCTTTTTGCGGAACACCGGTGCGCCAGTGACATCGGCGCCATGCGCTTGAAAGACATTCTTGGCCAAGTCGAGGCCGATGGTGCTCACCTGTGTCACGGACGCCTCCCTCTGGTGGTAGTGGTATCAACAACTCCACCTTGGCACGCCGAAGCCGTCGGGGGGCGTCCACCCCATCATTGGAAGACCACCACCTTCGTGGCCGGCCTGCGCTCGACAGGGATGGTCGCGCCCTTCGTCATCGACGGACCGATCAACCGCGACGCGTTCGACACTTATGTCGAGAAGGTCCTCGGCCCCGAGCTGGCGCCAGGCAACCTCGTCGTCATGGACAATCTGTCGAGCCACAAGGGTCCGCGCGTGCGCCAGATGATCGACGCGGCAGGCGCGAGCTTGCTCTACCTCCCGCCCTACAGCCCCGACTTCAACCCCATCGAGAACGCCATCTCCAAGCTGAAGGCCCTGCTTCGCAAGGCCGAGGAGCGAACGCTCGTTGGCCTCTGGGACGCCATCGGCCGTATCGTCGACCTCTTCACGCCAGCCGAATGCGCCAACTTCTTCGCAGCAGCCGGCTACGATGCAGTCTGATCGGAAATGGCTCTAGAGGTATACCGACTCGGCTCGACAACAGGCGAATCGCAATCAAAGCCAGCCAAAGCACAATGCGGAAGCAGCAATCCCTCGCACGTAGTGCGGGACGGTGTCGCTTCCGACGCAGACTTGACGAGACCGTCCCAAGCCGTCGTCCCGGGCAGACGCAAGGAGTTGCACCGTTTTGAGCCGTGCCCCGACTCGGATCGAGCACCGGCGTGGTGGTTCGCCGCCGAAGATCTTGTTCGACGCCTTTAGACGCCCGAAGAGCCGCTCGTGCGCGGCCTCAGCAGAGTGCGGCCTTGCCGACCCAGTCCCGGCACCCTGGTTTCCAATCGGAGGGCGCGCCTGTATAGCTGCCACCTACTGCCCTCATGATCCTCGCTAAGGATTGCCCATGACCGCCTGGACCGAAGGCTACGTCGCCGACATCCCATATTCCCTCGGATTCTATCGGGAGACCGTGCCGGCCCACATTGCCTTCGCAGCCGTTTGCGTCGGCAAAAATCCCGGGCTGGCGCTGCGGCCCCATCGGGTGCTCGAATTGGGCTTTGGCATGGGCCTGGGCTTCCTGATCAACGCCGCCGCCAACCCCGAGGCGCATTTCGAAGGAGTCGATTTCAATCCGCTGCATGTGGCTCACGCCCGAGGTCTGGCCGAGGAGGCCGGGCTCAGCAACGTGAGTTTGCGCGAGGCGAGCTTTCAGGACCTCGCCCATGAGGCGCAAGAGGGACAGCACGATCTCGACCTCATCGTGCTGCACGGCATCCTGACCTGGGTTTCGGTGGAGGCCCAGGACGCCATCATTGAGATCGCCCGCAAACGGCTGAAGCCTGGCGGCCTGCTCTATGTGTCCTATAACGCCATGCCAGGATGGGCCGCGGTGCTGCCGCTTCAGCGGCTGATGCGGGAAAACGCCAAGCGCGTCGCCGGTCGCTCCGACCTCCAGACCAGTTCAGGACTTGATCTCGTCAGGGCTTTGGTCGGCGAAGGCGCCGCGTACTTCAAGGCCAATCCAGCCCTGCAGCCGCGTGTCGAGCAGATGGGGAAGCTCGACAAGAACTATTTGTCTCATGAGTATCTTAACGCCAATTGGTTCATATTTCACTTCGCCGACGTCGCCGAGATGTTCGGCCGCGCCAAGCTCGGATTCGTCGGCTCCGCCACAATCCTAGAAAACATCGACGCCTTGGCTGTGCCGGAGGGGGTGCGGGCCCGCATCGGCGCTGAAAGCGATCCTGTGTTCAAGGAGACTCTGCGCGACATCGCCTCCAACAAGCAGTTCCGCCGCGACCTGTTCGCCCGTGGCGTCGCGACCCCAAACGCGGTCGAACACAACGCCATGCTGGGAGCCATGCGCTTCGCCCTGGCGACGCCGCGGGCCAAGGTGAGCTTCAAATTTCCCAGTCCGGTCGGCGAGCTTGACGGCAACGCCGAGATCTACGGCGCCGTGGCGGATCTGTTGGCGCAAGGCTCGGCCAGCTTCGCCGAAATCGCCGCTCTGCCCGTGTTTCGCCAAGGGGGCGCCAGCGCGGCCCTTCAGACGGTCAGCCTCTTGGTCCATAGCGGACAGGTGCTGCCAGCGCCGGTGCGCGGCCCTGCCGACCCCGCAATCGACGCTCAACCGGCTCAGCGCTTTAATCGGCTCTTGGCGGCGAAGATGCTGCAAGGGCGTGCCTACGGCTTTCTCGCCGCGCCGCTGGCCGGCTCCGGCCTACAGGTCCCGCAAAGCGAGCTCCTGATATTTGCGGCAGTTCTGGAAACAGGCGGCGAGCGCGCTGCAACCGCCGAAGCGAAGGGTCGGGGCGAAACAGCTGAACTCGCTCCCAAGGTACAGACGGTCACAGATCACGTCATCCAGTCCCTCCAGCGTCTCGGCATGAGTTGGATGAAGGAGGGTAAGACCATCGTCGACCCCGACGAGAGCCAGAGCGTGATCCAAGCCGAAGTTGAAGCTTTTCTGACTGAAAAGCTGCCGGTATGGCGACAGCTCGGCGTCTACTAACCGCAGCTTGAGCTGCGGCCGCGGAGGGCCTTTAGGCAAGCCGCACGTGAGCGCGTCAGGTCCGGTTCTTGGGCGTGAGGGTTTCCGACCCGACGTTTTGCGTTCCGTGAATCGTCCAGGTTCCGGAGAGAACGCCGTCGCGCCGGACCTCGTAAAGCGCGATACCGGCCTTGCCCTGCTGGACATAGACCACCGCCAGCATGTCGTTTTGAACGATGCCGGTGCCGACATTCTCGCCATTGCCGATGCGCCAGACGACCCGGTACACCTGTCCGATTGGCGTGATGGTGAGTTCGCCGCGATAAAGGCGCTGGTCGCCAGCGTTCTGGCCTTCGACGGAATAAGCACCGGCGAGGTCGGCTGCGCGCAGCGGTCCGACCGACGCCAGCACGGCTAGGGCGAAAGCGGCGCCGGGGCCGGCCCAGCTTCGTATGAGTCTATGCATGAGAGGCGCCTGTCGTCTGCTGGGGCATGGGGAGGTCGACTCCGGGGATGAGCGCGCGTCGGTCTTCGAAATTCCGCGACAGAGCGCGCATGGTGCCGCGCCATTATGCCGATCAACCATCGCAGGGAAAGCGCAAGCGCTGCCGCCCCCTGCCCTCTTGCTGTGAAGTCCGAGCTCCCTGCCTTCGTCATTCCGCTTGCCCCGTCCCGTCGAGCTCTCTTTTGCGCGACCTCTTGGCTCGCTTGGGCTGCGCGGCGTCCTGGCCTTGCGGATTGTATTCTTGCTGCTCTCGTCTCACTGCGTGCGCGCGCTATTTTGTCGGCCTGTCCCCTCCTTTGTAGTCGCGCTTGCGTGACGCACCCGCTTGGAGCCATCCAGGTGGCCCGCCCTGTGCGGTGTGCGTATGCGGCCGAGGTCGCGATCGATGCAGGATTCGCGGCGGACTTGGTTGCCTCGGGCCTGTGCGCCAGCTACAGCGAACAAGCGAATGCGCCAGGAGGCCTCTTCGGTATGGATGATCTGTCCGCAGGCGGGATCGATGGGATCGACGGAATTTTGCGCCGGGTGAGAGCCGCGCTTGGCGAGGAGGCTCGCCCCGGCCAGGCCGAGGCGCCTGTCAGAACTCGCGCCCGCCACTCGCCCTCCGCCATCCCGCTGATCCAGCCGGCCGATCAAGTTGACGGACTCGATCCGGCTCAGCGGGTCTACCGCATCGAGGATTTCGGCGGTTTCGACGAAGAAACATTCCTGCGCCAAGCCTACCGGATCGTGCTCGGCCGCGAGATCGACGAGGTCGGAAGGTCTTACAACCTGCCCGCGCTGCGCGCCGGCCACATCAGCCGGGTCAGGGTTCTGGGCGCGCTTCGGCGCTCGGCCGAAGGCCGCGAGCATGGCGTCACGATCAAATGGCTGCTGCCGGCCACCGTGCTCGATCGCCTCGCCGGCCTGCCCGGCGTGGGTCGCTTCTTCGCCCCCTTGATGCCGCTGCTGGTCAAGCCGGCGACGGACCGGCGGCTGGCCGATCTGGCGGTCAAACATCTGGAGCTGATCGCCGCAGTGAACGCATCGCTGACTGCGGTGCGCAAGAGCCTGGTGGAGTTCGAGACCCGGCTCGACGAGGCCAATCGCGAGGCGGCGGCCGCGCGCGTGCAGTCGAAACTCGCTATGGACCGCTCGCAGGCCGCCATCGACCAGGCCCAGGCGGCCGAGGCCAGCGCAAGCCGCGACGCCGCCGATGCTCGGGCCGGCCGGCGCCTCCTGGCCGAGGAAGCGCGCCAATTGCGCACGCTCAGCGACGCCCTGCGGGCGGGCCCCGCTGGGCTGGAGCGCGCCAAGTCCGCGCTGGACAGCCTCGACGACCACGCTCTCGACAGCCTCTATCTCGGCTTTGAAAACCGCTTTCGCGGTCCGACCGAAGAGATCGCCCGACGGGCGCAGCGCTATCTGCCGATCTTCACGCAGAACGCCGCGGTGGCGGCCGGCGGCGTCGTCCTGGACATCGGCTGCGGCCGCGGCGAATGGCTCACGCAACTCACCCGCGCCGGCGTTGGGGCGCGCGGCGTCGACTTGAACGTCGCCATGGTGGAGGAGGCGCAAGGACTCGGCCATGACGTCGTGGCCGGCGACGCCATCGCCTATCTCGAGGGCTTGCCGGAGGGATCGCTGGGCGCCGTCACCGGCTTCCACATCGTCGAACATCTGAGCTTCCCGCAGCTGGTGAGGCTGTTTGACGGGGCGCTGCGGGCGCTGATGCCTGGCGGGGCCGTGATGTTCGAAACGCCCAATCCGGAAAATCTCGTCGTCGGCGCCTGCACCTTCCACTACGACCCCACGCACAACAAGCCGCTGCCGCCCGACCTGTTGCGCTTCGTCGCCGAGGCGAGAGGCTATCAGGCCGTGCGGGTGATCCGGGCCGACGCGGACTGCGACCTCGGCCAGGCGGAATCCGGATTCGTTCCGAGCGACGTGAATGACTGGTTCCGGCAACCACCGGACTACGCGCTCTATGCGCAGAAGCCCGATCCGGCGGACCGCCTGGCATGAGGGTGGGAATCGCCACGGTGCATACGCCCGGCATCCATGGCGGGGCGGAGTATCTCGTCGACGGCCTCGTCGAGGCGACGCATCGGGCCGGGCACTCCATTCACAAGATCTCGCTGCCATTCCAATTCGATCCGCCGGCGGCGGCAGGCGTCGCCCTCGGTCATTGCGAGACGGTGGACTTTACTTCCTATGGCGGCGGAGCTCTCGACGCTCTGATCTGCCTGAAATTCCCGACCTATGTCATGCGCCATCCCGGCAAGCGGGTCTGGCTGCTGCATCAGCACCGGCCGGCCTACGACCTTTACGGCACCGCCTATGGCTGGCGAATGGGCGAGGCGCAAACCGACGCTCTGCGCGCGCGGATCCAACAGGCCGACCGCGATGCGCTGGGGGGCGCAACCCCGGTCTTCACCATCGCAAAGCGCGTGTCGGAGCGGCTGATGAGTTCGCACGGGATCGCCTCAGAGGTCCTGTACCACCCCCCCGCCAATGCGCCGGAGTTCCGCTGCGACCCGGCTCTGCCCTATATCTTCGCGCCCAGCCGTCTGGAGACGCTCAAACGCCAGCATCTTCTCGTCGAAGCGCTCAGCCTGAGCCGCGGCCTATCAGGCATGGGCGCCGTTTTCGCCGGCGCCGGAAGCCTGCGGCCTCAGTTGGAGGCGTTGGCCGAAAAACTAGGCGTGAGCGAGCGGGTGCGTTTCGTGGGCGCGGTCAGTCGCGCCGAAATGCTGGCCCTTTACTCGCGCTGCGCGGCGGTGTTCTTCGGTCCGCTGGACGAGGACTATGGCTATGTCACCCTCGAAGCCATGCTGTCGGCCAAGCCGGTCGTGACCTGCGCCGATTCCGGCGGTCCCCTGGAGTTCGTCAAGGACGGTGAAACCGGCTTTGTGGTGGAGCCCAGCCCGGCCGCCATCGCCGACGGCTTCGCCCGGCTGCTGGCGCCGCCGCGGACAGCGGCGGAGCTGGGACGGCAAGGCCGCGCGCATTACGACGCCCTCGGCGTCGGCTGGGATCCAGTGATCGAGCGGCTGCTCGCCGGCGTCGGACCGCGCCGCGCCATCCCGGCCGAGGCCCGCGGAGAGGCGCCATGAAGATCGCCATCGTCACGCCGCACCCCTCCCCCTTCGCCTTGGGCGGGGCGGAAAATCTGTGGTGGGGACTGCAGACCTATTTTGAGGAGCACACGCCGCATCGCTGCGACGTGGTCGCGCTGCTCGGATCGGAGCAGTCGTTCTGGGACCTGATCGCCTCCTATCGCGCCTTCGCGCAGCTCGATCTCAGCGGCTACGACTGCGTCATCTCCGGCAAATATCCGGCGTGGATGGTCAAACACCCCCGTCACATCTGCTACATGCTGCATCGCCTGCGCGGCCTCTATGACACCTATGCGCAGGCCACGAGCGATCCGGCCGTCTTCGCGCTGGGGCCCGTACGCGAGTTGCTCGACTGGATGGACGACGTCGAAGCCTATGGCGGCGCGGCCGAGGACGACGAAATCGAGGAGGCCTTCGCGAGATTCGAGCGGCTGCGCTCGGCCGGGCTGCCCGACGCGGCCTTCGCCTTTCCCGGCCCGTTGATCCGGCGCATCATCCACTTCCTCGACGCAGGGGGGCTGTCGCCGCGGCGCATCTCGCGCTACGCCGCGATCTCCGAGACGGTCCGGCGCCGGCCGTCCTATTTCCCCGACGGCGTGACGCCGGACGTGCTGCGGCCGCCGCCGCACCGCGACGATCACCACGAGGGAGACTTTCGTTATTTCTTCACGAGCAGCCGGCTCGACCGGCCCAAGCGCGTCGACCTCATCATTGAGGCCATGCGGGACGTCAAACAGGACGTGCCGCTGCTGATCGCCGGGACCGGTCCGGACGGTCCGCGGCTGCAGGAGCTCGCGGCGCCCGACAAGCGGATCCGCTTTCTGGGCTACGTCCCCGACGCCGACATGGCGGAACTCTACGCCAACGCCCTTGCGGTGCCCTTTGCGCCCTATGACGAGGATTACGGCCTGGTCACCCTGGAGGCGATGAGGAGCGGCAAGCCGGTCCTGACGACGGTCGACGCGGGCGGTCCGACCGAATTCGTGCGTCATGAGCACAGTGGGCTGTTGAGCCCCGCGACGCCGAAGGCCTTTGGCGAGGCCCTGTCGCGGGTGGCGGGGGACCCCGACCTGGCGCGCCGCATGGGCGCGGCCGCACGTCGCGACGTGGAGGGCGTCGGCTGGGAGGCGGTCGCCGCCGGCCTGTTGCGGGCGGACGCCGCCCCGCAAGTCCGGCGGGCGCACCGGCCCAAGCTCACGGCGGCCGTCACCTTCCGGGTGTTTCCGCCGATGAACGGCGGGCAGGCCCGCGTCTATCACCTGTATAAGAATCTGGCGGAAGTTTTCGACATCGACCTGGTTTGTTTGACCGGGTCGACGGAGTTGCGCAGCGAAAAGGAAATCGCCCCCGGACTGCTGGAGATCTGCGTGCCGCGCAGCCACGCGCACGCCGCGGCGGAGCGCGACATCTTCGATCTGGCCGATCAGATTCCGATCGGCGACATCGCCGCCTACGCCTTGACCGGCCTCTCCAGCGACTACGAGGAGGCGCTGGAGCTCTCGGCCATGACCAGCGACGCGGTGATCGCCTGCCACCCCTACCTCGTCGCCTCGATCCGAAAGGTCGCGCCTGACCGGCCGCTCTGGTACGAGGCGCAGGACGTGGAGATCACCCTCAAGACCGCCCTCTTCCAGGATTGTCCGGCGGCCGCCCGCCTTTTAGAAGAGGTTCGCGACGCGGAACGGTCCTGCTGGACGGCGGCGACCACAGTGTTCGCCTGCGCCGAGCGCGACCTTGACGAACTCGCCTCGCTCTACGGGCCCACCCGCGCCCGGCGCCTGGAGGTGCCGAACGGCGTGGCGCTGGACGAAATCCAGTTCACGTCGTTGGCGAGGCGTCGCGAGGTGCAGCGGCGGGCGTCGCTCGGGCCCATGCGAACGGCGCTGTTCATGGGCAGCTGGCATGGCCCCAATCTGGCGGCGGTCGAAGACATCATCCGGGAAGCGCCGCTCGCCCCCGACACGCGCTTTGTGGTGGTGGGAAGCGCTTGCCTGCCATTCAAGGAGCGTAAGCTTCCCGAGAACGTCCATCTGCTCGGCCCCGTCGATCAGAGCATCCGCGACGATCTTCTCGCGGCCGCCGACGTGGCCTTGAATCCAATGCGGTTCGGTTCGGGGACCAATCTGAAGATGCTGGACTACTTCGCCGCGGGGATTCCTGTGATCTCGACCGCCTTTGGCGCGCGCGGCCTTGCGGTCGCTCCGGGCGTGCACTACATCGTCGCGCCGGACGACGGCCTGGCTCAGGCGCTTGGCGTGCTGGCGACCTACGACGACGCGAGTTTGGCCGCCATGGTGGACGCGGCCCGCGCAGTGGTCGAAGACCTCTACTCCTGGAAGCAGATCGCCAGGCGTTTCGCCGACGCGGTGCTGCACGCCGGCTTTGACGCCGCGCCCGCCGCCCCGGACTAGGCCCAGTCTCCATGCACTCGCGCAACGTCGCCTACATCCCCGAAATCGATCACCTGCGGCTGCTCGCCGCCTTACTCGTCTTCTTCTTTCACTTCTTTCATTTCTACACAAACGACTGGCGACCGTGGCCGCATCTCGCCCTTTTCGGACTGATCACCGACGGATACACCGGCGTGAGCCTGTTTTTTGTGCTGTCGGGTTATATCTTCATGACCATTGCGCTGGCGGGTGGAGCAATCGACTACCGGTCGTTTCTGCGCAACCGACTGCTGCGCATCGCGCCGTTGTTTCTGGTCGTCTTCGTGGTCGCGGCGTCCATTGGCCGCGATCGCTTCAGGGCGACCGATCTGCTCTCCGTGTTCGTCACCAATGTGGGCGACCCGCCGACGTCCTGGCACTTCGCCACGGGCCCGGCCTGGAGCATCTCGGTTGAATTCGCCTTCTACTTGGCTTTCCCGTTTTTGGCGCAATTCGCCAAGACCCAAGGGGTGCGCTATCTGGCGCGGCTGATCGTAATCCTGCTGGTGGTCAAGCTCGCCGCCTATCACGCCGCCGACAACAGTCGTCTGATGCTCTACTCCACCCTGGTCGGGCGCTTCGACCAGTTTCTGATCGGGATGGCCGCCGCCATGCTGGCCGGCGCCCACCGCGCCTTCATCGTGCGCCGCCGGTGGATCTTGATGCCGCTCGCGACCTTGCTTGTGGTGGCCGGCGGAGCCGCGCAGGCGCGCTGGGTCAGCTTCCTCGCCCCGGAGCCGAAACAGGCGATGGGCGTCGCCGTGGGCACGATCGAGGCCGTGCTGTGGGGCTTTTTCATCGTCGCTTATGTGGGACTGCGGCCAGCCTGGCCAGCCCGCGTCGCGGCCCTGCTGCGCGCCGGCGGCGAGATGAGTTTTTCATTTTACATGTGGCATGCGCTGATCATCTACGCCGCCTTCAAGACGCTCGGACCTCTTGGCGGCGTGAGCCGACCGGCGCTGATTGGCGACTGCGCTTTGGTGCTCGCATTCACGGCGGCGTTCGCCAGACTGTCCTATACGACGATCGAGGCGCCCTTTTTAACCCTGCGGCGCCGATACACCGCCAAGGCCCTCGCGCCGTCGCGGGAGCGCGCTCGGCCCTGACGCGCCTCAGCCGGCCGGCAGACGGGACGGGGCCCATCGGGACATGGCGACCGCAGCGCCCTAGGCTAGCGACGCCTTCATGCGACTGATGATCGCCGTTCGCTCGCCAACGAGGTTCTCGCGCTTGCGCGTTGGCAGCCTTGCGTCTTCATCCTCGATCGACGGCGCACCGCCATGCTGCAACGGCCACCTTCGCCACGAAGCCGCCAACACGACCCGCGGCCGAAGGACGACGTCAAGCCGATCCGTCGTCACGCCTTGCCCGCGCGCTGGAACGGAGGGCTCACGCCAGTTCCGAATGGCTACGCACTCGGGAGCGTGCCTGCAGGTACTCTGCCGCTTTCCAGCGCCCCAGCAGTTGGTAGGGCCTCTCCAGCCACCGATAGCTCAGGTCGGCGACGACAAGCGCAATGGCAAGTGACAGACCCATGGCGGCAAACGAATAAGCCCGGGGCGCGTCCTTCAGGAACGTTCCAGATGCTCTGTAATAGATTTCATAAACGGAAAGAATGACCGGGAGATGCGAGACGTACAGAGAAAATGACCTATCCCCTACCCAGACGAAGAACGCCAGGATGGGTCTGGGCAGCCAGAGATATTTCTTCTGGTAACTCGCAAAAAACACCAAAGCGCCTGATGCGATCGTGATGTAAAGCATCGACCCTGGAAAGAACTTCAACCAGGAGCTGCCCACCGTCGCCACGAACAGCAGCAGAGCCATTGCGGCGATGCTCGCCCAACGTCGTCTGAGAAACACAGGTTCGAAGTCACTGGCGTAATCCGTTTGGTGCATCCGGTAGAGCAGGATGCCCAGCAGCAAAGGGCCGACACGGAAGAACCAGTAATGCGAACCGAGCAGTGTCGGGGAGGAACTCAATATGAGAATGAGCGGAACCAACAGTTCTGCGGTCAACAGCCGAGGAACCACAATCACCACGAAGGGCAGTAGAAGGTAAAATTGTTCCTCCAGGGAGAGGCTCCAGTAAGGGCCCATGGAGAAATTGAGTCCATAGATCTCCATGATGTTCTTGGAATAAAGAAGAACAGAGACAAATTCCTGCGCCACGAGCTTGGGCGGACCGAACGATCGGGACGCGTTGAACGGAGCGAGGAGGACCAGGAACAGCGCCCAAAACAAGCTTGCAGGCAGCAACCGGTAGGCCCGCCTGATCCAAAAAGCGATGACGATGCGAACCCGCTCGGCCGTTGCCCGCTTCGGCTCCAATTGGGGGAAAAGCGAACCAGCGATCACAAATCCCGAGATGACGAGAAAGATGTCCACCCCGGACGTGAGGTTAAGCCTCCCGAGCATGTTGAGCTTTGGATAGGCGATGGGCGCATGGGCGAAGAACGTCATCAGAACAGCGATGCCCCGAAGCGCCTGCAACTCCAAATTCAGCTTATGAGATCGATCCATATGAGTTCCATAAACGCGCCAGGCGGCGGGTCGTGGAGCAACCATCCGACAGGTTCGGTTTGGCTCACCTCCGCCGCATGATGGTGAGCAGGTCGCCGACACTCTGATGCTCGTGTTCACTGAAGCGGCGACGCTCGCGCCTTGCGTGCGAGGCGGCCCCTACCGAGCCAGAGGCCCAGTTCAGAGCTTCCGAGTCCTTACCCCAAAAGCAAACGACACCGGCTTTAACCAGTCTTCGCGAAATCGGAGGTTCGGGTGGGCTGGCGCCGCATCGGATGCGCCCCCCCGCTGAATAGCGAGGCGCGAGATTAAGTCAGGACGGATTCAGGAATCGATCCAACGATAGCGATGCTGGATCCGTTGCCGAGTTCCCAAGTGTACATCTCCCGGGCAGAGCCTGCTGCAAGGTGAGAGTCGAACAGGATGTAATCTTTCTCCGTCTGGATCACCTCGAAATCTGGGCGTTCGTGAATGAACCAGTCGAGGGCGCTTTTCAAAACGGCGACATTTTGCACCGATCCGTGGATCGCGTCGGCCGTGGGTGTGCTGACGAAGGCGGACGCTCCAGCTTCGGTCGATTTCTGCTGAGGCTCCTGAAACTGACCAACCAGCTTTCGTAGGGCGACGGCTTCGGCCGGTGAGACCGCGTCGAGTGCGGCCTTGAGAGCAGAGGCGCCGATTATTTGGTCAAGGTAGTCGGCGGCGACCAGCTTCGTCGCCTCCTTAGACGTCGTGCTGGCGGGCTCAGTCGTGGTCGACGCCTCGGTGGAGGGCGGGCTAGAGGCCGCAACCGCATGCGGACTCGGCGTGCCAGCTGAGGCAGATCCCGACCCGGCCGCAGGCGCGGAGGCAGACGCCGACCCGGCAGCAGGCCGCGCTGCAGCGCCGCTGGGGAGCGCCGCCTCGGCTTGCGGTTGCGGCTGAAAATGCTGGTAGCCCAGGATCGGTGTCATGGCGTTAGCCAGCCATGCGTCCTGCGTCAGAGACGGTTCAGGGTCCGCCGTGACCGCCGCATGCGCATCCGGCGCGCTCCCCACCGGTTGTAGAACCGGTGGAGGCGCCGCCTCGCGGTAGTGGAAAACCTGCTGGGGCGATGCTGGGGCGACGGACAGGCTGAGGTCGGATCCCTCGCCAAGCGCCTCCGTAAGGCCGCTATGCGCATTCACCGACTCCAGGCCCGGTCCATTGTACGGCCCCTCCAGCAATCGGGCGACGGTTGTCGGGGCAGCTTGCTCGACAGCCCCATGGTCCGACGACAGCAGGAAATGCGGACTTACGGCGTCTGGCAGGCCGACAGGCTTGGGGTCCATGACGACGGCCATGGCGATGGTCATCAAATACAGGGCGGATTGCCGCTGCTCAATCAGCGGCGCGTGCCGCTCGTCCACATCAGAGGCCGAAACGATCGACAAGGGCGCATGCTCGACGCCGTGCTGGGAGTCTTTCTGGGGCGCGAGCTCGGAGACGTGCCCGCCTGCACCCTCCGGGCTCTCGCCGGCGAACGCATCGGCGCTGAAGGTTTTGAACAGAAAGGTCATGACCAGCGCCACGAGCAGCGCCGAGGGATGGATGCGCAGCTTGCCGGCCTCGCCCGCCGCCGGCATGACGACCGGATGCGCGGCGATGAGTTGCTCGATGATGGCGCGGAAATCGCGCCCGGCGATCACGCCGTCGACGACGGGGCTCGCCACCACATAACGTCCGTCGTAGCGCGCGAGGTGAATGACGACCTCGCCGGTCTCCTCGCGGCAGAACACGAACCAGGGATCGCCTTCATCGGTCCGGCCGCGGTCTGTCTCCACCCGGACGCCTGCCCGACTTAGCACCGCCTCAACCCGATAGAATTCCGCGAGCTCCTGGTTCGACCAATCGGCTCGCGCGGAGCCAGGTCGGAGAAAGGGCAGGACGCTCAGCGCCATTGAATCAGGACTCCGCTACGACAAGCTGGGCCACATCGTAGCTGATGCGATGATGAAATGGCAAGAGCGCGACTACGAAATCCCGTAGCTGCAACTCCAGCGATGAAGGTCTCTGACGCCATTTGCCGTTGTGGATTGCGGTTGATGGCACGCCCTTTTGCGGCATTTTTGCAGATCATACTGGTCGCTATATCTTGCTGTTATGGACCATGCCATGATTTTGGACGATTTCTTTCGTCGCCACGCGACGTCTATCCTTCTCGACCCAAGCAATCTCTAAAGTGGCCACTGTAAGCCTTGAACGCGACGACTTATTCCACGACGACGACAACGGCAAAATCACATCGTCCTTGTCGTCACTGCGGCCTTAGCCGTCGCCAGCCTGCATGACCGCTTGAGCTAGCCCGCGCTCCACCCCATCGCGCCTCGCACAATCAGCTCAAACAGCCTCCCGGCTCCCGCGCTGGGCGACGCTTCATCACGGGCCCGGAACGGGGACAAAGCTAGACGCAAACAATGAACCGGCCCGGCGTGGCGAACCGGCGATGGAGGCGTCCAGATAGGCGCTCACGAACGGCGCTGCGCGAGCCGTGAACTCATCAGACTGCGCCAGGAAATTCAAGACCTCCCACCGCTCCCGTCCGGAGCCGATCCAAAAAGCCAAGCCAGCCTCTTCTGGACATCGCCCCAGCACCTTGACGTAAAGGGCATTGACGAAGGAGGCGTCGACGTCCGCCCCGGCCCCAAATTTCGTGGCGAATTCGGACGAGGCGGCGAACAGTTGCGCGAGACGATTAATGGTGAACGCGCCAGAGGCGATGGTCGTCACCCAATAGGCCACGGCCGAGAATTCGGGAACGCGGCCGAACGCTGCTTCGTACTCCCGTATCACGGGCAGGACGTAATCCAGCGTATAGGGGGAATCAAGAATGGTCTGCCGAACCTGGGCGAGCGTCAGAGCGCCGGACCGCACGCGCTCCGCGTAACCCGCCGCCTCATCGCCAGGACCGTCCCTGAACTGGATGCCCCGATAATAACCCTGGATGGTAGCGAGGGCCGACATGCCTATCCCCTAACGCAAAACTTTCCCTCTTCCGGGCGTAACCATCCCGAGGCGACCGGGATAGCGCATCGCTTAAGTTAGCCTCTTGGATGGGATATGTGCGTTTTTAGCCATGAGGGTCAAGGCACGCAAGACCACCGCCGCGCTGGGCGGCTTGCAGCTCGCCTCATGCTGGCCGAGATCCGAGGCCCGCCGTCTTGACCAGCGTGACTTGAGACGACCAGCCAAATTCGCCCTGTATTGAGCGGCGCCTGTCGTCTCTCGCTGGATTGGATCAGCACGCCCGCATTGATGCGCAGCGGCTTCCGCCGCCTCATTACCGCTCAGCGGCCCCCGGACTCCTGCGTCGATACGCAACGCCCTCGATCTCAGCGGCCTCGAAAACGGCACCTATCGCAAGGCTACAGCCACGATATACGAGCCTTAAGGCACCCAACGCAGCTAACACCGTGAATGCACCCGCGTCCAGACGGCCCAACAAGGTTGCCTTGAGGGGCCAGGCCGCTTGCGCAAGACCAGGGACAGGCTGAGGCCGAACCTTTGTCGTATTGACCGCCTAAGGGCGCCTACCCTGCTGCGGCATGCTCGTCGAAGAGTATCTCGTAAGTTATTGGATCATAGTAAGGCAAGAGCGCGACCACGAAATCCCGTGGGTCCATGTTCAGAGCGTTGGCCCATGCGCGGTAACGATCCGGCGGGATGCGTCCGCGCCCTGTTTCAAGCTGCGAGATGAACGTGTAGTACTCGGTTCCGACTGCTTCGGCCAGCTGGCGCTGTGAGAGCCCTGCGCGCTCGCGCTGCTCTTTCAACCACCGACCAGCTTCGCGCCGCAGCTCCAAGGTGTCGGACGCCAAACGTCGCTGTGGATTTCCGTACATAACACGCTCCTATGCCCTCCTTCTGTAGAGCAGATGCCAAGGGGTTTCAAGTTTGCTGTTGCGACCAAGCTCACATTTGAGAGATCGCAGTTTGGCGAGCCTGTGTTGGGCGGAGCTTCGCACCTTTCACCGACCATGTCGGCGGCTCATGAACGCCGCAGCGCCCGTCAACCTTGAACCACTGTCCGAGGTTCCACTGGGAAGGATCGTCCATCGCCGGAGGTTAACGCTGCTTGGCCACTGGGATCAGGACAAGCGCTGCGCTCTTGGATGAGAGAACTGGCCCTTGGGCAGAGCCAACCGGCAAGGAGACGCCTCCATCGAGTGTATCTCGGCCTGACGTGGGCGTATCCGGATCGAACGCGGCGGTAAGGGCGGCGCACCGGACCGATCAGAATGCGCTTCGCGAGCCGCGTCGCTAATAGGCGTTTTCCGACCGCAGCAACATCAGCGCGGTCATGCCGAGAATCTTAAGGTCGAGCCAGCAGGTCCAGTGGTCGATATACCAGAGATCGTGATCGACGCGGGCCTTCATGCTTTCCATGGTGGGCGTTTCGCCTCGACAGCCGTTCACTTGCGCCCAGCCGGTGAGGCCCGGCCGGACATGGCGGCGCAGGGCGTAGTCGGCGATCAGGCTGTCATAGAGGTCGTCATGGGCCACGGCGTGCGGACGCGGCCCGACCAGCGACATGTCGCCGGCTAGCACGTTGAACAGCTGCGGCAGCTCGTCGAGGCTGGTGCGGCGGATGAAGCGGCCGACGCGAGTCACCCGCGGATCGTCACGGGTCGCCTGGGTGACCACGTCGCCGTTCTCCTGCACGGTCATACTGCGGAACTTCAGAATCGCGAATTTGCGGCCATTGAAGCCGAGCCGGTGCTGGCGGAACAGGATCGGCCCGGGGCTGTCGAGGCGCACCGCGATGGCGACGGCGGCCAGGATTGGGCTCAGCAGAGCCAGTGCGGCGAACGCGACGAAGAGGTCGAAGGCGCGCTTGACCGCCAGCTCGGCCGCGCCCAGGGGCGCGCGCCGGACCTCGACGATAGAGCGGCCCTCTAGGGTCGCCAGCGTGGGGCGGGACACCACCTCGGCGAGCGCGCCCTCGGCCAGGAGATGCACTGGCAACGGCAGCGGCCGCAAGCGATCGAGGAGGATGGCGAGCCCGCCCAGATCGGTCCAGTTCGCCAGGACATAGATGGCGTCCACCTCCGCGCCGCGCACCTCCGAGCAGAAACGCCGCAGCGTGGAATCGAACTCGCCGGTCCCCAGCGCCGACCCCGGAAGGCTGAGCGAGCAGACGGGCGCGAGGCCGAGCTTGAGGAGGTCGGTCGGAACGCTGCTGGAGGAGGCGGCGTCTTGGAAGGCGACCAGCGCGACTGGGCGCGGCCGAAGCTGGGCCGATTGCAGGGCGCCCACCAGGAAGCGCCGCCAGGCCAGCCGGTGGCCGGCGATCAGCACGAAGCCGAAGACGCCGAAGGTGAACACGGCGCCGCGCGAGAAGACGCTGCCGATCTTCAGCGCAAAACCGACGCTGACCAGCAGGAGCAAGGCCGCCGTCCAGATAAGCGCGAGCTCCTGCAGCTGGCGGCCCGCCTTTAGCAGAAGCGGCGCCGAATAGAGCGAGCGCAGCTGCGCCATCAGGAGTACGAGCACGCTGGCCATGATGCCGACCGCAAAGAATCGATCAACCTCGGCGACGCCCCCGATCGCCACCGTCTCGTAAGCGACGCCGCTGGCCACGCTGGCCAGCGCAATCAAACTGGCCTCCATCACCGCCACGAGCACCCCGAGAGCCGGGATACCTATCGCAGGGATCCAAGTCTGCTCCGCAAAGCTCGTTGCGTTCGCGCCGATGTGAGCAGAATTCACGACTAACCTCTCATCAAACTCAACCGTTAATCGATGGTTAAGCATCGTACCGCAGATCGTTGAAAATCGTTCTGGCGATTCAGTTTGAATCGGCGGCATGGAGCCGGGCGCAGCGAGGTACCCCCATTGGCGCCGGGGACCCGGCGGCCCTCGACATCCCCGTTTCGCGCTCTCGGGCGCTCTCTCAGCGGGGCTCGGGAGGACGTTCCGCCAGCAGATCGCCGACCAGGTCGGCGCAGCCGAGCGCGATCGAAATGTCGAGCTCGAAGGCGAGCTGGCGCATGGTGGCGTGCAACGGGGTATGCTCGGCGGCGGGTTCGGCGTCGCCGCCCTGCCCTTGCCCGAGCGAGGCGCCATGCTCGCGCCCCAGGAACTTCATGGTGCGGGAGATGTGGCTGGCGTCGCCGGAATGGGCGCGCTCAAAGAGTTTAACGACGTCCCGGCAGGAGAAATCGCCGTCCTGGCGCGTGCTGAGCACGAGGCGCGCCTGCCAGATCTCGAAAGGCACCAGGACTGGCGCCCCCGCCATCAGCCTGGTCGGGCGGAAATTGTAGCCCTGCTCGTCGATGCTGGCCGCGACCAGAAGAGGGCCCTTGCGCGCGCCAAAAGGCGGGCGGCTGTCGATGAAGCCAAGATGCTCCTTACGACCCAGCCTGGAGAGGTAGGATTGCGTCTCGCCGTCGAAGGTCAGGCGCGTCACCAGGGCGGCGAGCCTGGGGGCTTCCTGCAGGCGTCCGCCATCATAGCGGGCGGCGGCGGCGGACAGTTCCTGGCGCGTCTCCAGAAACTCGCACTCGAGCTCGCTGCGCTCACCGGCTCTCTGCACCCGTTGCATCGGCGTCCTCCCGACCCCAAAGCCTAGAAGACAGCGTTCGATTGCGAACATGGATTTCGGTAGGGGGGCGGCGCGCGAAAGGGTTACCGCGCGCAGCGCGCGCCGCCCAGCGTTAACGAATTGGAAACGCCTCGCCCGTTCAGATGACTGGAACAGGCCGCGAGCCGGCCGAATTTCTGCGAAAATGGGGCCGCATGTGATCAGCGCGCTTGCCACACGCAGATCAAGGCATACAAATTCGTCTTGTAGCGCGAGGTGATCATGGCTGGGGCTTTGGCGATCTTCGCCCTCCTAGGTGGGCTTGCCGGCGCGGTCGTTGGCGGAATCGTGGGCGGACCGCTCTGGATCATTGCGGGCGGATTCGTGGCCGCAAACGCCTTGGTTCTCGCCGCGATCGGCGTTCGCTTGCTCCGGTCCTTCGCCTGCGGGACGCTCGCGGGCCGTGGCCCAGCGGCTGCGCCCTACCCCGACTGCCTCGCCCAGCGAGAAGCGGGCCGCTAACTGCTCCCCTCCCCGATCTCCCCCAACACTCTGCATGCGCCGGAAGGGGCTGTGGGAGGCGGGCCGAGAGGCGCTTCAGGCCCGGGACTTCGCCCGCGTATCGGCCGGCGGCCCAAGACGGACGCCGTGGATGCGCGCATGCTGGCCGAGATGGGCCGGCGGCTCGCCCTGACTTCGACGCCCGCCGCCAAACCGAGGCGCCATAAGTCGACCACATGGCAGCGCCGTCGCGACCACCTCGCCGCCATTCGCCCGCAGCAAAGGTTGCACCTCGCCGCGGAGCGAGACGAGGCTTTCGCGGCGGAGCTGCGCGCCCATGTCGCCCCACTCGGCGGGGCCATAGCGCAGGTTAAGCGGCGCAGCTGTCCTTTTTGGCCGAAAGAACGCCGCCTCCAGTTCGTGCCCGGGGTCGGCCGCACGCGCCTCCCAAGCAGATCGCCGCGCTCGCCGGCCTCGCCGTTCAACGTCGAGAGCGGCGGCCGCCGGCATGTCCGCCGAGCCCTCGAAATGGCCGCCCTGTCGGGGCAAAGCCGCAGAACCGGTCCTCGTCGCTGTCGCGTGCAAACTCCTCTCCGTCATCAACGCCGTCCTTCGCACAACGCCACCTTCGCAACGGCATGTCGCAACACAGTTGCTCTTCCCGCCGCTCAGCGCCGCCGGAGATGCAGAGAGGGTTGAGGTGCCGGTCCTCCCTCAAATCTTTTGACGTCGTGATCATCGCCAGAGCTCCGGGCCCAAGGCTGCGCAGATGAACGCGCGTCGCCCGCGCCACGGGTCGACAAACACGCCCAACTCCGACCTTATCCTCTTGAGGAGTTCTGCGGCTTCGCGCCGCATCTCGCAGCACGGGATCCAGAATGCGCTTCCTGGAACCCACATCGACAATAGGCGATGCTCCTAAGGATAGGGGGTTGGCATGGGGCGGCTCATTCACTGCAACCGCCCCGTCATCCCCGGCTGGCCGACCCTCGCCCAGGCGGCGATCCATATCCGCGAGGCCGACCGGCTCCTGAACCAATCGGCTAGGTGCCCTGAGGCGCTCCCTCGGATAGAGGCGATCGAGCCGACTTACTCGATCTCCCCGCGGCTGGCGAAGAGCTTGAGGCGCTGTCTGACGCGCTCGAAGGGGACGGCAAACCACCGCGATGATCCGCCGAGTCAGGAGCCAATCACAGCGGCGACCGTTTGGCTTGGTGACGCAGCGTCCCGCGTCCGCTTGGCGCAACGGAGCGGCTCGATGATGTTCAAGGCCGTGTTTCGAAAAGGAGGCCTCGCGCTTGGCGAGGTTTCAATTCAGGTGAAGTCAGCGGGCGATATCGAGGACGCGAGCCGAGATGCCTTTGCCGAACTCAGGCGCGCGTTGCCGGACCTGGGGCTGGACGAGGTCGGCGTAACGTTCATGAGGATCGATCCGGAACCGGTGATTAAGACCGGTCGGTAGGTTCCCGCAGCGCCGGAGGCTCGCTTTCCGGCTCCAGACCGAGGAGAAGACGAACCGCGCTGTTGCGCGCAGAAACAGCCCTGCTGAAGCCATGCTCGCGATCGAAGCGATACATCACCATGACGATGGATTTGTTCTGGCCGCGGTTGATGAGGTCCGTCATCACGTACGCGGGGCGCCCCTCGACCCAGAAGTCCATGACCCGCCGCTTCACGCCACCCTGGACACTCGGCTGAGCTGCTTTGTCAGTTTCCGATAGCGGCGATCATCCCGCTTCCGCTGCTGTTTGACCTCCCGGAGGGGGTGGCGTGGTGCGGATCTATAGACGGAGGGCTGGCGGTCGGAGCTGCCGCTGTACATGCGGCGGAGTGGCCAACCCTTTGCTCTATCGGGCTTTGGACGGGTTGATCGTTGTCATTGGCGAGGCCGGACGGTTCTGGAAAACGGTGTGCGCTCATGAGGCTCGTCCACAACGTCCCGATACGGGCGCAAATAGGACAACAATCCCCGGTAGGCTTCGTTTCGCGTATGGCAACGCCCCGCCGCTTTCCACCACCCTGGACTGCCCATCAGATGCCGGCGGGTTTTCGCGTCGCTGACGCCACCGGCTGCATGCTGGCGTACTGTTACGGGGACAGCACCGGCTATCGGAGCACCGGCAGCGTGATGATGTCGCCGGACCAAGCCAAGGCCATGGCCGAGCTGATCGCCAGCCTGCCAGATCCCATGCACGGCATCGGATCGGCGACGCTGCCACCCGGCGTTCAGGGCCCCTTCGAGGTCGAGGACCGGCGAACGTGGTTCTCTGTGACCGACGCCAGCGGAATTCGTGTCGCGGCGGTCTATTTCGGCGACACTGAAGCAGGGAGCCTCACCCGGGATGCGGCCCGTCGCCTTGCGGCCGGGGTCTCGCGACTACCCGATTGGGTTGAACGGCCACCGTAGAGCTGGCTCGGGCAGCGGAATGCGGATCCGGGTCACAGCCCTGGCGCAGCGACCTTGAACTACACCTCATGAACTCCGGTCGAGCTTGAGGCCCCTTCAAAGCCCTTCATGGTCCTCAGGCGCCCTACGCCCTGGCCGCCGGCGAGCGCACCTGGGTGGAGCGCACGACGGCATTTGTCATCATCTCCGCTGAGGGACGCCAAATTGCATGGATCTATTGGAATGATCCTGAAGCTGGAAGCCTCACCCGCGACGAAGCGAGGCGCATAGCAGCCGGCATCAGCCGGCTTCCCCCATGCCGGCTCGCCCGTAGACCACAAGTCAGAGGTGTCAGCGGTTGCCGATGATCTTACCGGCGGAGCCAGCGTGGGGCTCTGTGACAAGCCCTAATTGAACCCAAACCTAGATTGGGTTGGCCCGCCTGCTCCGAAGCCTCTCCTTCGAGAGCTGGCCATGAGCGGAAGATGTAAAAACGGCCGCCGGATGCGAAACGGCGGCCGTTTTACATCCTCCTCAGGGCTCAAGCCGAAGAAGACAATCGGATTGTCGCCCAAAGCTTTCGCGCTGGCAAGCGAAGCGTCTTGTGCAGCGCAGAAGGAGACGACCTGTTGCCGTTTTGCGCTAGTCAACGTTCTGAGAATAGGAGCAAATACTCGTCCCCAACAACGGAGTTCCCTGTGATGCGATCTCTTCCTCTTGCACTAGCCGGCGTCCTGGCGGCGTCGGGCGCTTTCGCGGCTGACCTGCCCAGCCGCAAGTACGAAGCCCCCGCTCCGGTCGTCTACGCTCCCCTGTTCACCTGGACCGGCTTTTATGTCGGCTTGAACGCCGGCGGAGCCTTCTCCAACAGCCGTGACGTGACCTTCCTCGACACGCGCACCGGCATCGCCACCTCGTTCAGCTCTGGCGACAACTCCGGGTTCGTCGGCGGCGTGCAGGCCGGCTACAACTGGCAGTTCGGCGCCTTCGTGGCCGGCGTTGAGGCCGACATCGACTACGCCGATCTCGGCGGAAACCACAATGATTTCGGCGTCGTCTACTATGACGCGTTCGGCACCCCGTACGGCGTGGGCCGCGGCAGCTCCAACCACATCTTCGGGACGGTGCGCGGCCGCATCGGTTACGCGTTCGACCGCGCCCTGTTCTACGTGACGGGCGGCCTCGCCTACGCCGGATTCGGCGGCGGCGGGTTCTTCAACAACAACGACAACGTCAAGGCCGGCTGGACCATCGGCGGCGGTCTCGAATACGCCTTCACTCCGAACTGGACGGCCAAGATCGAAGGCCTCTACGTGAACATCGATCGCGGCAACAATGACGGGATCCTCGTCTACAACGCCGCGCGCGCGCCGGTCACGGTCAGCTCGGGCAAGAACAACGACGCCGGTGTGGTCCGCGTGGGCGTGAACTACAAGTTCTGAGCGTCACGACGAGAGATCAGGAACCGCCTCGAACAGAGGCGGTTCCTTTGTTTTTGGCGGCCTTGCGCCTGAGCGGCGTCCCCCCTCGGAGCGTTCAGACATCCACACCCGCTTCAGGTAGAGCTACTGAAATGTGGCGTCGACCAGCGAAGGCAATTGCGCTGGTGACCGCGCTAACAAAAAGGCCCTGCGCGGGGATGCGATCCGCGACAGGGCTCTAGTTTGAGGTGTTCTGACTTCGCAGCCCATCAACTCCGGCCCTTTGGACGTGTTCCGCCGCCAGTTCTAGGCGTCACGGATTAGGCCGCTCAGCTGGCTCTCTCACCACCAACGCCGCTGGGAATGAGACTCGCCTGGCTACGCAGATCGCGAGAGCCAAGCGGCTAAGCTTGTCAGTCATTTCGCCCAATCATACGCTGACGCTTAGGTTCGGCCGTGGCCTAGCCCGATTGACGTAAGGAAACTGCATAGCGGTCAGGGGACGACCGCATCTACTTTTCGTGATAGGTCCGGAGGGCAAACAAAAACAACTTGTTGGGGATGAAACGATGCTTTTGGCATACTTGAAGAAAATGGCTGATAAGGCTTGTGGCGATGGAAGAATCGAACTGCCGCTCAAGCGCCCCTCCGAATTGGACCCTGAGGTCATGACGCTGCTGGCCAACGATCTGTTGGAGATCGAGCGCGTCGAGCGCGGTCCAGAAGGAAAAATCGTTTACCGCATGACCGATCGGGCACGGGCGATGGCGCAAATGCGCCCCCTCCAGAAGCGTCGCGTCTTAAAATGGCCCGCCGCGCGGGAAAACAGGGGCCAGCAGATTCGCTGGGGCTGACTTTTCCTGCGCCGCGGCCAGCTTGTCCGAAGATTCTGGGGCCACTCGACTGAGGCCCTCGGTCCGCGCCGGAGCGTCTATCTGACCTTCCCCGTCAGCATGCCTTGTCGGTACCCGTGCGCGATGTCCCGGAGGACCAGGACCGATCCGCTCTGGGGGCTGCGATCACGAGGGCATAAGCGCCAGCACCGGTTGCGCCGGCATACCCGCGCGATCCTCCTGCACGGCGCCAGCCTTCCAGCTCAGCGGACCTGTGCAAGCACGCTCACCTTCGCCACCTCAGACCAGGTGGTAGCCTGAGGTCACCCAGGCGTCGTTGAAGCTGTGAAGGTTCGACAAGGTCACGGTGCCGGCGATTTGCAGCGCGCCATTGACCGGTTCCAGCATGAAGATCCGATACCCCTCAGGATTGTCTGACGTGGTGTAGATCTCACCGTTCAGGTTGAGGGTGTCGCCCTCGCCGGCGTTGAAATCGAACACCACATCGTTGCCGGGAGAGATCCGCAGCGGAGCGCCTGTCGCATCAAGCACCGTGTAAGACGGGTCGAAGATGAAGCTGTCGGCGCCCGCGTCGCCCCAGAGCTTGTCGTCCCCGCCGTCGCCGTTCAGCCTGTCATTGCCAGGTCCTCCGTGCAGTTCGTCAGCGCCGGCCATGAAATCCAGCTTGGGGTCGTATTCGGTGCGCAGTCCCGCAGCGGGCGGCCTGGCGTCGCCATGCAACTCGTCGTTGCCGGCGTCGCCGTAAAGAATGTCGGCGTAGTTCGTCCCAGGATAGACGTGAGCGATATAATTGGTGCCGCCCCATAACTGGTCGTCGCCGTCGCCGCCATGCAACTGGTCGGTCTGCCACTGCCCATCGATGATGTCGTTGCCCGCGTCGCCCCACACGAAGTCGAACCCGCCACCGCCTAACAAAACATCGTCGCCCTCCCGGCCAAAGATAAAGTCGGGCGACCCGCCCCCATCAATGATGTTGCCTGCCGCGTCGCCATAGATCGCGTCCGTAAAGCGGCTGCCAATCAGCTCCTCGACCCCGACATAGCTGTCTGCGCTGGCCCATCCGGTGTTTGAATTTGAGTTGGCCATGTCGATGACGACGCCGATGTCGTAGCTGCCGATGGAGGCGTTGCTCGGGGCGTTTTCGTAGCTGACGGCGTCGACCGCCGCGGCGCCGCCCGCGCCGACGAAAGCCTCTGGCAGGCTCGTGGCGTAAACGAGGGTCTGGAAATGGACTTGCGAAGCGATCGCCATCGTCTCCTCCTGCCGTGGTTGGGCATCCGGCGCGCCGGGCGCCAGGCCTGCACGAGGCCGAACGGCGGAGGTTGTGCGCCGATCAACCCTATTCGCGTCAACGCGGTGGATGCCGTCCTTGTTCATCCAAGCACCACTGTCGCGCCCGTCAGGGCTGCGCCTCCGAAGAGAGGGAGGAGGTGGTACCTTCAGAGACGAAGTGAGACCGCCATGCGTGCGGCACGCCCGCACGCCAACCCAGCCGCTCGGCCCTGAAGGAGGCGCTCGCCGACGGCTCCCGGGCGCATTGAGGATGCGGCGGCTGCAGCCTCTATTTTAGCCGCGACCAGGCAGTTCAAGACCCAACTGGCCAAAGATGTGGCGGCTGTCAGCGCCAAAACCGAGCGTCTGCGTTTGTTGGAGGCTCTCGGCCGCTCCGGGTATGCGCAGGCGGCCTGCGCGAGTCTCTCGCTCACCTTTTCTCGCCGACCGCGACCGTCAAGGCAGCTTATCGCCTGGAAGAACTTTTGGCTTTCAGCGCCGAGGTGAACTGGATGTCCGCCTTACAGCCCGTCTTTGGCTCATCGGCGAGCCGCCCCGAGCGGCTTCGGGCGTCTGCACCAATCTTCTCCCGCTGCAGCTTCGAAAGGTTGCGTTATGCTGCGGGCGGTGCCTGATTTCCGCGTCGGGAGCGGCGCCCGCCGCCGCATTACTGCGACAAGCCGCGGTCATGTGGATGGTCTTGCGCGCGATTAGGTCATCGACGATCCCGAACTTCGAGGGAAGAGGCCCCAATCGGGCCTTGGCCTCAATGCGGGCAACATCGAGAAGACGCCCACCGCGGCGTAGATAGGTTCGAAGCTGCCCGTCGCTTGGGTGGTTTCTGCTGTATGCCGAACAACCAATTCAGCGAGCGCCGCCGTCCAGATCGGAAGTGCGGACGAGACGCCGGACTGGAGCATGTCATGCGCCACGTCGGCGATGGTGAGTTGTCGGCGCATCGCTCCGATTTCTTTGCCTTTGGTGGCCGAGAGTGATGGCCGTCATTAAAGCGGGTAAGGCGCGATGTAGAATTCCAGCCGAGCGAGGTCCGCCATGCGACGCTCAGCCGGGCGGGGCCATCGCAAGGGAGGCGGCGTCCGCCGTTGCGTCTCGTGATGAAGATCGCGCTCACTCGCCTGTTGATCGCCGCCCTGGTCGCGACCGCCGGGCAATCCGGCGCGTCGGCCCGCGAGATCCGCGGCTTGCTGATCGGCGTGGATACCTACCGCGGTTTTCCACGTCTGGCCGGCTCGGCCGCAGACGCGCACGACCTCGACGCCAGCCTCCGCTCGATCGGCGCCCGCGATTTGCGGGTCCTTATCAATGCGGCCGCAACCCGCCGCTCCATCATGGCGGCGCTCGACGACCTCGTGACCCGAACCCAGGCTGGGGATACTGTCTTTCTCGCCTGGTCGGGTTATGGGGCCCAAGAGCCGGGACATGTCCTCGGATCGCAGCCGGATGGAATGGACGCGGTGCTTCTGTTGGGGGGATTTGACGTCAAGAATCGCGTCGATTCCGGGGAGAAGCTCCTAGAAAGGGAGATTCACGGCTACATCCGGCGGTGGGAAGAAAAAGGCGCGCAGGTCGTGTTCATCGCCGATGTTTGCTTCGGCGAGGCCACGACCCGCGACGTCGACCCGCGCAGCGCCCCCATGGCCTACCGCAGCGTCAGTTACACGGCGAGGTCCGACGATCTGCAGCCCGCGGCCACCCAGGCCGACGCCAGGACGGCGCCTGTTGAATTCAGGTCCACCACATTCTTGGCGGCGGCCGACAAGCAATCCAAGGCTCCGGAGGTCCGCATCCCCGGCGTGGGCCAGCGCGGAGCCTTGAGCTATGCAGTCGCTCGCGGAATAAGAGGGGCGGCTGACCTGGACCGCGATGGGACGATCACCGGAACGGAGCTCTTAGAATACGCGCGGCGTGTAACGTACCAGCTCTCCGACCAGCGCCAACGCATCGTTGCGGTCGAAGCGCCGGCCGCGGCGCCCTTCAGAGTGATCACGCGCGGGAACGCTGTCGGGCCGCCGAAAAGCCAGGGCTCCGACCGGCCCGACCCCGACGCGAAGGTGGGAGCCGGCGCTCGGACGCAGGCCGACCCAATCCTGATTGCTTCGCTTGATGGCGACCCGGAGCGTTTCGCCGGCTTGGCGATCCAGTCAGCCCATAAGGTGGTGCAGCCCGGCGCAAACCCGGATCTCGTGTGGGATCCGGCGACTCACGACGTGCTTTCGGTGGGCGATGTCATCGCCCGCAATGTCGATCGCTACGACTTGCCGAGCATCATCGAGCGCGCCGCCCTTCTCCACTGGCTGAAACAACGCGCAACGGGGTCGCCGTTGGCGGTGCGGATCGCACCTGACGACCGTCTGCACCGCAAAGGGAGCCGTGTCGAGGTTGAGATAGACGACGTCGCGTCCCAAGCGCTCGTGCTGTTCAACGTCGCCGGCGACGGGACCGTTGAACTGCTTTACCCGATCGGGTCGGATCCGCCGATCGTACACGATCCCAAGCACCGGCTGCAGTTGCAGGTCCGCGCGCCTTTCGGTGCGGACCAGATTGTCGCCGTCAGTTCGCCCCGGCGGATGTCCGAGCTGGAGCAGGCGCTGCACCAGCTTGACCGTAAGCGATCGCCCTTGAAGGCCAGGGAGGCGCTCGAAAAAACGATTGGTGCGGACAGCCGCGTCGGCTCAGCTGGCTTATTCACGGCGCCTTGACCCGGGCGGGCGCCGGCGGCGAGCCTCCGAAGCCGGCCGATCAGTCATCCCCGATCTGCGCCCCGACTGAAAGGACGGGGTTCGGCGGGATGGCCGATGTCAGCGGGATCAAATCTGCCAGGAAGGGCAGAAGGTCCTGAGCCTGCTGGGCCACTGGTGAGAGACGAGCGGCGGGGATGATTGAGTTGGGCGGGATGGAAATCTCGTGCGTGGGCTGACCATCTTCATACGCCAGTGGATTTCTTCTAGCCTTGAGAAAAGCTCTGGCGTCATGGGATGCCGGAGCACCTAAGCTCCAGCCTTGGAGGTCCGGCCTGCTCTCACCGCATGACGTGCCGCTTCCCGCCACCCTAGACGGTTCACGCCATGCAGGCGGGTTTCCGCATCGCCGACGCCAATGGCTCCTGGCTCGTCTACGTCTACAGCGATGACGCCGGCTTCAACACATCGAACAGCCCCACCCTGCCACTCGGAGCTGCAAAGTCCTTGGCCGAGCTGGTGGCCGCGCTCCCGACCTTCGTGAAGGGCGAAACCGGGGAGCACAGCCTGCCGCCGGGCATCCAGCCGCCATTCAGGGTCACGGAGCGCACCGGAGCGTTCGTGGTCTCCTCCGCCGAGGGCCGGCAGATCGCCTGGGTTTTTGGAACGTCCCTGATGCCGGGGATCCCAGCCACGAACTCCCGACAAGAGCGGTCTTTCGGTCTGGGTTCACGCGCTCGATACAGGAACGTCTATGCACGACGTCGCCGTGGGGTTCGTGAATTCAGCCGAGTTCAAGGCCGTCTACGGAGCCGGCGCCTCGAACGCGCAGATCGTCGACAGACTCTATCACAACGTGCTCGGCCGCGCGGGAGAGCCGAGCGGCACCGACTTTTGGGTCGGGAAGCTGCAGTCTGGGGCGAGCGTGGCCGACGTGCTGGCCAATTTCTCCGAAAGTCCGGAGAACGTGGCGAAGGTCGCCCCACTGATCGGTATCGGCATCTCACTAGAGACGGGCTTTTTCGCCTAGCCGGGCGGGCTGACTTCTCCCCCGCAGTCGCGGCAATGGCAGGCGGTCCCGCATGACGTTGCGCAGGCTGGAGGGAGCAGCCGAGTCAGCTGCTCCCTCCTTCTTTCGAGACAAGTTCAATCGAGCCTCAGGCCAGAACGAGGTCAGCCGCGGTGAAACCGGCCGCCGTCACGCCGGTGATCTTGATCGCAAGGTCCGTTGTGGCGCTGAAATTGCCGTCCTTGTTGACGTCCACATAGATAGTGTCGGTGGCGTCGTTGAGGACGACCCGGTTGGTGCCGGTGAAGAAGCCGGCGGTGTCGCCCGTCAGCGTCGCCCCGGTGGTCCCGACCGTGGTGTCGGAGCCCAGCGAAAACGCTTTGAGGTCCAGCTTGTCTTCGGCGTTCTGATTGAAGTTGGCGACCGTGGTCATCTTGCCCACTGTCGAGACATTGTCGGCGGTGAACTGGATGGTGTCCGGCAACCCGTTGCCAGCTTTCAGCGTGATGGTATTCACGCCCTCTGCGGACGGCAGCACCGTCAGAGGCTGCGTCGGCGCCGTGCCCACATTGACCGTGAAGGTCATGTCGCCCTTGTGGTGCGACGCGTCGAGATTGGTCAGCTTCGCGAAGTTGCTCGCCGCCCCACCCAGATTGAGGCTCCCATCGCCGGTCACGTCGATCGTACGGGCCTGGGTCGAGAGGGCTGCGATAGTGGACACGTTCGGCGCTACCGTCGCGGGATCGTCGGACTCGTTAATGGTGAGGTGTTCGATTTGATTGATCACCACCGTTTTGCCCGCCGCGGTGAACGTCGCCTCCCGAACCTGAAGCGTCGCCTTGTCTTCCGTGCCAGTCGCGGACCCGTAGACGAAGTCGACATTACCTTGGATGTTGCCCCTCAGCCCGACATCGGTTCCAAGCGCCAAACTCGCAGTCAGCGACGAACTCGAATTATCGTCCCACAACGCTTTCACGCCCGTGGAGCTATTCAGACTCAATGCAACGCCACCGCCCACGGATTGAATGAAGACGTTTTCAAGGTTGGTTAGCACTGGCGAGACGGTGGTCAGCAGCGCGGACGTATAGAGGGCGCTGATGGTATCGTCGCCACCGCCAGCATCAATGTTATCGGCCGAGTTCAGGCTGTTGGGGGTGACATTGGCGCGGAAGGTGTCGTCATTGGGCGTCGTCTTGAAGGCCGCGTCCGTCGCGGTCGGCAGGAAGTTGTCGGTCCCGGCCGTCAGCGTGAAGGTCTGACCGGGCACTCCGCCCGTGCCTGGGCCGGCGGCGGAGACGATGCCGGCGATGGCCGCATCCACCTGGGTCACCGAGGGCAGCGTCGTCAAAACCGGGGTCAGATAAGCGCGGCCCAGGGCGGCGGCAGCGGTGCCGTTATATGCTGCAATCTCAGCGCTGGTGTCGATGTGGCTGGTGAACAGATCAGCCGCCGAAATTTTGAGATCTACCAACGTCTTGTCAGGCCCCTGCGCGCCATCAAGGATATTGATAGCAATGGTATTGATCGTCTGCTTTCCAGTCGTCAGCGCATCGACGAAGAAAGAGAGGCCGTTCGGTTCGGCGTCTCTGTTGAAAAGGCTCTTGTAGATCGAGCTGACAATCTCTGTTGGAGTCTTTCCTGTGAAGCGGGTCTGATATTCGGCAGTCGATGCAAGATCGCCGATCTTCGTTAAATCCTTGCCGTTCCCTGTAGCGTCGCTAAAAAATTTCAGCCCGGCGGGATCAGCTGGACGATTGAAGAGCGCAACATAAACGCCCTGGATACTAGCCATGGCAGTCTCCTTGGTTTTCCGTCGCTGCAGTGTGAAACAGACTCTGGAGAGATGAGCGACAATGTAGAAATTAACCGAGAAATAGCAATTTCAATGTGATCTCGCGCACGTTTGTACTCTGCTGCGGATGACTAGCAATTTGATCATTTGGACTAAGCCGATAAACTTAGACCCGCTGATACATGATCTGTACGGAAAACTATTATGGCACATCAACTGAGCCCCCGGGACGGTTCGGGGGGCTCAGCATGTCATGGCACTCAAGGCCAGTGGACATCCCGTCGCCCAATCCAGATGCCGACTGGGAGAACTCCGTAATCTGCCCAACTGTAAGCCGACGATACACCCCGCTTGAAGCGATGAAATCCAGCAAACGGACTATCCCAGCTGAACTATCCCGAGTTGCACAAAGCCGGAAACATTAGCTGTCACCATAGAGCGGCATTGTCTGACCGGAACGGGGAAATCATTTATTACTGATAGTCAAATATTTTCAGTCGCTAAGTATCGGACCTCCACTCAGGTTTGTGCCGAACGGTACTTCAGTTCTGACTGATCATCGCTTTTCGGGGTCTTTCAGTTCGTCTAATCCTGACGATACCTCTCGCTCACCAAAGGAGCAATCTTCAGCGGTGGTGTAGCTGATCGGTGGTCACCGGCGATCTCCGGGTAGGGTCGGGTTGCGACACACGCACCTGACCAGAGGATCACCGATGACCGATGAGATGATGAGCCTTCGCACGCTGATCGAGAAGACCCCCGACGCGGATATCCTGCGGGAGATGATCGGCTTTGCGGCCGAGCGGCTGATGGAGATGGAGGTCGGCGGCCTGACCGGCGCCGGCACCGTGACCGGGCCTGGGAGACACGCGCCGGGACAGTCGAGCTGCGCATCCCCAAGCTTCGCCAGGGCAGCTACTTCCCGGGCTTCCTGGAGCCGCGGCGGCTGGCCGAGAAGGCCCTGACCGCCGTGATCCAGGAAGCCTACGTCCAGGGCATCTCGACGCGCTCGGTCGACGATCTCGTCAAGGCGCTCGGCATGAACGGCATCTCGAAAAGCCGGTCAGCCGGCTGTGCGAAGAGATCGACGGCAAGGTGAAGGCCTTCCTCGAACGGCCGATCGAGGGCGACTGGCCGTACCTGTGGGTCGACGCGACCTGCGTGAAGGTGCGTCGGGCCGGCCGCATCGTCTCGGTGGCCGTCATCGTCGCCGTGGGGGTGAACACCGACGGCCGACGCGAGGTGCTGGGCATGGATATCGGCCCCTCCGAAGCCGAGACCTTCTGGACGGGCTTTCTGCGCAAGCTGGCCCGGCGCGGCCTGCGGGGCGTGAAACTCGTCGTCTCGGATGCCCATGAGGGCCTGAAGGCGGCCGTGGCCAAGGTGCTGACCGCCACCTGGCAGCGTTGCCGGGTGCACTTCATGCGCAACGCCCTGGCCCATGCGGGGCGCAGCGGCCGGCGCGTCGTCTCGGCCTTCATCGCCACGGCCTTCGCCCAGGACGACGCCGAGGCCGCGAGCGCCCAGTGGCGCCGCGTCGCCGACCAACTCCGCCCCAAGGTCCCCAAGCTCGCCGCCTTGATGGACGAGGCGGAGCCCGACGTGCTGGCCTATATGAGCTTCCCGCCGCAGCACCGCACCAAGCTGCATTCGACCAACCCGCTGGAGCGGCTCAACGGCGAGATCAAGAGGCGGACCGAAGTCGTGGGCATCTTCCCCAACGAGGCCGCTATCGTCCGTCTCGTCGGCGCGATTCTATTTTCTAAGTCAAACCTGTTTTCGACCCTATTCTTGCTAGCGATGAGGTGATCAAGGGAGGTTCAACGAGTTCGAGGCTAGCCTGTGGGCGGGGCACGGAACGTGCCGCGACCTTGTATTCGGCTGGCTCGTTCGAGCCTAAACCATGATGCGTCATTCGCATCTGCGCCCGGCTCCACGGCGGTCCCTATCTGGAAAACGGCGTGGAAGCCACCTCATGTTACGGGTTGCCGCTGCCTTGGACTCGTCAGCCCCCTCCAAGAGGCCAATTCTGACGACGCGTTTTCTCACGCGGGCCGCATCTTGAGCCCCTCCAAGATCCCGGCGCCCATCGCCAAACGCCAGAGCGCAACCAGCAGCTTGCGCGCGAGCGCCACGATCAGCGACACGCGCCGCCGGGCGCCTGCCTCTGCAGTTCGCGCCCTAAACCAGCGCACGAGCGCGCAGTCTTTCTGAAAGACCAGAAAGCGCCATGCAAGCTGGACCATGCCTCGGCGAACCCGAGGATTGCCGGCGCGCGACAGACCGCGCTCGCGTCGCTTCGATCCACTCTCGTCCGGCGAGCCGGTCAGACCGGCATAGCGGGCGACGGCGCGTCTATCTCCCAGGTCACGAAGAAAAATCTCGTGGGTGAGCATATCGGCGGTCTCCACGCCGACGCCGACAACGCGGGTGAGCAGTCGAATCATGCCATTCGGCCTTTCTTCGCGGGGAGCGGCCTCGTCGAGGCGGGCCATCCGCTCCTGCTCGATCTCCTTGATCTGGTCCTCGATGAACCGGAGGCGGGTCATGTCGCGGCGCAGCTCCGATTTCGCGAGCGGCGGCAGGGCGGCGCCCTCCGGTGTGCATAAGTCGTCAAGGCGGCCAACAGCTTTGCGGTGCGCCGGATTGAGATCACGAATGCCCAGACGAGCGAGCGACGCCTTCATGCGATTGATGATCCGCGTTCGCTCGCTAACGAGGTTCTCGCGCTCGCGCGTCGGCCGCCTTGCGTCTTCATCTTCGATCGAAGGCGTCACCGCCATGCTGCAATGGCCACGTTCGCCGCGAAGCCACCCCAGCAGGACCCGCAGCAGAAGAGCGACGTCAAGCCGATCCGTCTTGGCGCGGCGACGGTCCCGTGACACAGCCACACTGCTCGCGTGGATGACGTGCGCCTCAGCGCCCCTGGCGGCTAGCCACCGCGCCAGCCAGAACCCATCCCGCCCGGCCTCATATGCGATGACGAGGCGCTCGACGTCATGCCCACATTCCCGACACTCGTCTCGCCAACGATTCACAACCGACAAGAGGCGGTCGGGATCAGGTTCGAGCTTCTTCAGGGGCTGACGTTCGACTCCGGGAAGCGAGCCGCCCACAAGCCAAGTGGATTGGCTCATCTCAATGACGACGACAAGCGTGCTCTCTTGAACGAAGGCCGCGGTCGCGCGGTTGGCAGTGAATGGATGCAGCATGGGCGTCTCCACGTCTCGAAGAGCGCCAGCCTGCCATGGTCCGGCGCACGCCCCATAGCATCTGGAAACCATCGTTCCTCTCGGCGATATCCCACCGTCATCCTGCCCGTGGCGGCAGCCTGACAGACTCGGCTCTGCCCGAGGACGCTGTGCCAGCCAGGCCAGCTATACCATTCCGTGGGACACGACCAAACTGTGCGCGTGGCGGGCACACGGGAGCAAGGCTTGGGCGGGCTGATCAGACTGGTCCGGCAGCCCCGCCGGACGTTCATCGTGCTGGGCATAGCGCTGAAGGCGGCCGAGGATGACGGATAGGGTGGAGGCGTCACGCGCCCATCCCAGGTCGCAGCCCAGGCAACTGTCCCACGCCAGCTTGAAACGCTTCGCATCAATCTTGCCACGCGTGTGGTCCGATGATGTGGGAGCCGCGCCGTGGATCAGAATGATGCAGTTTCGTCTCAGATCGTCATTTCGCTCCTTCGCCTGGCTCTCGGCGAACTGGCGGATGCGTTCGTGACGGCCGAACGCTCGTCGTCGCAGGCGGCCATCGACATGGTGGCGAGCCGGATGCACGACCGCATCGACGCGCTGGCACATCGGCTGGGCGAACGGTCGGAGACGCAGGCGCTCGTGGAGGACGTCTGCGACCATGCGGCCTGCATCCTCGACGAGTTGCGCCGGCGTGTGGAGGACGAGCCGCCGCTGGAGCCAGGCGCGGCCCCCCGCCCGCGGTCCGGCCTGGCGCCAGCCCCCGTCGCAGCGACGCGCACGGCTAGGGAACCGCTTAGCGGCCACGCGACGGCGATCCCAAATCACGCCGCTCGCACTCATGGCGAGGTCAAGGGCAGGGCCGCTATGGGCCTGCCGAGCGCAAGCGATTCCCCCCATCGCGCCGGGGGTGAGCGAGCCGTCGCATTGACCTTCGCCGGTCGCCCGACGACAGGTCCCGCCGCGGAGCCGCAAGAACCTAATCTTGTTTCAGCGCGATGAACGCCGGCACCCGACTTCGGGCCTCGCTTGCGCGTCGCAGTATCTGAGAAGCCGAGGTCCCTGTGTTATCGAACGCGGCGAGGGCGGCCGGGATGTCCACGACCGCGCGACCCGCCGTGCGGATCGCCCGCTTGATCCCAACGCCTTCATGAAAAGCATGCTCCTTGGCGTCCCCTACGATGCCGTCGCCCTTCCGCCAGACCAGCGGCGCAGTCCGACGCGTCCCGCGCAGCGCCAAGCAGTCGCGGTTCGGCCGCTCGCCCGTCTTGGCTGAGGCATTTCACGCTCGGCCACCGAAGGCAGCGCGCCGCGGCAGAGTGCTTTCCGGCTTCGACGAGCGCCCACCGCGGCATCCACGCCCAATCGCAAAGTCGGCCTGCTTGAGCCAAGGTCGCCATGGCCTCGTTCAAAGCACACTTGAAGCTTCAGCAGGCTGGCCAAACGTGCATTGGGCTTCGGCCGATGGCCTGTTCCGCAAATGTTTCTCTACCGCTTTGGGCGTAGGTTAACCATCGACGAAAGGATGACCCTGTTCGTGAAGGGAATAACTTGATCCTGGCGTTTCGTCGTGGGATTGTGCGTCTGTGATCAGCCGCAGCTGCGGCGTCCGCCTTCGAGGGCGGCCGCCGCCGGCGTTCGAGCGCCCGCGGCGGCCTGACCACGCCAACATCTTTAGGAGAGATGTCACCATGGCTGAGCACACTGTTAGCGGCTCTTTGCGCCCCGCGGAAGACCCTTCGCGCCCCGCGGAACACCCGTCCGCCGCTCCCCTGCCCTTCTCCATAGCGTGAGACATCGGCGTCAGGCTTCGGCCTGCCGTCTTCTCAAGTCCCGCGCCGCCTGATCCTTGCCGATGTCATTGGCCCGGATCGGCGCACGCTCATGGAGAATCCCATGTCCACCCGGTCGCCAAGTCGCGGCCAGACCTCCCGTGTCTGGTCCGCAGTCACCTGCCGTCACCATCCCGCATCCCCCGAGGTGCGGATCGTCGACAGCCCGATCACCGGCCTGATGGTGGGCGCCGCCCCGTGGTCGCAGGTCAAGGTTCTCCTCGCTTGCGCCGAATTCCAGCGCCCAGCCATCTATGTGGTCGCAGGATGCCTCGACGGGTCCGCGCAGCCCGCCGCCTATATCGGGCAGACGGTGAGTCCGCGCGATCGCATGGCCGGCCACAAGAGCAAGCCCCGCCTCGCTCCCGAAAGGCTGTCGGTCATCACAATCAGGCCTATCCTTTGCGCGGAGGCCAATGAGGGCCTCTCGTCCTCGGCGCTGAACGCCCTGGAGAAGGCCCTGCACGAGGCGGCGCTGCTGTCCCGCTCGCACGTGATCACCAGCACGCCCCCGAGCGATCGTCAGGTTCAGGCGTCGGATGAAGCTGTGGCGCAGCGCTGGGTCGACGACCTGCATCATCCGCTGATCGACGCCGGGACGCCGATCCTGGAGGCGGGCGTCGCGAACACGCCCTATCGCGACGCATTCGCGCCGGCGCCGTTTGCACGGGCTCCCGCCCGGCCGGTTCGCATTGGCTGGTCGCAGGACTGGCCGACCGACCTGCTTCGTCGCCGCGAGGCCGCGTTTCACGTCCTGGACAAGGACGGCGTCAAGGCGACCGCCGTCCAGTGCGACGGTTGGACCGTCATCCTGGCCGGCTCTCAGGTCCGCAAGGACCCGGCCGGCTTCATCCAGGATGGCCTTGACAGGAAAAGAATCCTCTTGCAAAAGCAGGCCATTCTCCGTCCGGACGAGCGGCGGCCCGAGGTGCTCGATCTCACCGTGCCCATCGCCGTCCCGAGCCTGACGAATGGCGGGCGCCTGATCCTGGGCGACAACTCCCCCAAAAGCGTCTGGCGGCGCCTCGCCTGACCCTCGTTCTTCTTCCGAAGCTTCAAGAGTGCGGCGCCCTGTGGCGGCCGTTGGAGAGACATACCCATGCCTGTCGCCCACACCATCAATCCCGATGTGATCCTTCTCGATCCGCGCACGGCCGCCGAGTATCCCTTGGCGGAGGCCCTCGACCTCCGGCTCGAAGCCGCGCCCGAGGTCCGGGGATGGCGGCCTTCGCCGATGGTCGAGGGCCTTGAGCGTCCCCTCGGACTGTCCGGCGCGGGCCTTGTCGTGCGGCGCATCCGCTTGCAAGCGGGCGCGGTCACTGTCGTGGCCGCCCCCGCTGCGATCTGGCGCTGCGACCCGACCCGCCACAAGCTGCTCAGCCTCAAGAAGGCCGCCGCTGCGGCTGGCGAGCGGGTCATCCTCGTTCCCGACACCGCCGTCCGCCGGCAACCGCAGCTCGCCACCGCGGCGATGGTCGCCGCCAACCGCGGCGAGGCGCCGTCGATCGAAGGCCGCCGCCGCATCGCCGCGGAGATCGAGGCGCGGGGAGGCGTGGCCCCCATGGGCGACCTTGCTGACCTGGTTGGCGAGACCTTCCATCCCGTCCGGGCTTTGCTCGCCCTGCTGGGCGAGCGGTTCATCGCGGTAGATCTCGGGCAGCCGATCAGTTCCGACACGCCCGTGGCGCTTTGGGCTCGTCGGCATCTGCTGGAGTCGTGATGGCCCGACGCGATCTCTCGCACGATCTCCCCGCCGATCCTCTGCCGCAATCAAAGGTGACCGGTCATGACCAAGTCTGAGCGACAAACTGCCGAGAGCTCCAGCCGCTTTGAGGCGAGCGCCGTCTCTCTGGACGACGCTGGCGACGATCTCGGCGATCTCCTCCGTCGCAGTCCTGGCCCGAGCGTGACTTCGGTGGCGCTGCTGGCGGACCAGGCGCTCAAGCGAGCCCTCACGAGACGTGAGCGCCGCCTGCTGCGCAAGAGCGGCGCGCTGGTGGTTCTCTGCAAGGCGCCGAGCGTGGAGTGGATCAGGCCGATGACCGACGCCTTCCTTCGCCTGGCGCCGGGCGCAAGGGTGGTGTCTGGCGACAAGAAGCCGCGCTCCTTCGAGGATCCCGACGGGAACGCGCTCTCACTCATCAATCTGGGGGTCCCGGTCATCGCGGTGACGCACGATTTCGACCTTCTCTCGGCTGTGCTCGTGCGGGCCGCCGACCTGGTTCTGGACATTCCGGGACTGTCGGTCGAGATGGTGGCGGCCGCGATCCGCCGCCTGTCCGGCGCGACGCCGGTCGGCCTAGTCGCGGGGCACATCGCAGGTCTCGACCTTCTGGACGTCGCCGCGGCCTTGCGAAGCGGCTCCAGGGCCAAAGACTGCGTGGCTCGGCTGCTTCGGGCCAGCCAGGCTGTGGCCCCCGGCGAGCTTGCCGCTCCCGTTCTCACGCAACTCGGCGGTTACGGCGAGGCGGGCGACTGGGCGCTCGGTCTCGTGGGCGATGTCGAGCGCGGACGGCGGGACGGAATCGGCGTCCCGCTCGGCTCGGCTCTCTTCTTCGGACCGCCGGGGACCGGCAAGACGATGTTGGCGCGCTCGATCGCCGCCACGGCGGGCGTTCCCTTGCTGACCACCAGCGTCGCCGACTGGTTCTCTCAGTCCGCGGGCTTCCTGGACTCGATCATTAAGGAATACACCCGGTTCTTCGACCGTCTGGAGAGCTCCGGATTCATCGTCGGTTTTATCGACGAACTGGACGCCTTGCCGAGCCGCGCCAAGCTGTCTCCGCGCGGGGCCGACTTCTGGACCAGCGCCATCACGGGCTTCCTTCTGCGTGTGGATCGGCTGCGCGCCAGGAACCCCGCCGCGGTGCTGCTGGCGGCGACGAATTACATCGATAGGGTCGACCCTGCGCTTCTCCGGCCAGGGCGGTTCGACAGGCGCTTTGAGATCCTGCCCCCGGACGAGGACGGCCGCGCGGACATCTTGCGCCACCATGCCGGTCCCGGCCTGAGCGAGGCAGATGCGCGCGTGGTCGCCCGCGTGACCGACGGCGCCACGGGAGCGGTCCTCGCGGGCTATGTGAGGGGGGCGAAACGCCGGGCCGAGGCCGCAGGCCGACCCATGGTCCTGGCCGACCTTATGGCCGAATCGGCGCCGGCGGATCCGCGATCGCCGCAGGAGTTGCGCGCCGTCGCCATTCACGAGGCGGCGCACGCCATCATCGCGTACCGCCTCGGGCTCCAGGTGCCGCGAACCAGCATCATCCGTTCCGGCGACGCCGGCGGGGTCACGCATCTGGCTGTCGACGGGGCTCCGTCCACCCGGGCGCTTGTTGAACTGAGGGTCATTGTGGCGCTCGCCGGCCGCGCTGCGGATATGGCGCTCGGAAATGGACCGGATGGGGGAGCGGCGTCGGACCTCGCCTACGCCACGCGCGTGCTGGCGATCATGCACGCGTGTTGGGGGCTCGGCGAGACCCTCACCGTCCGGGCCAGGCCCGCCGACATCGACCGCAACCTGACGCTCGATCCCACCCTGGCGCGGACGGTGGAGGCCGACCTGGCGCGATTGCTGGGCGACGCCGTCCGCTTGGTCGAGGCGAACAGGCGGGCGATCCTGGCCCTGGCCGAGATCCTGCTTAAGCGTCGCGTCGCGGTGGCCGCCGACATCGCCGCCGTCGCGGACCGGCACTGCCCCTCGTGGCGGGGTGAGGCCCCAGGGGCGAGGCGTCCCCGGTGAGAAAGCGTTTCTCGACCAAAACCCGGCTGGCTCTGCTGAAGGCTTCCGGCCACCGGTGTCGGGGCTGCCAAATTGAGCTCCGGCCTGGCGTGGCCTGGGAGGTGGATCACGTCCTTCCGCTTTCGATGGGCGGGGCGGACGCTGTCGACAATCTTCAGATCCTTTGCCGACACTGCCATGGCGACAAGACCCGAGACGACGTAAGCGAGCTCGCCAGATGCATTCGGGTCGAAGCGCGCCACTGGGGAGCGCAGCGCCCCGACAGCCCCCTCCCCTTCGGCCGGCGTTCACAATGGAAGCGCAAACTGACAGGGGAGATCGTCGCCCGCGCAAGTTGGGCGCCCTCCGAGCGAACAGCAGAGCCGCCCGACATTGACGTGCAAGAGGACGTTTTGCGGACCCTTTCGCGCCGCCCGGGCCATTGCGCCTGATGCAGCTCAGCGTCGATGCGCCTTTGGCGATCCGCCACAGGCCGGTGCAGCCCTGGGCATTGGAACTGAGCACCTTGGGTGTGAGTGTAGGAAGGGGTTGCGCGCCAGCGGGCTGCCGTTGCGGTGGAGAGCGGCTTTGACGGGCGCCCTTGACCTGCTGAGGTTCAGAGCGAAGGTGGCCACCCTGCGATCACGGCGCGAGCGGCAAGCAGGGTGGGCGACTTCGATCCGGCCGCATGACGAGCCCTGAGCGCTCCCCAGCGTGAGGCTCTCGCTCCATAGCAAGCGCCATTCTCACCTGGATGGCTGCTGCATGCCGACGAGCTTGGCTGGCCCAGGCGTCAGCTGCCGCCCGATCCATCGTCATCAGCATTTCAGGACAGAGGGGCGGAATTTCAATTTGGGTGGGGTGAGATTGGCCAGAGCTGGGGTCACGGTTGCGGTGCGGCCGAATCGGGCCGCTGAACCGGAGTTCATCCCATGGTCAACAAAATGGCCGAGGCTCGCCCCGAGCCCAAGAAGCTGGTCCTCCCCGAGAACCTGCCCCCCCACAAGAAGCTCGTCTTCCCCAAGAAGCTGGTCCTTATTATCGCTTCAGAGAAGGGCGGGGTCAGAAAGACCACCCTTGGCACGGCGTTGCTGACCACCCTCGCGCTCGCGGGGCTGAACGTGCGCGCTGTCCAGGTGGACCGCCAGGAGCGGCTGGGGGTCATGAGCAACCTGCCTGTGACCACGATCGAGATGCCTGGTGCGGAAGAGATCCGCCGCGACGATCTCGCCGACGCGACCGCCCTTGCGCCGCTGCTCGACATGGTTCTCGACCCCGCGAACGAGGTGGTGGTCATCGACATCGGTTCCAATCTCGACGCGCGCTTCGCCGAGTTCTGGGCCGCCCAGGACCTCGATGAAGAGCTGAGGCAGGCCGAGGTCGCCATCATCGCGTTCGTGCCGCTCCTGCCCGAAGCGGATGCGCTGACGCTCGCTGGCCGCACGGCTGAGCGGCTCACCGCTGTGCTGCCGGACAGTGCGCGCATCGTGTTCGTGGAGGGCCAGACCGGAGCCAGCTACGCTAACCTGTCTGGCGCTGCTGGGACCTTCGTCGACAAAGTCCTCCAGCCGGCCCGGGATCGCGGGGACGCCATCAAACATCCGTTGCTGTACCCGCGGACGATGAGCATTTTGGAACGCGCTCGGCTGAATCCGGCGCAGTTCAGGGAGCGCCCCGTGTCTGAACTCGTCGAGCTGACAGGTGAGCCGACCGCCGTCGTGCGCCAGGTCAGGGCTGACGTGTCCACCTATCTCCATGAGCTGGGCCAGGAGCTCGCCAAGATCTTTCCCTTTCGGAACGGATCTGCTGTGGGCTGAAGCAGCCTCCCGCGCCGCACTGGATCGCAGGGCCATGCTTCGCGGGCTGGAAGTCACCATCCACGAGGATCTCCGTCACCGTCTCTCATTCGTTCGGCTGACGTCGGCGGAGTGTTACCAGCTGATCACGGCGCGAGAACGGGCGGCCTATGATCGAGGCGTTGAAGTCGGTGAAGACCGCGAGCAGCGACGCATGTCGATTTTCGCGCGCCTCATGCGGCTGCTGCAATGGCGTTGACCTGAAAGCGCCCTAATCTGGAGCGAGTTGCCCGACCACTTCCACGGGCAACTCGCTTTTCAGCAGGTCAAGCTCCGGATGGCTCCGATGCGGCCAGACGTCGCGCATCGCCCGAAGCCCATGCAGTGCAAGGTCGTCTGCATCGCTGCTTGGCTCGGGCTTAACCTTCCGGCGCTCATATGCCCCAATCGCCCGATAGGCGTAGGCCATGGGCCGAAGCCATTCGAGGCTGCCGAAAAGCTCGGTCGCGTCGAACTCATACGCGCGAGCCGCCCAGGCGATCTCCGTCCAGGAGGGATTTTGCCAGCGTGAGCCCACAATCTGCGGAGCGATAAAGTTGCGCAGCGTATGATCCGCTCGCTGCTCGGATCGGTCCTGGCGCTCGGCGAGGTGGCGCGCGCGCGCGCGCAGGCGCCATTCCACCAGCAGCTTCAATCTTTTCATGGCCGTGCTGATCAAGGCTGGCGGATGCTCATCATCCCTCCCGGCTAGCCCGCGGCCTTGTTCGTACAATTCATAGGTGAGCTCACGAGCTTTGCCGTGCTGGGACCCGGCGACCTTGGCGCCCTGGTCCTTCAGCCGCTCGGCCAATCGCATGGCGTTCGCCGTCGCCCTATCATCGTGATTGGCTTTTTGATTGACGCTCGATATGGGCAAAAGCGGGCTGATCACCTCCACCAGTTCCTGGAGCGCTTGCTCTTCAGCCTGTTTCCGATTTCGGAACCGAACCGAGTGGTAGCCGGTCCACAAACGGACCAGAACATAAACGTGAGCCGCAAGAGCGTCACCAATTCCCTCTTCGACCGTAGCGCGGCTGGGGATGTGACCCGGGGGATTGGGTTTGTTCTCCCACCGCAGCGCCACGTGGAAAGCAACGCTGTAGGGCGTGTTCTCCACCCGCACAGCGAGGCCTTGATCGACATGGCGATTCAAGCGCTGGAGACTCTCCGCGCTGTTTATGGTCCAGCGCCTAAACCAATGCGCGCCAAATATCGTGGTCAATGCGTCGTATTGGGCTTCAAGGGTCTGCCGGACCGCTGCGATGAGCTCAGGCGTGAGCCGCGTTTGCGGATCGAGGCCCGTCATGGCGACCTGAAGCATGCGGGGGCAGTCCAGGGCGTCAAACAAGGCCTTCCCATCGTGGAAAATCACTGGCGGCTGCGAATGAAACGGCACGAATAAGATTTCCTTGGCAGACCGGTGACGATCTCGATTTGGGTGGGGCGACCCCCCTCGAATGTTCGCCGAATGTCGCCTCCAACCTAGTTCTGGAGGCGGTCGTGTCAAATCCCCCGCAAAACAATAGCCTTGAGCAGTTGCGAAAGTCTTTCGAGGCGTTGTCACCCGCGAGCATCTCGAAGAATGGGCCGACTCATGGTGACTCCTCCAGACTCCCGCTGACTCGCATTGACTCGTTGGGCTCGCCACTTTCCAGCCCGATCTCACAGGCGACGTTCGGAGTAACGGGGGCGCCGGCACGGTCCCACTCCACCCTGGCGCGCTACGAGGTCGTCGCTCAACGGTTGCATCAACGCGCGACGGATAAGGGCGGCGCCGAACGCGGCGATCCCGTAGCCCTCGTGGTTTGGTTTCGGGCCAATCTCCAGAAATGGAGACCCTCAACTCGGCGCCATTACCGCAGCGCGCTCACAACGGTCATGCCAACTCTTATTGACTTCCAGGGGGCTGCCCCGGGCCGGATGACGGACGCTCTGCGCCTGCTCTCCGACGATGCGACTGGCCTCGGACGCCCAGGTTCGTCCTCCCTGCCGCCAGCGACGTCCTCTCACAAGGACAAACTGCTCAACGAGATGGACTGGATGCAGCTTGAGGCGGCTCTGGCGAAAGGGTCCTCGCGATATGATGAGGCGCTCCTGACCTATTTCCGCGCCGCCTGTGCGGCAGGGCTGCGCCCCTGCGAGTGGGCGAAAGCCCGGCTGGACTGGCAAGGAACGCGACACGTCCTCGTCGTTCGAAACGCCAAGGGGACCAACGGGCGCTCCCACGGCCCATACCGGCGTCTCGTCTGGGACGAAGAGGACGATATCGAGCATATCCAAGCCTGGCTAAGTTACGTGTCCCGTGTGCTGAGCGGAACGACAGGTGGCGAGCGCCTCGAGGTGTGGACCACTTACCGCAGAGCGCTGCAGGACAGGTTACGGGCAGTCTGCGATCACCTTTGGCCACGGCGCAAGAGCCACCTGGTTCTCTACAGCGCGAGACACACGTTCACGGCGCGCATTAAGGCGGTGAATGGCACGCGCGAGGTCGCTGCGCTCTTGGGTCACGCCGTCGATGACACGGCGACTCACCACTATGCGAGAGCTTCGAAGGGCTCGCGGCGGCCACCCAACCTCGGCTCGCTCCCCCGCGCCCATATTCGCGACGTCCAACGCGTCCGCGTTACGACGGACAAGGCCGCTATTCCCGAGCGTTCGCGCTCCGCACTTCAGGTCCCTTGATCTAGCAGGCCGTTGAAGAAGTCGCTCGCGAGCGGATCCGAGAGGTGATCTCACTCAAGCATGATCGGCCTGAAGATGATTCGCGGGGTTCGGGCGAGAGAACGGGCGCGCTGTTCAGCTGCGTGGACTTGGAGGCGCGGGTCCGAAAGGATCTTCCGCTGCGGGCGATCCGAGTGGTGGTCAAAGAGGCGCTCGCGGCGATGGAGGCCCATTGGCGCTTTACTCCCGCACGGGACGCCCCTCGATCCCGCACAAGAAGCTGCTGTGGGCCATGCTGCTGCAGGCGTTCTATTCGATCCGCTCCGAGCGGCACGTCATGGAGCGGCTGGAGTCCGATCTGCTGTTTCGATGGTTCGTCGGGCTCGGGATCGACGATCCGGCCTGGGATCATTCGACCTTCTCGACGAACCGGGACCGGTTGCTGAAGGGCGCTGCCGCCGGTCGGTTTCTGAACGCCATCTTGGCTCAGCCCCGGGTGCAGCGGCTCTTGTCCACCGACCAGTTCAGCGTGGACGGGACGCTGGTTCAGGCCTGGGCCTCGATGAAGTGCTTTAAGCCGGTCGACAGGCCAGACGATCAAGACCCGCCTGCGGGCGGGCGCAACGCGGATGCAGACTTCCGGCCCGAGACGCGCTCCAACGCCACGCACGCCCGCACCACCGATCCGGACGCGAAGTTGCATCGCAAGGGGCGGGGCATGGAGACCCGCTCTGCTTCGTTGGCCGCGCGTTGATGGAGAACCGCTCCGGCCTGTTCGTGAACGCCTGCCTGACGCAGGCCAGCGGCCATGCCGGGCGCCCTGGCCGCGTTGGCGATGATCGAAGCCAGCGCCGACCGCCCCATCGCGGTGACGCTCGCCGCCAACATGGGCTCAGCTGGATGAAGACGGTGGCGGGCTTGCGCCGGCCGATGCTGCGCGGCGTCAATCCGGTCGGATGGGCCTTCCCCTTCGCGGCCGCGGCCTACAACCTGGTCTGCCTGCCGCGCCTCCTGGCGGAGCCCGGCTGATGGCCAGGACCTCCGCCATCGCAAAGGCCTTCGCCGGCCGCTGGCGCATCGTCGAGATCGATGTCTGGGACAAAAACGTCCTCGACCTGGCCGAAAAGGCCCATCTCACCTTCGAGGGCGCATAGGACGGCGAGATCGCCTTCGTCGCCGTGAAGGGCTCCTTGAGTCCGCTACGGGCTCACGGGACGGCGCGGCCTGCGCCGAGTTGTCCTGCCAAGGCCACGACGACGGCGACGAAGTCTGCGGCCGCGGCTGGGTCCTGCTCGGAACCGCCGGCCGCCTTTTCGGCCACGTCTTCATCCGTCAGGGCGACCATTCGGGCTTCGTCTGCGAACGGGACTGACTTCTTCAACGCCCTGCTAGCCAAGAGTGCGAAGCTTCGCCCGCCGTCTGGCAATCCGGTCCACCTCCAAGTCCGCATCCGCATCAGCAAACCTGAGACGAGCGCCCTCGCTGGGCGAGCGGGATGATGCTGTGAGCTCACCTGGGCGGCTTGCCGCGCCGCCAGCTTCAACGATCTCTGGCGAGGGCGATTTCCGAGCGGTAACACCGAGTGTCTTTTGACCTTGAATCGCCTTCTCTAAGCGGCGGCACATGCCTCGCAGCGTGGCGGCGCTGACTGCTTCACGTTTTTCAGCTTTCAAGGCGCGCGACAAGATGTCGGCCAGGGTTTGCCAATTGGCCTGCATCGCTCTGGCTGCTTTAATGGCGCCGATTGTTTGCGTCAACGCAGCAGCGAGGGTCGCCGGGCCAAACTCATTGGACAGCGCTTTCCGAAACTCGTTTTCCAGCAACTTTGGATTCATGTCGCCGCCTTCGTCAGATGGGCGTCCGCGCTGGACCTTGCCCAGGTCGCACGAGCCGAACCCGTCGCTCTTCCGATCCCGGTCGGGCACCGACTCACAGCGCGCATGCTTGACCCGCCCTTGGCTCAAATAGGTCACGCCAAAGCTTTATGCGGCCTAAATGGGTCATGCCTCGCATTAGGATTTCGGGGCGGAGGGTTAAGGTGATTGATCGACCATGTTGATAGCAAAGCGCCTAGCCGGTCAACGGATCCAGGTTGCTGTAGCGCTAACGAGCGCAGGTTGGATAAAGCCGCGGTGGAACATGTAAGAGTTGGGCCAAGCGCAGCGTCCTCCACGCCAGCTTGCCTGAAGTGATTGCAGTCGATCCGAATACGTTCCCAGCATCGCGGCAGTTCGACGAAATTGCACGACTGCGCTGGACGGTGGCGCAATGTTGCCTCTTTTCGCGTCCTGGTCCTCGTGCCGGCGGGACGTTGTCCACGCGGTCTTCGGCTGCCGCCAGTCGGCGCAACGCCCCAGCCCTCAGTGATTTCAGCCTGCTGCGGACTGCGCAAGATCTGAAGCCGGTATCAAAACCGTCGCGGACGAACATTCGGCGGTTTTGGCGCCAGGCCTCTCGAGAAGACCTCAACCTTGAGCGCCGCGTCATCACCGGCTCAGCCGCGCGGAAATTTTCCGGGAACAAAAACAGCAACAGCAATGTCGGCAACGGCTTCTTCCCCGACGACAACGGGAACGGGCCGCTGGCCGGCGCGGGGGGGGGGGTGGAGCGTGCCGGTTGCGTCGCTGGGTGGCGCGAAGCCCGTGGACTTTGTCGTGAGCTGGGCACGGGAGAGGGCTCGCTCCAACGGAGGCGTTTGGCTGTCCGCGCAGCGAAACCCGTTCGCGCCTGGCGGCGTGCGGGCCAGAGCCGTCCCGAGAGGGCCGGTTCCTGAGCCTCGCCCCTAAACAGGCCGCCGCGGACGCCGGTAGGGGCGACTGACCTCCGCCAATGAGGCGAAGCTGTCAGCGTCGCGGCGGGCGGTGCGGCCATTCCGGACGGCGCGGGGTCGGTCACCAAAGCTTCACGCTGCAGTCGGGCGTGGCGGTGAAACGGGCGGTGCTGGACCTTGGCCTCAGCCATGGCCGCATGGCCGACCTCGTGGTGGAACTGATCTCGCCGTCCGGAACGACGGCTAAGTTACTCATGATGCGGCCGGGGCCCTCTCGGGGGCCTGGGAGGTCTCCTCCAGCGCCTTCCGGGGCGAAGAGTCCGGCGGCGTCTGGTCCTTGCGGGTGACCGACACGGCCGCCGGAACGGCGGGCGCGCTGTCGGCCGCGACGCTCACCGTGTTCGGCGCGGCCCAGAGCCCGGACGACGTCTATGTCTACACCGACAAGTTCAGCAAGCTGGCCAATGGCTCGCCAAGACCCGCCACGCTGGCCGAGGCCGGCGGGACCGACACGATCAACGCCGCTGCCGTGACGACCTCCGTCACAATCGACCTGGCGCCGGGCGCGACCTCGACGATCGCCGGCCACGCCCTCCAGATCGCCGCCGGAACCGTTTTCGAGACGGCTATTGGCGGCAACGGCGCGGACAAGCTCGTCGGCAACGAAGCCAACAACGTCCTGTTCGGCCGCCGCGGCCACGATACGCTGCTTGGCGGCGACGACGACGACGCGCTGGTCGGCGGCCCGGGATCGGACTTTGTTGACGGCGGGGCCGGCAACGACGTCGCCCTGTTCGCCGGCGCCAACTCCGTCGCCAGCCGCGGCGCGAAAGGCGAAATGATCCTGACCAGCCATGACGGCGAGGTCGACACGCTGGTCAATGTCGAGCGGATCGCCTTCACCAACGCCACGCTGGCCTTGGACAACGACGCCGGCACCGGCCAGATCTTTCGCCTCTCTCACGCCGCGCTCGACCGCACGCCGGAGACCCAGGGCCTGTCCGGCTGGGTCAAGGCGGCCGACCAGGCGCCGCCCTGACCAGCATCGCCCAGGGTTTCGTCTCGTCGGGCGAGTTCCAGCCGCGCTACGGCCAGACGCTCAGCAACGCCGACTATGTCACCGCGCTCTACACGAACGTGTTTGACCGCGCTCCCGACGCCGCCGGTCTAAACGGCTGGACCCACGCCCTTGCCGCCGGCCAGAGCCGCGAAAGCGTGCTGCTCGCCTTCAGCGACAGCGCCGAAATGAAGGCGCAGGTAGCGCCGCAGATCGCCGAGGGCATCTGGCTGGTCTGAAGCGCTGTATCTAGGCGCACTTCGGTAGGCGCACTGACTCGGCAAGGGCCCATGTTGCGAGGAGCACCCTCACGGCGGCGTATCGGTGCTGCATCGGGTGCTCCGAACTGTGGCTGTAGGTGATCTAGCCCCGCCGACTTTGGCGAGAGGCGCGCATTTCGTTCAGAGCCCCGGCTCTTAGCTCCCGCGAGAAGAGGCTGATTTGAATGGCTCTTGGAGCCCTAGCCTGCTGCAGATTTGGAGCTCTATCGATCTGGGCTGAAGCAGCGGACCTCCCGTCTTCGCCTTCGCGGCGGGCACCTCGGAAGGCGCACTGACTCAGCAAGGGCCCATGTTCCTCGCCAGCCCGCCAACCATGACGCAGCAAAGCTCCGCGCCACTAGAGAGCAGGGTCGCTCGGAAAGACTCTTTTTGGCGCCGTGCGACAATCCACTTCCGGTCTGGCCCCCTCAACCGCCCTACCCTCTGCGGCGCCCGATCCGCCAGCGCAGGGAACGCGAGGCGGTTTGGTCCTGCGGCTTTGACTTTCGGTCCCGGGGCTCAGCCGCGAGCCACCAGCACCAACGGCTCTTGTGACGCACGCTGACAAATTCTGGCGATTGCGAAAGGCTGGAGGAGAGCGACGCGCGGGTTGTTGTGCGCCCGCCGAAAACCGGCATGAGCTGGAGCAACTCGTCAATGGGCACCGGCTCGCCCCGGGTCTGCAGGACCCGTTTGGCTGCTCCGGCCTGCGTCACCCGGATAGCCAGTTCCAGAGCTGAGCCTTCGGCCGAATGAGCTTCCCCGATCGGAGCGGCCGCTACACCCTCCTCTACCCTGCGCATTGCGTCTTCCAGGGCAAGCAACATCCGGTAGTCGGCGCTTTGCGTCTTCAAGCGCTGTTGTACCGTATTGCAGAGCAGCTGAAGCGTCTCCTTAGAGATATGGTCGCTCATACCGGCACCCGCTTCATGGAGCGCGATCTCCCCAGTATCCTCCTCCCCCCTCCCCAAAGTCCATGCCGCCCGAAGTCGCATAAAGAGCCCTGATGGCCAGTCCGCATCCGAGCAGCGGGATTGAGAAGCGCAGGCCAGATCGCTTCCCCGTGCCGAGCACGACCGACCCTGTTCGGAACCACGGCGAGCAGCAGCTCAGGCGCGCTCGGATCTTTCCGGAGCCCCCCTCCTATCAGTGGGCCGGGGTGTGTTGAACTTCGCTACATGCTGGCTAGAGCACCCACTCGTGCCCTTTGGGACCGCTGCCTGCCCGACCCCTGAAAAAACGATGCCGCCTGAATACCCAATGTGTGGGCGCGGGGGTCTCTGCCACGATGGGCCAGTTGCAACGCAAGCAGCTTTCGGCCGAGTTGCGCCCTGGCGAGCGCGATACGTTGGTTGACGAGTTCATGACCGCCGCCTCGCGCCAGGGACCGGCCAGGCGATTTGCAGCACGGCGACGTCGGCATCCTGTGTTGGGCGAGCAAACTTCGCCGGTCGAGAGCGCGCTGATCAGACAATTTACGGCGGGGTGCAAAGTCCCGGCGGCGCCTGGAGCTAAGCTCCTGGACAAGGCGTTGCGCGAGCATTCGGCAAATGACCGCAGCCGCCGATATGCCGGCGGAGAAGACCAGACACAACCTGGACCTCAAGCCTCCGCGGCTGGAGGGACTGCGCCCTACTGCGCTCGACGGTCCTTCCATGTGGTCCGACGCAAGTTCGATGTTGTGCCGCGTCCCCGCGTTCAGCTCCGGGCGCATCGTCGCGCGAGACGAAGGCCTGCTGTTCATCTCTGGCGGTAATCTCGATCGGCGAGCGCGATGGACGCGGCCAGGGCGCTTCAATCCACAAACAGCTCGATGTGCTTTTCCACAAGAGCCTGAATGTTGGCGATTCCGAGATTTTGGCCGTAGAGGATTGATTTGTTGTGCGCCTCAGTTCGGCTGGTCGGGATTCGAGTAACGTTTTTTGCATCTGTCTCCAACCATCCGACCAGAAAGCCGCGTTGGAAGTCGTTTTTCAGGCTGGCCACGTCGATCAGCGGCAGGCTGTTCAGGCGAACGGTGACGCCAGGCTCACTGATGAACAAAGCCCCGACAATCGTGTCGACGGGATCGAACTTCTCGACCTCCTCAGAGCCGTTGCTCACGGTTTCCCGCCAGAAGTTGATGGTGGCCGCCATAGCCGCCATCTCGGTGTGGGCTCGCGTGCTCAGCGCGTTGGCGAATTGGTCCGGCAACCCCGGCAAGCGCCCAGATGGAGGCGCACGCAAGGCGACTCCGCCTGGCCCCCTGACGCCGAACTTGGCGAGGTCTTTGATGCCGTCGATCATAAAATCGGTATCGCCGGCACTCTTCAAGGTCGCCCCCACCACGCCGCCCAGTCCGCCGCCCAGGAAAGCCAGCGCGAAGCCGACCATCAGGTCGTTTCTGATCTGCATCGATCGGTCCAGGTCAGCGAGAAATCCGCGGTGGGCCTCATAGGCTTGCGAATAGGATGTGGCGATCTGGCCAAGGAACGCCATGAACAGCATCTGCAATTGCTGCAGCCGGCCGGCGGCGATGTTGCAACGCGCGACAAACGCGTCTTTCTCGTCCTTAGTGGTCAGGAATTTGGACGGTGGGACAACAGGGTCCATCACGTCGCGGGATACGGCGCTCAGGCTGTAAAACTTGCCGTGCATGGTGCACGAACCGCTCCATCTCGCTGTATCGATTGGCATCCGCCAGCGCTCGGTCGTGGCCGAGCCCTTCCACGTCGTGACCAATTGATCGCCCTGCAGCTTCCATGAGCCGCTGCCCGTCATGCCGTTAAGTTCGTCCTTCCAGGCGACTGTACCGTTGCTGTTGAACGTATAAAGCCACACCCACCGATCTTTGTTGTCTTGACACACAACGGTCCAGCGCATGTCTGGCATAGTGAACAGGACGGTCATTGCATGACTCCGCGTCAGCGCCGCTTCATGTTGGGGAATGTGCGTGGAAGCGGCCTACCGCGGGCTGGTGGGTTCGCTCCGCAAGCGCGCTGACGCGCCACTGAGCGCAGAAGGCTTTGCCAATTCACCTTAGCTCGCGGCGCCGAGACCGAAAGTGTCGCCTGTCACATCAAATGCCTGTCCCGACCCAATCGTCAGTCTTCCCGCTCGCGCCTCTGCGTCCAGGGTTAGCCGCCGCGCGCGCCGGAGCACGGCCTCTAGCCATGTGCGACGTCAGACTCACGGCGGCGGCGCAGGTCCGCTCTCGTTGGCGGATCTTCGCGCAACGAGACGCTCTGAGGAGCGCAGCCAAAGCCGCTCCGACGCAGCACGAGCCCGGCCGCAGTTCTTTCCGGCATCGGCAGCGACGTCGAAGCATGTCGGTTGCTGGAGGCGACGGATGCGTCTCGCCTGGCGACTGGGACGCGGCTGCGGTGGCGCGCGTCGCCAAGGCGCTGCGGCCCGGTCGCACCGCGCTTTTCACCACCGGCCAAGCCTGCAACGTGATCGCTCACCGAATCCGGCTCGCTCCCACACGCCGACCTGACCGAGCTGGCGCGCAGCGGCGACCGTCGCGGTGGCCCTGTATGCTGCTCACGGAGATGCCCAGACCCACTGCGCCTTCTCAGACCGGATTCGGCGCCACGGGCGACTGGTTGGGCCCGAAAAGGCGGCCATCATCCGCTCATAATCGTCGTTCGCGAACTCCATACCCAACTCACTCGCGAGCTTGATAACGATAATACGTCCAACGGGCCTGCACCATCTCGCGCAGCAGACTTCCTGGGGCCCTTGAGTCGTCAGGGGTGACGCAGGCCCGGCGTATCGGCGTGCTGGTCGCCCTGCCTGTTCGTCCGGCGGCAATCGCTCATGGCTAGTCAGCGGAACAAAGAGCTGTCTTAAGGTTTCTAGTTGGTCGAGGGGCCGCGAACGGGAGAACGGTCCATGATCAGTTCAAGTTCTGCTGCTCTGATCTTTAACTTATGGCGATCTGCTTTGGTGCTGGCCTTGACGGCCGCCATCGCTCCGCTTCGAGCGGCCGCGCAGGAGGACATGGAGATCGGCGGCTTTGACCGTTTCGACATGGTCCGAACCGTCGCGCCCCAATTCACGCGACCGGACGTCCAGGCCCGGCTGCCAGCCTCCTCCCTATCCAGCGACGATATCTCGCCCATGAGCGGCGCGATCGCGACCGAACCGCGCGCCATTCCCTTCGATGCGCCACGACGGGGTCTCGCGGCCAGCCTGAAGGGGCTTTTCATCGCCCCCGCCGAGGCCGCCACGGCTCAGGCCAAACCCAAAGAGGCCGGTGACTCTATCGGCTCCGAAATCCCTATCGACAACGGGCCGACCACGACGGGGACCCTGACGTTGCCTCTGCAGCCCAATTTGAGGGCCGCGGGCGACAGCCCATTCGCGACCACGCCAAAGACGACTGACGCCGCCGTCCTCTCCCCTGCGCCGCAGGGCAGGCCGTTCGCCCATGGCCGCGCCACCTGGTACCAGCACCCAGGACGCACGGCGAGCGGCGAAGTCTATAATCCTGACGGCCTGACGGGGGCCCATCCGTCCCTGGCCTTCGGGTCCAAGATCCGCGTCGTGAATCAAGACAATGGCCGATCCGTCGTGGTTCGCATCAATGACCGCACCAATGAGCGAGCCAGGGCCAAGAGCGGGTTCACCATCGACCTGTCCCGCGGGGCGGCCCGTGCTCTCAACATCAACGGCGTGGCTCATGTCGCCCTTTTCAGGCTGTAGCCCCGGAGACCAGGTGCGGCGTCGCGGCATAGCCATTTCGGACCGCTCGGGATCCAAGCCCGGCCAGGAGAGCACGTGGGTTAACGCGGGCGCGGCCGACTAACCATCGTGAATCGTTACCACTGAATTGCAATTTCGCCCTTCCGATTTTCCGGCAAGAATAGATCCAGTGTTCTGTTGAACGCAGACATGAGGGCGTGCGGATGCTCCGATCTGTCCTGACGGCTGCGATCTTCGCGGCGGCGTGCGGCTCTGCAGAAGCAGAGATCCTGGTCGACCAAGCGATGATCGCCGGGGGAGAACTGAGGGTGATGGGACGGCTCAACCCGCCCCGCCAGACCACCGTCGTCCTCGACAAGGTGCACCAGACGCACACGGATCAGAGCGGCCGGTTCATCTTTCGCCTCATCTACCGGCCTTCGAGTTGCATCGTCGACCTGCAGGCGAATGACGAGCAGCGTCAGGCCGTGATTGGGTTCTGCGGGCAGGCGTCAGTCGCCGGCGGAAGCCAAACCGCCGCCCCGGCGGCGACGCTCTCGGGGCCGGCCGGTCCGCCCGGCGTCAAGGGAGATCCGGGTCCGCATGGCGAACCGGGTCTGAAAGGCGATGCAGGTTTGAAAGGCGATCCAGGCGCCGTTGGGCCGCCCGGCCCGGTGGGAGCGGCTGGCCCTAAAGGCGATCCGGGGCCGAAAGGCGATCCAGGCGCGGCGGGGCCGCCTGGCGCGCCCGGACCGGCCGGACCTCGAGGCGAACCCGGTCCTGCCGGTCCCGTCGGCCCCGCGGGCCCGCCTGGACCTCCTGGCGTGGACGGCTCGGGAGCGAGCACCGCCTTGGGCCCGGCCGGTTCTGCCGGGCCGCAGGGCGCGGACGGACCTCCGGGCCCCCCCGGTCCGCAAGGTCCGCAAGGGTTAGCCGGCTATCAAGGGCCGCAGGGCCCACAGGGCGCGCAAGGCGCAAAGGGCGATCCTGGCCCGGCCGGGCCGATCGGGCCCGCCGGAGCGGCTGGCGCTCCGGGGCCGGTCGGACCGCAAGGGCCGCCTGGACCGCCCGGCGCCAACGGCCTTGCGGGCGTCTCCGGGACGCCACTACGCGTACTGGTGCAACACTGCGCCGCGGCCATGACGTGCACGGCGCGATGCGGCGAGGACGAATACCCTGTGAATGGCACCTGCCAGCGTGGCGTGCCGGCCAGAATGGACGAGACCAGCGTCTATTGCTTCTCAATTTCAGACAGCGATCCAGTGCTTCAGGCCCGGGCGATTTGCGCCAGAAAGTAACACGGAGGTCCGGCGCGGCCCCGGCTGGACCGCGCTATCACCGCCGTCGCCGGCTCGATCACTGGAGTGAGAGCAGCGGGATAGAGGGTCGCGCGTCGGCCGCAAGATGTCGGCGCTCATTGAGCGCCAGCGACCAACCGGCGGAGGAAGAGGAGCCAAGGCCTAACCCGTTTGGGCGCTTCTGTTGAGCGATGATCGGAGCCGCTCGTTCAGCATGGCGGAGAGTTGCAGCCCGCCTCGGCGGGCCCCGGCGAGCTTTGGTTTCGGTGCTGTCGAGCAAGCGTCCGGGCTTTGGCGCCTATGGATCCGCCCCGCCCCTATCCCGTGGACCGACGCTCCTCGCAAGCGGCATCGCTGTGGTCGACTTCAGCGGGACCATCGTGCGTCAGCACGCGATCGCCCAGTCCTAAACGCATTGTGCGCTCATAAGCTTCTTCACAATTTGCAATCGCCGCCGAACCGCGGCGCAGGATCGCCGCCATTCCCTGTCCGGCAGGGGGACGGGATCGCTCGTCCAAGTCGACCAGTTTCACCCAGGCCGCCAACGCCTGGTACGCACGGGCGTAGGCTGGATAATGATTGGAGAGGTCGCTGGCGGTGTTGAGGAATTGTTCGGCGATCAAGACCCGCCACTCTGGATCGAACAACCGGATCTTTGTTGTTATTTGCCGAGGGTCCTCCGTGACTCCTTCCACTGTCAATATGGCCAGCGCTGCTCTGAAGCCCTGCGCAATGGCACCCGCCGAAACTGCGCGCCCGTCTAAATCTTGGTGAAGCTGCGCGATGTCCTGCAGGCAGGCGGCGATCACGCGCGAGTGCAACCAGTCCGTTATCCAGCCCGCAAATCTCACCGTGTCGTTCCCTGCTCACCGAGATTGCACACGATAGCATAAATTGATCATGCTGAAGCAACTATCATTAATCGCCGTTTATTCCACGCAGGCAGTTAAGCAAGATCGCTTCGGAAAATGGCTCATTTCGCTCGTCCCTGGCCGGAGCGTCGGATGAGAATGGCCCTTCGCTTAGCTATGGCTCGCGCACATTAATAATTATCAATGTCAACAACGCCAAGATCAAGAAAACCTGCAGATGCGTCAGACCCCACGGCCGTGAACGCTTGCTGCCGGCCGCGTGGGTTCGAGTGGTCCGCGTGATCCGGCGCGCGGTATCACGCAAAAGTTGCGAGGCGCGATCGTACTCCCGTTTTTCCAAAACACGCGACGTCTTCACGATCCAAGACGCCATCCAAAGCTTGATCGACAAGTTCGCTCCCGCACCTAATCAGCGCTCGTCTACTTTGCGACTCGCTTGCGCGGCTGGATAGCCCTAGGTGAGGTATGCTCTCTCGAATCCTCTTCTTCGCGATAAACGTTTTTCGGTTAATCGCGTTGTGCAAAGTACGGCCAATGGCGGTCAACGATGAGCGATGACGTCCATGCGCTCGCCGAGCGCTTTTACGACTGCAGCGTGGCTCCCCAGGCTTGGGCGGATGCGCTGGCGCTTCTGGCGGCTGCGACCGGGGGTGTGGGCGCGATCGTGGTTCCGGTGTGCGGCGCTGCGACCTTCTCGCCGATCTGGTCGCCTTCACTGGACGAATCCGGTACGGCTTATGTGCGCGGCGGGTGGTGGGAACGCGACACCCGCGCAGAACGGGGGCGCGCCCTCGGCTTAAGATCGGGGCTCCACCTGGACGTGGATTTCGTCGGGCCGGACCGGATCGCCCGCGATCCGTTCTATCAGGAATTTCTCGCCCCGTTCGGGTTTGGCTGCGCCCTGTCGCAAGTCGTCAGCCCGCCAGGCGGCCCTGTCATCGCCATCACCGTGCAACGGGAAGCCAAGCATGGCCTTTTCACCGCGGCGGAGCGGCACAGGCTGGAGATCCTGGGCCAGCACGCCGGACGCGCCCTCGCCACGTCTTTTCTGGTGAGCCAAGCCGCCCGCGATCTCGCGGCGGAGCAAACCGCCAGGGAACACCAGGCGCATGGCTACCTCCTGCTAGACGGCGCGGGAGGCGTCGTGCACGCCGACGCCTTGGGCCGCCGCCTGATCGGGCCGGTGTTCGGGCTTTCGGTGAAGCGGCTGAGCATCCGAAACGGGACGCAGGCCTCTGCGTTCGAACGCGCAATCGACGCCGTAATGAAAGGCGAGTTGCCGCCGCCCGCCATCGCCGTGACCAGGCCCGGCCGCGTCCGCCCTGACTTGATCATTCAGATCCTTGCGGCGCCGCGCACCGGGGCATGGACCTGGGGTCCCGGCCGCGTGCTCGTCCTGATCCATGATCTTGCTGCGGAGGGCTCGGCGCAGGCGCAGAGGCATTTCATCGCCATGGGGCTCACGCCCGGGCAGGCCAAGATCGCTCAGCTCATCGGCGGCGGACACACACCGCGCGAGGCCGCCGAAGCTTTGGGGCTTGCGGAGGCCACAGTGCGCACCGTGCTCAAATCTATCTACGCCCGGTTGGCGATCCGGCGGCAGAGCGAGCTCGCCACTCTGGCGGCGAAACTTCAACAAATTCTCTAAGCGCGTTCGGATTTAATAAACGAGATCGGCCTAAAGGCTGGCGGAGGCGAAGCGTCGGGACCGAAGAGAACCGCCAAGGGCGGCCGCTCGACTTCTGAGCAATCGGCCGACCGGGGAAGATATCCCCAGATCCGTAGTTTTCCTTGCGTTGCTTTCGTCGAATCTATGCTACCCAGCACATGTGTGGTGGAGAAACAGCATGGCCGGGGGTTACGCGGTTTTGGCGATCTTGGGAGCGCTGATTGGAGCGGCTGGCGGGGCTTGGCTCGGTGGTGAGCTGGCGATCTTCATCGGCGCGATGCTAGGGGCTAACGGCCTTGTCCTTGCCGGGATCGGATCACGCGTATGGCGATCGGCGTCTGCGACGGCGACCTCAGGCCCCTTGCCCCACCGTTCCGCGTCTGCTTGTGAGCAGACGCTAGGCGCAATGACGCAGCACTGAACTCCCAACTGCGCGAGCAGTCGAAGACGCCTTTGCTCCTCATGCAAGGGCCGCAAAAAGCGGAGCTAGCCTTCGTCATCCAGGCCGGCTTCTCCCGTGCGGCTAGGCTCGCGCGGGGGACGCAGTTGCGCCGGCCACCACCGCTTGGCGCCATTCCAGCGCAAGCTGCGGAACTGGGGGTTTTGCGACAGAGTGGACGACACGGACGCCGAGGCGTGCTGCGCGCCGTCGGCCAGCATGGCTTCGACCAGTTCAGCCGTGGTCATAGGACGGCGGCGGTATTTCAGGGCCGTCAACGCCGCTTCGGCGATCGTGCGCCTTGGCTGCTCTGCGCTGGCGGGCGGGGCATGGGTCAGGCCCTGAGTCCGCGCGCGCCGCGCCGCTCTCTGCGTGCCCGCAACGGGCTTGGCCCCCGATCCAGCCGAGCGCCCCGGCCAGGCAGCGTCGAGCGCGTCGAGCGCTACATTGAGCGCCAGCCATGCCCTGAACGCCGCGTTGTTGGCCACAAGATCATCGTGAAGCTTCTGCGCGAGGGCACGAATCTCTCCGACCGAGGCGTCGGCGACCCCGGGCATGGACGAGAGGCTGGCGCTTGATCGGCTCTCAGCCGGCACGAAAGTGATCTGTTCGCCCTGAAGCGCCTCGGCCAGGGCCGACCGGAGTCCGTCGCCGCCTGGAAGCACTTGACTTTTGGCAGTCATTTCTCCTCCTGCGCCGCAGAGGCTTGAAGCGACTCTCTCTGCCCGTCGGCGTTGTTCTCCAACGTCCGACATCACTGCACAGCCTATCACATTCCGAAACCATGACAATTACCCGCACCCGCGATCGAATATCTCAAGAATATCGCACCGCAAATTAAATTTTCGAACAGATTAATATGTATTCGTGTGTTGAGGCACCACGGTAACGCGCGCCTAGAATGCCGGTCTGCGGCGACCGGGCAAGCTGGGTGCGTTAAGGTCACGCGAACGCCCCACGACGTTCTTCGCAAGATGGGCCGGGCTTGCGCTTGCATGAGGCCCTCGGCTGCGGCTCAGGGTCGGCCAGCTCGCCCGCTTCTCAAACGGGCGAGCAGCCTCGTGCGAACCAAGCCGCGGTCGCAGCGGAGCCCCGCGGCTGGAAGGTGACCCTGCTTGCCCGCCCGGCCGCCCTATGGATCTGCGCCGCCGCCTCGCCGTCAGGCTCACGGTCCAGGCAAGCGGCTTTGGCCGCGAGCAGCTGGGACAGCCGGCGCAAGACGGCGTTGCGGGCGAAGGCGGCGATGTCCGTGGGCGGCGCCGTGGGGCCGAATTCCTGCTGCGCCGCGGCGACGAGGCGTCATCATAATCATACGCCGTCTCCTCGGCGCCGATGGCGACCCCGGTCAGCCCAGCACGGGGTTCCGGCTCGATCGGCTCTTGCCGGCCGCGGTGCGCGGACTGGCGCCTTCAGCCCGCCGCCCCCGGGCCCGCGAAGGCGGGGCGGCCGCTGGGGCAAGGCGGCCCCCGCGCGGCGATGTGGTTCGTTTCGCAATTCCGGTTCGATCTGCGGAGCGGACGTCCTGCCCGGGCGAGCCAGCACTGGGGGCTGCGCGAGAACGGGGTTGATCTCGCCAAGCCGCGGCGCGGCCGGCCGACGCCGCGGTAAAGCGGCGCAGGACTCCGCCCGGGCGATCGGACACGCAGGGTTCCGAGCCGCCGGCCCGCTCCATTTGGCTCATCGGCAGCCAAGCCGCCCTGCGCCGCCGCAAGCTGGTGGCTTAGCAGTGAGCCAGACACATCGCCGTCACGGCGGCGGCCAGCTGGCCGGCGGCCCGGGATTGGCGGGCGCCGCCGCGAATTGCGGCCGCGGCGGCGACCCTGGTGGCAAGCCCAGCGCCTACGGACGCCAAATGCGCCATCGCCGCCGTCAGTGGCCCAGGGCACGGCGCAGGCGTTGCGATCGCATGCCAAGAGCGCTGGGACTGCGCTGCGGAGCCGGTGACCGCCATAGAAGGAGCGCAAGGGACGCAGCGCGACCTCACCCCTTACCGTCCCAAAGATCGCTTCCGGGCAATCCGCACGCTGAAGTGGGCCGTGGCCCGTTCGCGATGAGCCAAAGGCAGGCATGTTGGACCGCTCGCGTCGGGCGGGGCATTGGGCCCATTAGGGACGGGCGCGGCGCGCGACGGCGTCGCCTGGCGTGAGCACGTTTTACGATCCTTCAATGCTTGCCGAGCGATCATCGGGTCAGTCTGACGCAGGATGAATGCGATGCTGACGTGGGGCTTGATGGCGGTCTTTGCTGCGGGGACGACTTTCCTCGCCCGGACGCGGTATGGTCGGGTAGCCTCTTACTCCGTGGGCTTCGTGGCGACTTTCGCTCTGGGCGCCGTATCGCTCCTGCTGCTTGGCACTTTTCTCGGCCTGCGGATGTCCGACCCTGACTGCAGCTGGATCATCCAGACGGGCGTGGCGGCCGCGTTGATCGGCCCTGGCGCGGGTTTGCTGTGTCGCCGGGCGGCGACGCTCTGACCTCGCCAGAGCGCCTGCGCCGTTTCCTTGATGAAACGAAGGCCAGCATAGGCGCGGGGCATGGCCGCGCCGTCGTAGCCCGAGGCGGTCACGAATGGCAGGGGCATTCCGACGGACGTCAGCCACGGGACGGGCCGCCCGCCCATTCAAGTCCTCATCCAGCACAGCGTCGTCGATCGGCTCACGGCTGATCAGGGCGCGGGCCGTCCGCACGGTTCTAGCGGTCCGGCGACTTCGGCGGCGGCCTCAATTATTATGCCTTTGGCCGGGACACATTTATGGGCGCGAGCAGGATGCGCATGGAGGCCTCCTCGCAAGCTCCCGGTTTAAGCCCCCCAGGGCGCACAGCGCTGGCGCCCTGACCCGCTCATTGAAATGCAGCGCGTTCTCGGTGAAGAGTCCCGATCCTCCTTAGGGCCCATGTGCTTTGCGCTCACGGAGCGGTCCTGGGCGTCCAGCCGAGGCCGAGGGAGTCTCCTTCGGCTGTTTCGGCGCGGCCAGGGACTCAAAAAACGCCGTCATCACGCGTTCGTAGTCGTCGGTGGCATATTCGCGCCCCAACTGCGTCTCTACATTGAGATGGTGCCCCCAACCGGCTTTCAGCATCGCCTGGGTCGGCCGCGTCAGCGCCAGCCGCACGGCTTGAACCAGCGCGTCGATCTCCCGCGCGTTCAGTTGGACCTGTCCGCTCAGCCGCAGCTGACGAACGAGCTCGGACCTAAGTACATCGCCCATGGCCGGCCCCCCTCCGCGGTGTGTCGCCGCTGCGCAAGCTTCGCTAGCGGGACTGAAAACGCCAGTTGATTCTTGGAAGACAAACCGCCACCCCTATAGCCATGTCCGAATTCGAACCCGCTTGGCGCCGGGGTGCTCGCTTGATGCAGTTCCCAACTTGCGATGTCCGTCCGCCAGCCTCCGGCGGCCGGGAGAGAACCTCGATCGCGGCTCCAGAGGGCCTGGGCGCGCCACGACCTGAGGCCAAAGCGCGCGGCTCGCGCTAGGGTGCGGTCGGCCGCCTTTGCAGAAGACCCTGACCTTCAGCCGCTCGACCAGAGCTTGCCGGGCGCGAGACATAGGCCATGATGGAGCGTCGCGCCTGCGCGTGGGAATCTGCGCGCCGTTCCGAGTTGCCGCGTGGGGAGTGCATACGCAATGGCGCGGAACTCGGTCCCGAGCCATGTCGGCTTTCTTCCCGACGGCAACCGGCGGTGGGCTGCGGCCAGGGGCAGGCCAACGCGGACGGGCGCGGTGGAGCTTCACACAGAATCGTTGGACAGCCGGAAGAGGTCGACCGGGTAAAAAAGACAGCCCCGTCGGACGGGGCTGAAGTGCGAACCAGAAGCATGCTCATCCGAACCGAGCGTCAGCGTAACAGTCACAGCGGCTCCGGCAAACGCCTCGCTTCGCTCGTCCGGCCAGACGGTGAACATCCGCAGTCCCAGCACCAGGACCGCGGCCCCCCGAAGTTGATCCATCGCCGCCCAGTCACGGAACGGCATCGCCTCACTCGTACGGCATTAGAGCCGAAACGGGGTCCTGGCTTGCAGATCTTAGAAATCCGGATCGGTTGTCGGCACGACAAACCCTGCCGACGCGGGTTAAGAAGCGAGCGGGGGATACGCTCACATTCGGTCTTCGCCGAGCGGTGCAGTGTGGCAAATATCTCCGCTTCGCGGAGCGACGCACGCTGGATCTTCTGCGGTCCCGGTCGTCGCGTCTCCGCTGGTGTCGATCGCCGCGGCTTGGGCCGATACGTTTAAAGCAGTCCGGCGCGGGAACTTCGACGCCCGATCTTGCCAACACGGAACTGGCCGACACAGCCACGATGCTCGTTGGGCCGGATACCGACTTCAGCGGCCGCCCTCGCCGTATCCGTGCTATTACCTATCAACGCACAGATTGTTGATTTTTACCATGTGCTTGCGTTCAACGTTTCCTTAACTGCCTTGCGCTGAAGTAAGGCAGAAAGGACCGTCCATGTTGCCTGAACTCGACACCTATCTGACCGACGATTTCGTCAGTCTTGGCAAGCGCGCCGAACCGCTCCTGCTTGTCGACGACAGCGGCGCCGTCCGGACCATCATCGTCAAGATGCTGGGCCGCCTCGGCGTGCGCGAGATCGACGTCGCAGCGGACGCGCGGACGGCCTTTTCGCTCATCAGCCAACGCAGCTACCGTGCGGTCCTCTGTGACATCGAGATGCCCGCCATCGACGGTCTGCAACTGGCCAAGGCTTGTCACGACGCCGGGATCACCGCCCCCTTCCTGATGATCACGGGCAGTCTCGACCCGCGTTATGTGGCTCGGGCGCGAGGAAAAGTCGCGGGCTATATTCTCAAGCCGTTCAAGGAAGACGCCATCCGGCGCAAGCTGGACGAGATCCTGCCCAGCGTGGCCGAAGATCTGCCGCAACCGACGGTGACGGCGCCGGGACACGGCAGGGTGAACACGTTCAAGGCTGCGCGAGTCTAAGCATGGACAAGAATTTGCACCGGACGACCGTGCTCGTTGTGGACGACTTCCCGCCCATGCTGACCATCGTGACCAAGATGCTGGCCGAAATCGGCGTTCATGACGTCGATTGCGCCGGCGATGTGGAGAGCGCGCTGGCCCACGTCCGAGTGCGGGATTACGACGTGTTGATCCTCGACTACTTCCTCGGCGATCAGACCGGGGATGACCTTATGTTCACGCTGCGCCATGAGGGCGAAGACATTCCGGCGATCATCATGACCGGGGAAGCCGCCAGGGCCGCGACCCATCTTCGTCAGGAGGTCGACTGGCTGCGAAAGCCCTTCACGGCCACCGAGTTGAAGGCGCGCATCGCGGCGGCGCTGTGAGGCAGGGCTTCGGGCGGGATGCGGGTCGGCGCTGAGAGCGTGCGTCGGGTGGAAGCACGGCGGAGCCGGGCGCTCGCGGGCGAGGATCGGGGACGCCGGATCGGGCGATACGGCTGGAGCCGCGAGCGGCGTTCCGGGCGAACCCTGGGCGCCTCTTCCTGCCCATGACTGTCCACTTGTAATCTAATCTACTTACCTATAGCTGTGGTGAAGCATAGGAGCTGAAGATGTCTGAACTTCCCGAAAGCACCCTACACTTCGTCGCGGACATCGTCGCCGCGTATTTGGCCAATAACTCGATTTCGCATAGCGAAATACCAGCCCTGATCGCCAACGTGCACAAAGCGCTGACCTCGGCGGCGGGCGGCAAAGTCGAAGAGCCCCCCGTCGAGGCAAAACCAGCTGTCTCCATTAAAAAATCAGTGACGCCGGACGCGATCATCTGCCTGGAAGACGGGAGGAGCTTCAAATCGATGAAGCGCCATCTTGCGGTCAAATATGGCCTGACTCCGGCCGAGTACCGCGCCAAATGGGGCCTGCCGAGCGACTACCCGATGGTGGCGCCGAATTACGCCGAGGCTCGCTCCACACTGGCCAGGAGCATGGGCCTGGGCCGCAAGCCCGCCGCGAGCGCGCCGGTGCAGGCCTTCGCCGAGTCGCCCGCCCCCCGGGCCAGGAGAGGCCGTCCGCCAAAGGCCAAGGCGGCTTAAGACTGGGGTAGCCCGTTTCGGTCCAATGCAAGGGCAGTGACGCTGCCCGTTGCTGCGGCTTCAGCCCCGCTTCGGCGGGGCTTTCCTTTAGTTGGGAGGGACGGCTCCTGCGACGGCGGCTGCTGCGCTGTCATTTACGCCCCCGCAACAGCGCCGTCACTGGCCGGGCGTTGCGGCGCGGCGCAAATGAAGAAGGCCCCGCGGGGCTAACGGTGGCCGCGGGGCCTCCATGCAGCCTGGAGGGGGAATTCTTCACTGCGGCTCAACAACGCCACAGCAAGGCCCAGGGGTCCTGAGCTGGGCTCGACCCGACCCAAGACGTGAGCGTGATCGGAGCCCGAGGGCGGGCTCGACAGATGCAATTGGGCAGCCCGTCGGTTCCCCGTCAGAACCTACGGGCCGCGGGAGGCATGACGGCGAGCGGCGCTGACAGCGAGGCAAGTCGCAATCAAGGATGGGCTTCGCCGGCCACTGGGGTTCCCCAGAACGCTGGCCGCTGCCGTAGGCAGACGCCCGACGCCCGTTGGGTCGAAGGCACTTGCTGCGTCACAGCGGGATACACTTCGCGTCAGCGCGCGGCCGCCCTTCAGTTTGCGGATCTGGCAAGATCGCTGAGCGCGAGAGCGTCTCGGCTAACTCCGCGGCGGGCGAAACACGGCCTCGTAGAGCGCCTCGATTTCGGCGCAGGCCTTGGCGTCAGAGGGGGTGAATTCGACGACGCCGAGCCCGACGGACGACGCGCGCGGATAGCTCTTGCGGTTCACCAACGGGGTGGGGATAAAAGTGAGGCTGGGCTGCGCGCGGATGATGGCGCCGGCGGATTCATTATCCGCCCCCTGCGCGTCCGCCCTGTTCAGGAACGCCAAAGCCTTCAGACCGGGATTGAGGGCGCGCGCCTCATCAATCACGTCGGCGGCGCGCTGCAGCGTCCAGACATCGAAAGAGCGCGGGCCGAAGGGCAACAGACAGACATCCGCCAAGGCGAGGGCGCCGCGCTGGCTGGCCTGGTTTCCTCCGCCAAGGTCTATGACGATCCGGTCGTATTTCGGGGCCAGGCGACGAAGCTCCGTCGCCAACGCCCGGCCGGTCAACGACACGCAGGTGTAGCCTGCGCCTTGGGCAAGCGTCTGGTTGCGCATCAGGGTGAAGTCGGTCGCGGTGGCCTGCTCATCGGCGTCGACGAGCAGCACGTCCGCCCCCTGCCGTGCGTTCATCACGGCAAGGTTGGTGGCTACCGTGGACTTGCCGGTTCCCCCTTTGGCGCCGCCTATGACCGTGATCACCGCCCCGTCCCGTCCTGCATGCGCGGAAGATAGCACAGCTCGCGCCTGGAGGGGCGGATGGAGGCGCTGCCGCCGTCGTCGGCGTCGACAGGCCGGCGCATGATCTGCCTTCCGTCGCGTCCCCGGTCACTGACCTGGTGGTGCTCGGACGCGTGCTGGCGGTCGCCACCGATCGTCGACGCGCCTGCAAAGCGCCGGTCTGGCTCGGGGCCTCGCCGGCCAACGCCACCTCGCCGCCCCCGAGGGCCGCCGCTTCATCCTGTTTGGCCGGTCGCACCGCCGCTGACGCTGGAGCGAGCGGCGGCAGCGTGGCTGGAATCTTCGGCGGCGGATGGGCGCGCAGCGGCCTCCCGGCGAGCCACCCGCAAGTCCGGCCACCGCGCTTACCGATGACGTTCGCCGGCCTGCGCCAGGCTGGGCGACGCTGCGCCCCGGGTTGGGGCGGGCGCGCCAACAGCGCCCATCCGGGGCGTCGCCTATTAGGCGACGCTCCTTGATCGCCAGGATGCGACCCGCCCCCTTCACGGCAGGTCGCATCCTGCTAAGCTCGTTTCAATTCATTGGACGAGGGTCCACTTCGAACCACGTTGTCCATGCATGTGCGTCGAGAAGGGCGACCGGCCCAGGTACCCGCCGGGCGCGCCGGACGAGAGGCGGTACCGGACGGAGAGCGTCGTGGGACACGAGCAGGCGCGCAGGGAATTCTTGAAGCTGAGCACGACGGGACTGGCCCTGGCGGGCGCCGCCACGGCGGCGACCGTGGCCCTTACGGCGGAAAAGGCCGCGGCGCAGGCGGCGCCGACCAGCCTGCTGCGCACCGTCCTCGATCGCGGCAAGCTGATCGTCGGCACCGGCAGCACGAATGCGCCCTGGCACTTTGAGAACGAGAAGGGCGAACTCGTCGGCATGGACATCACCATGGGACGGATCTTGGCCAAGGGTCTGTTCGATGACGCGTCCAAGGTCGACTTCGTGCGCGAAGACCCCGCCCAACGGATTCCCAACATCACCACCGGCAAGGTCGACATCGTCATCCAGTTCATGACGGTGACGCCGCAGCGGGCGCAACTCGTCGCCTTCACCCGGCCCTATTACGTCGAAGGCATCGCGCTGCTCACCCGTCCCGACGCCCAAAACAAGAGCTTCGACCAGCTTCTGGCCGGCGGCGCGTCGACGCGCGTCTCGATCCTGCAGAACGTGGATGCGGAAAACTCGGTGCATCAGGCCTTGCCGCATGCCCAGGTCATGCAGATCGACACCCAGGCCAACGTCATCCAGGCGCTGGAGTCGAAGCGGGCCGATGCGGCTGCGGTCGACCTGTCCACCGTGCGGTGGATGGTCGCCAAAAACCCGACCCGCTACGCCGACAGCGGCAAGAAGTGGTTCTCGATGCTGTACGCCGCCGCCCTTCGCCAGGGCGATCCCGACTGGCTGAATTTCGTCAACACGACCTTCAACGTCGCCATGTTCGGCCACCAGAACGAGCTTTATGACGCCGCGTTCAAGGAGTTTTTCGGCCTCGACGCGCCCAGCCGCACGCCGGGCTTTCCCTCCATCTGACCGAGCCGGCCAGCGCGCCGGCGCGCCGGCCGCATGCGGGGGCCATGGGTTACCACCTCAATTTCACGCTGATCTGGCGCCACTTCGACAGGCTGTGGGGCGGTCTCGTCCTCAGCCTCGAACTGGCCGCGGCCGCGATCCTGATCGGAATCGTCATCGGCTTGGCGCTGGCGGTCTTGCATGTCTCGGGGGGCCGCGGGGTCCGCGCCGCGATCGCGGCCTATGTGGAGTTCATCCGCAACGTGCCGCTGATCCTGCTCGTCTATCTCGTCTTTTACGGCCTGCCCACGGTCGTCGACATCGTCTACAGTCCGACCGTCTCCTTCGTGGCGACGCTGGCGCTCTACGCCGGCGCGTATTTGGTGGAGGTGTTCCGCTCGGGCCTGGAGGCGGTGCCGCGCGGGCTGATCGACGCCGGCAAAGCCATCGGGCTGACGCCTTGGCGACGGCTCGTTCATGTCCGGCTGCCGACCATGCTGCGCATCACGCTGCCGGCCTTGTCCAACACCTTCGTGTCGCTGTTCAAGGACACGTCGGTGGCGTCCGTCATCGCCGTCCCCGAACTGACCTATGGGGCGCAGTGGATCAACTTCAACACCTTCCGGATCGTCGAGGTCTATCTCGTCGTGACCGGCATGTATCTCGTCGCCGGTTACGCCATCCTGCTGCTGCTGCGGCTGCTGGAGCGCCGCTACGCGGTCGGGCGCTGAGATGATCCAGGCGATCCTCTACGCCCTGCCCTTTTTGACGCAGGGGCTCGGCGTCACGATCGTGGTGTCGCTGCTGGTGGTGGCGCTGTCGCTCGCCTTCGGCGGCCTGATGGGGCTTGGCCTCGTCTATGGTCCCGCACCGCTGCGCTGGCTGGTGCGCGGCTTCAGCGACGTGGTGCGCGGCGTTCCCATCCTGGTGCTGATCTTCTTTGTGTATTACGGCCTGCCCATCACCGGGCTGAACCTGCCGCCCTTCACGGCGGCCGTGCTCGCCCTGACGGTGTTCAAGGTGGCGCAGGTGATCGAGAATGTGCGCGGGGCCATCGGCTCCATCCCGCGCGGCCAGACCGATGCGGCCAAGGCGATCGGGCTGACCTTTTGGCAGCGGTTTGGATCGGTCATCGCGCCGCAGGCGCTGCGCCGCTTCCTGCCGCCCTGGATCAATGGCGTGACCGACGCCGTGAAGGGCACCGCGCTGGTCTCGCTGCTCGGCGTCACCGACCTGATGCACGCCATGCAGCAGGTGATCGGCCGCACCTATGAGCCGCTGCCGCTCTATGTGCTGGGCGCGCTGATCTATTTTTCCATCAACTACGCCTTGTCGAGCGCCAGCCGCCGGCTTGAGAAGCGCTACGCCTATGTCCGGGAGTGAGCCAGCATGACCGTCGATGCGCGCGCGCCCGGGCCGCCTTTGTTGCAGATCGCCGGCCTGCACAAATCCTATGGCGCCGCCGAGGTGCTGAAGGGCGTCGACCTGACCGTCGCCACCGGCGAGGTGGTGACCATCATCGGCCCGTCGGGCAGCGGCAAGACGACCCTGCTGCGCTGCGTCAATTTCCTGGAGACCTATGAGCAGGGCTCGATCCGCATCGCGGGCGAGGAGGTCGGCTATCGTGACGCGGTCCGCCGCCAGCCCCGGTCGGAGACGGAGCTGGCGCGCATCCGGGCCGAGACCGGAATGGTGTTTCAGGCCTTCAATCTGTTCCCGCACCTCACCGCGGCCGAGAACGTCATGCTCGGCCTCGTCAAGGTGCGCCGCAAGCGGAAAGCCGAGGCCCGCACCCTCGCCGCCCATTGGCTCAGCCGCGTCGGCCTCGCCGACAAGCTCGACCGGCTGCCGGCCGAGCTCTCGGGCGGACAGCAGCAGCGCGTCGGCATCGCCCGGGCCGTGGCGATGGAGCCAAAGATCCTGCTGCTCGACGAGATCACCTCGGCGCTCGATCCCGAGCTGGTGGGCGAGGTGCTCGACGTCGTGCTGCAGCTGGTGCGCGAGGGCATGACCATGCTCGTCGTCACCCACGAGATCGCGTTTGCGCGCGACGTCAGCCACCGCATCGTGTTCATGGCGGAGGGCGTGGTGGCGGCCGACGCCGCCCCGGCGGCGCTGTTTGCGCCCGACCACCCGAATGAGAGGCTGCGCGCCTTCCTCGCCAGATTCGGCGCGCGCCATTGACCGGCGGCGTCCCCGTCACCGTCGCGGCGTCGGCCAGAGCGCGCCCGAGCCGCGCACCCCAGGAGCAGACCATGGCCGATCCCCTCCCCCCACGCGGTCGCGACATCCGCCGCGAACTCGGCCTGCGGCCGATCATCAATGTGTCGGGCACCATGACGGCGCTGGGCGCCTCCATCATGGTCCCGGAGGCGATTGCGGCGATGGCCGCCATCGCGCCGGAATTCGTCGAGATCGACCACCTGCAGCGCCAGGCCAGCCAGGTCGTGGCGCGGCTGACCGGGGCCGAGGCGGGCTTCATCACGGCCAGCTGCGCCAGCGGCATCGCCATGGCGGTGGCGGGCGCGATCACCGGCGACGATCTGCTCGCGGTGGAGCGCCTGCCGGACGCCCCCGGGCCGCGCCGCGAGGTGCTGATCCAGGTCGGGCACATGGTCAGCTACGGGGCGCCGGTCGACCAGTCGATCCGGCTGGCCGGCGGCCAGGTCGTGCCGGTCGGCACGGTCAGCGTGGCGCTGCGCTATCATCTGGAGAACGCCATCAGCGAGCGCACCGCCGCCGCGGTGTTTGTGGTGTCGCACCACACCGTTCAGTACGGCATGATCGGCCTGCCGGAGTTTTGCGCCGTGTGCCGCGCCCGGGGCGTTCCAGTGATCGTCGACGCCGCCTCCGAATACGACCTGACGGGCTTCTTGGCCGCCGGCGCCGACGTCGCGATCTATAGCGGCCACAAATTTTTGGGCGGTCCGACGAGCGGCGTCGTGGCCGGGCGCAAGGCCCTGGTGCGGGCCGCCTTTTTGCAAAATCGCGGCATCGGCCGCGGCATGAAGGTGGGCAAGGAAAGCATCGCCGGCGTCATGGCGGCGCTGAACGCCTGGGCGGTCCGCGATCACGCCGGCCTGCGCGCCCGCGAGCAGGCGGCGCTTGATCTGTGGGCCGCGGCGCTGTCGCCCTTGCCCGGAATCGCAGCCGAAATCGCCCCCGATCCGACCGGCAACCCGCTGGATCGGTTGCGGGTCCGGGTGGCGCCGGAGAGCGGCTTTTCGGCCGCGGGCCTGGCCGCGGCTTTGGCGGCCGGCGACCCGCCGGTGATCGTGCGCGACCACGAGGCCGAGCGCGGGCATTTCTATCTCGATCCCTGCAACCTGCATGACGGCGAGGCGGAGATCGTGGCCCGCCGGCTCGCCGAGACGATCCGCGGCTCGAACGAGGGACGCTTCGACGCCGGCGACCGTCATCGCGGCCTGGCTCGCCTCCTGCAATGGCCGGATTGACCGCGGCCTCGCCGCGGCTTGGCGACTACGGCGTCGGCGACCGCGAGGCGGTCCCCCGTGCGCCCGGCGCAGGGACGCTGCGGGCCGGCTCTCAGGCCAAGCTCCTCATGATCTAGCGGTAGGCCGGTTCGGGAAGGCATTGAGCGTCGGCGTCCGCAGGTTTCCTAACATGCCAAGCTGGAGCTGCTCGCTCCTTCGCAGCGGCGCAGCGCGCCGGACGGCGCGGCTTCGGCCGGGCCCATCGTGTGGCCACGCCGCCGGCGGGTTCGTGTCGAAAGGGCGCGGCGGCGTGGGCCTCCGGCGCCCCGCAATCGGCGCGCCAGCGCTGCGATGCGCTCTTCGGCGAGCGTGACGGCTGCTGCGGCGGCGGCCTAAGCGTCGCCACGCGTTCAGCCCAATCTCCGGTTTGAATCGGGCTGCTCGGCCGGCCTGATCACCCGCGACCGGGGCGGGGCAAAGTCCCAAGACCCTCGCAGTGTCCCTGCGGGGGTCTTCTTACGACGCGCTAATCACAAGCCTGCTGGAACAGCGCATGGCATCTGGGCGCCAGGCCAGCAAGGTCGTGGCGCCGCTGACCGGGGCCGAGGCAGGATTCATCACGGCCAGCTGGGCCGGCGGTTTCGCCACGGCGGTGGCGGGCGCCATCACCGGCGACGATCTGTTCGCGATGAGGCGCCTGACGCGCCCGGGCCGCGCCGCGAGGCCGGCCCTTAGGCCAAGCTCCTCATGATCTCGCGATAGGCCGGTTCGGGAAAGGCTTTGAGCGTCTGCGTCCGCAGGTTTCCCAGCATGCCAAGCTGGAGCATAAACCTGGCGCCGACGGCGTCGTCCGGCGCCTCATAAACCGCGACGAAGTCGTACTCGCCCATGGTCAAGAAGAAGGATTTGAATTCACCCCCCATCTCGCGCAGCAATTGCTTCGCCTTATCAAGGCGAGTGGGCGACTCCTTGGCGTTGCGAACGCCCTGGTCGGTGAATTTGGCCAGCATGATATAGGTGGTCATGGCACAACCTCTCGGTGCACGCCGTTCCCAGCGCGTGGACAAGCGCCATTTTACCACCAACCGCTCGCTCGCTATCAGCGACGCGAACGGAGCAGAGCAGTCGTCGGGCGGCCTTGGATGGCCTGCGGTTCGCTCGGCCTGACAGGAGGCGGAACGGACGACCCGCGCCGAGCCCCGCGGGGCCGGGCCGCCTCGCACAGACGCGCCGCCCGGCCCCCGGGGGCTCGGCTCTAGGAGCACTCGCAGAACGGGTGTATGCTTTTCAGTGCGATAGGCTTGCCAGGACAAGCTTTGCTCAAGCAGTCCTGGCGCCTCAGCACCAGAGGACGCGTGCCATGGCGAAACGCTCGGCGGGCGATCTCGGCTCTTTGAGCCGCAACACTTCATGGCGCCCAAAGCTGGCCCAATCGTTGCCAGTGCGAAGGATCAGCGTCGGCGATATTCAGATCTCGCTGCGCCGCGGCTTCGAAGATTTCTGGGCGATGCCGAGCCACCTGTTCTTTCTCGGACTGATCTATCCGGCTTTCGGGCTTTTCGTCGGGAACATCGTTCTTGAGTACAGAATCTTTCCGATGCTGTTCCCCTTGGTCGCGGGGCTGACCCTGGTGGGGCCTTTCGTTGCGCTGGGACTGTACGAAGTGAGCCGCCAGCGCGAGATTGGCCGAGATCCGACTTGGACCCAGGTCTTCGAGCTGCTGCACCATTCGTCAAGGGGCAAGATCCTGGAATTGGGTCTGTTCCTGACCGCCCTTTACTTTGCCTGGCTAGTGGCGGCCATTCTGCTCTTTCGCTGGATCTTGGGGCCGACCATGCCGGCGACACTCGTGGGGTTTGTCCACGACGTGCTGTCAACCCCTCGCGGGTGGGCTCTAATCGTGATCGGCAACGGCGTAGGCTTGCTCTTTGCCGCGGCAGTCTTGCTGGTGAGCGTCGTGTCGTTCCCCTTGCTCCTGGACAGGCGGATCTCCGTCAACGCCGCGATCGCCACGTCGATGCAGGCGGTCTTGGTCAATCCTTGGCCAATGACGGCATGGGGCCTCGTGGTCGCCGCCGGTATTTTGGCTGGCGTGCTGACCCTGCTCGTCGGCTTGGCGCTGACCGTGCCCATACTGGGGCACGCGACGTGGCATCTGTATCGGGCGGTCGTGCCGCCATAGTTGAAAGCGAGAACAGCAATGCCGATTGCGATCGCATTGGTTGTTTTGACTCTCGGCTCGCTCCTGTTCCACGTCGTGAGTCCGTGGTGGTGGACGCCGATCGCCTCGAATTGGCGTTATATCGATGACACCATCACCATCACCTTTTGGATCACTGGCTGTGTTTTCACGGCGGTGGTGCTGTTCATGGCGTATTGCGCCTATCGTTTCCGGCACCGGCCGGGCCTTGTGGCGGCTTACGAACCCGAAAACACGAGACTGGAGCGCTGGCTGGCCATCGGGACGGGGGTGGGGGTGGCCGCCATGCTCGCGCCAGGCCTGTTGGTCTGGTCGCAATTTGTGAATGTGCCGGCGGGGGCGACGGAAGTCGAAATCGTTGGTCAACAATGGCAATGGGGATTCCGGCTGCCGGGGGCCGACGGTAAGCTCGGCGCATCGGACAGCCAGTACGTCACGGCGGACAATCCGCTCGGCCTCAGCCCGACTGATCCCAATGGACAGGATGACGTCATTCTGGTGGCGGCGGACCTGCATCTTCAATTGGGCAAACCCGTGAAAATCCTGCTCAGAGCCTTGGACGTCGTGCACGACTTTTACGTCCCCGAGTTCAGGGCCAAGATGGACATGATCCCTGGGACGACAACCTATTACTGGATCGTTCCGACGAGGGTCGGCGCGTTCGACGTCCTATGCGCCGAGCTGTGCGGCTACGGTCATCCCTATATGCGCGGGCGGGTCGTCGTGGACACCGAAACCGCCTACCAAGCCTGGTTAAAGAACCAAAAGACCTTCGCCCAAACTTACGACCCGCCCCACAAGGAGGCGGGGTTGTGAGCGGATGCCTGCGATGGAGGACTCGCTATGGTCGAAGCCTTCTTGGGTGGACAGCCCCCCACGCGCGCCGCTGAGGTTCATGACGTTGAGCTCTACCACCCGACAAATTGGCTCACGCGCTACGTCTTTTCGCAAGACGCCAAGGTGATCGCCATCCAGTACTCCTGCACCGCCTTGGCGATCGGCTTTGTGGCCTTGGTGCTGTCCTGGATGATGCGCTTGCAGTTGGGCTTTCCCGGCTATTTCTCGTTTATTGACGGCCCACGCTACTATCAGTTCATCACCATGCATGGAATGATCATGGTCGTCTATTTGCTCACGGCGCTGTTTTTGGGAGGATTCGGCAACTATCTCATTCCCCTCATGCTGGGGGCTCGCGACATGGTCTTCCCCTATCTCAATATGCTGAGTTATTGGATCTATCTTCTCGCGGTGCTGGTGCTGGTCTCCACCTTTTTCGTGCCGGGTGGGCCAACCGGGGCCGGGTGGACGCTCTACCCGCCTCAGGCCATCCTCACCGGCACGCCGGGTCGCGATTGGGGCATCATTTTGATGCTGGTCTCCCTGATGCTGTTCATCGTGGGCTTCACGATGGGCGGCCTGAACTATGTCGTGACCGTGCTGCAGGGGCGCACGCTGGGCATGACCCTCATGCGCATGCCTTTGAGCGTCTGGGGCATTTTCACCGCCACCGTGATGGCGCTGCTGGCCTTCCCGGCCTTGTTCGTGGGAGCGTTGATGATGCTCCTCGATCGTGTGCTGGGCACGAGTTTCTTCATGCCCTCCATTGTGGAGATGGGTGAGCACCTCGCCTACAATGGGGGGAGCCCGATCCTCTTCCAGCACCTGTTTTGGTTCTTTGGCCATCCGGAGGTCTATATCGTCGCACTCCCGGCTTTCGGCCTGGTGTCCGATCTGATCAGCACCCACGCCCGCCGCAACATCTTCGGCTACCGCATGATGGTGTGGGCCATCGTTGCGATTGGCGCGTTGAGCTTCGTGGTTTGGGCCCACCACATGTATGTGAGCGGAATGAACCCGCAGTTTGGGTTCTTCTTCGCGACGACGACGCTGATCATCGCCATCCCCACCGCGATCAAGGTCTACAATTGGATTTTGACTCTTTGGCGCGGCGACATCCATTTCACCGTTCCGATGCTGTTTGCGCTCGCCTTTATCGTCACCTTCGTGAATGGCGGTCTCACCGGCCTTTTCCTCGGCAACGTCGTCGTGGACGTTCCCCTGTCGGATACGCTCTTCGTGGTGGCGCATTTCCACATGGTCATGGGCGTCGCGCCGATTATGGTCGTGTTCGGCGCCATCTACCACTGGTACCCCAAAGTCACCGGGCGCATGTTCAACGATCCGCTGGGCCGGCTCCACTTCTGGATCACCTTCGTCGGCGCCTACGCGATCTTCTTCCCCATGCATTACCTCGGCCTCTTGGGCGTGCCGCGGCGTTATTTCGAGTGGGGCGACGCCGCGTTCATTCCAGCGTCCGCCCACACCCTGAACGCCTTCATCAGCGTGGTCGCCCTCGTCGTCGGCGCCGCCCAGCTGGTGTTCTTGGCCAACCTGATCTGGAGCCTGTTCAGGGGCGCTGCGGCGGGACCCAACCCCTGGCGGGCGACGACGCTGGAGTGGCAAACCCCGCAAACGCCGCCGGCGCATGGGAATTGGGGACGGGACCTGCCCATCGTCCACCGTTGGGCCTATGACTACAGCGTCCCCGGGGCGCCGCAAGATTACATCCCCCAGAACGAGCCGTCGCCCGCAGCCGCCGGCTAGGGAGCCGCCATGGTGGTCGTTTTACTTTTCCTGGTGTGCGCCGCCGCGGTGGCGGGCTGGTGGCTGGCCCAGCAAGGGTTGCTGGCCAAGCCGTGGCTGCAGCAGGGCTACGTGGCGTCGGACCGGGCCCACGGGCCAGCGCCATGGACGTCCGCGAAAACGGCGCTGCTGCTGTTTATGGGCGTGGTTGGATCGTTGTTCGCCCTGATGATCAGCGCCTACACGATGCGCATGCAGGCGGCCGATTGGCGCCCGCTGCCGGTTCCGGCGATGCTCTGGGTGAACACTGGGCAATTGATCCTCGGCGGTCTGGTGCTGCGATGGACCCATGGGGCGGCGCGGCGCGGAGATCGGGACGGGGTCAAAGCGGGCCTCGCGGCGGCCTGTGTGACCGCGGCGGCGTTTCTGATCGGTCAGCTGCTTGTCTGGCGGCAGCTCAGTGCGGCTGGCCATCGCTTCACGATCAACCCGGCTTCGTCGTTCTTCTACCTGCTGCTGGCCACGCACGCCTTGCACCTCGCCGGAGGCCTATTCGTTCTCGGTCGGACCACCCTGCGCGCCTGGCGTCGGCGTCTGACGGTCGGGCTGGAGGAGAGCACGGGTTTGCTGGCCGCCTATTTCAATCTGTTACTGGCCCTCTGGTTGATCATCATGGGCCTGCTGACAGGGTGGGCGCAAAGTTTCGCCGTGTTCTGCCAGCGGGTTTTGAGCTAGCGAGGCGCTGACCATGCACGACCCCCCGAAAGCCGGATCGCTGACCGTCCCCGTGGGCTGGCGCACCATCGTCGCCGATTGGGCCTCCGATCAACGCGCCTTCAAGGACGTGTCCTGGGGCAAGGCGATGATGTGGATCTTCCTTTTAAGCGACACCTTCATTTTCAGTTGTTTTCTGCTCTCGTACATGACCGTCCGAATGTCGACGACCGTGGCCTGGCCCAATCCCAGCGAGGTTTTCGCCTTGGACATCGCCGGGCGCAAGCTGCCCCTGATCCTGATCGCCATCATGACCTTCATCCTCATCAGCAGCAGCGGCACGATGGCGATGGCGGTCAACTATGGCTACAGGCGAGACCGGCGAAAGACGGCCGCGCTGATGCTGTGCACCGCGGCGTTCGGCGCCGCCTTTGTCGGCATGCAGGCTTTCGAGTGGACGAAGCTGATCCATGAGGGCGTGCGGCCTTGGGGCAATCCGTGGGGCGCGCCGCAGTTCGGGTCAAGCTTCTTCATGATCACCGGATTCCACGGGACCCACGTCACCATCGGCGTGATCTTCTTGCTCCTCATGGGGCGCAAAGTCTGGCGAGGCGACTTCGATCAGAGGCGGCGCGGGTTCTTCACCAGCCGGGCCGGCTCGTACGAGATCGTTGAAATCACCGGGCTTTACTGGCACTTCGTCGATCTGGTGTGGGTCTTCATCTTCGCCTTGTTCTATTTGTGGTGAGGCGGCCATGACACAGGGGCGATCAGGCACGATGACTGAGGGAGCCCGAGCGGAGGACCCCGCGCCAGGCGAGCTTGTGGCGCTTCCCGTGGCGCAGCATCACCCGATCCGGTTGTACCTGGTGGTGTGGGGCTGGCTGTTCGTCTTGAGCACGGGCTCCTACCTCGTCGACTATTTCGGCCTGACGGGCTATGTGCGCTGGTCGCTCATACTACTCTTCATGATCGCCAAAGCCGGGCTGATCGTCGCGATTTTCATGCATTTGGCGTGGGAACGCCTGGCTCTGATCTTTGCGATTCTTCTGCCTCTGACCGCTGTGCTCGTCTTTCTGGCTCTGATGACCCTCGAGGCGGACTACACCCATCTGAACCGCGCCCTCTTTCTCGGCGCAGGCGGATAGGGGCGCCGGTGGACCGGCGCCGCGCGCACTTGGGGCGCCATCAGGGCGGACGACCGCCGGCTGTCGCCGTCGGCCCCATGGTCGCGTCGCTGTCCCGTGCGGCGGGCTGGGGCCTGCAGCCACGCGTGCCGCGCCGATCAGGCGGTGTAGAGATAGACCATGAACACCAGCACCACTGCGCCAATGGTGGCGACCTGGACGGCGCGGACGAAAAGACGATAGGTCTGTTCGTGCTCTTCGAGATCGGTGTTGGAGTCCGGTGGTTCGGGTCGATATTCCGGTGTGACGGACATTTCGCCATACCCCTCGCGGATGTCACGGCCCCCCGCAGGCGCATTATACACTGTCTTCGTCCCCCTCTTGCCCATGATGCGCGCTCTTTCCGCCGCCTTGCGATGGGTGGGCCGATCCGTCACGGGGGCTCGGCGGTCGGGCCAAGCGAGCCATCCAACCTCGCCCGGAGCGAGGCCGCGTGACGTCCGGCGGTCGAGCGATCGCGGCCCTGGCATCGCTGTTCCGCGAGGCGGTGATCGCGCGTCCTCGGCGGCCGAATTTTCGCGACATTCGCCGTCTTCACTGATCGCCTGAGGTTCAGTGCGGGTCAATGGGGCGCAAGAGGCCGCCATGAGCGAGCCGCGGAACCGGGTCGTGCAACTCACGCGCTTTGGCGGACCCGAGGGGCTCGCGGTCGTCGACGCCCCGATGCCGACGGCGCGGCGGGGCGAGGTGCGGATCCGCGTGCTCGCGTCGGGCATCGAGTTCACCGACACGGTGATCCGGCGGCGCCTCTACGCGCAAACGATCTGGCGCCGCCCGCCTTTCATCCTCGGCTATGACGTCGTGGGCGAGATCGATCAGCTCGGCCCGGACGTCAGCGGCTGGCGGATCGGCGAGCGCGTCGCCGACCTGACGGTGGTCGGGTCGAATGCAGCCTATCGCACGCTGCGCGCCGCGAACCTGGCGCGCGTGCCTCCAGGGGTCGACGCGGCGGAGTCGGCGGCGCTCATCCTGAGCTGGACCACCGCCTATCAGCTGCTGCACCGCTCGGCCCGGGTGCGGCCCGGCCAGCGCGCGCTCGTCCATGGCGCGGCCGGCGCGGTCGGCCAAGCGCTCCTCGTGCTCGGCCGGTTCGCCGGCCTGCAGGTCTGGGGCGCGGCGCGCGGCGCTCACGCGGCGCTTGTCCGCGAGCTCGGCGCGACGCCGATCGACACTGAACGCGACGACTTCACCCGCGTGCTGCCGGACGGGTTCGACGTCGTCTTCGACGGCATTGGCGAGGATCGATTTCGCCGCTCGTTCGCCGCGCTCAAACCCGGCGGCGTTCTCTGCGCTTTTGGCTACACGGCGAGCGTGCAGGCCAAACGCCGGCTGGGCTCCATCTTGTTGGCGCTCCTGAGCGTCTATGGCGGGCGATGGCTGCTGAGCTGGCTGCCGGGCGGCAAGCGCCCGCGACTCTACTCGATCAATCTGATGCGGGCGCTGCATCCCGCCTGGTTCCGGGAGGATCTGGAACGGCTGCTCGGGCTGCTGCAGGCCGGGGCGATTCGGCCGAAGGTCGCCGAGCGCATCACCTTCGACGCGGTCGCCGCGGCGCACCGCCGGCTGGAGCAGGGCGGCCTTGCGGGCAAGCTCGTCCTGTGCCCGGACCTCCCCTCGGGCGGCGAGCGCGGACCGCCTCGGCCCTGAGCGGCGAGCCGGCATGGCGGCGCCGATGCGCCGGCGCGGCGCTCGCCTGCGGCGCAGGGTCGGCCGGCTCGGCCCCCTCCCCCAGCCGCGTGAGCAGCCTCGTCAAAGCGAGGTCGCGGTCGCGGCGCAGCCCCGTTCGATCGCGCGGGCGCCCAGCGCATCTCCCCCACGCCGGCGTCCCCGCCGCCGGCGGCCTCGTTTCGCCCATGACGCAGAGGCAGGGGCCTGCTCTTGCCGGTCCCGGTGCGCGGACCGGGGGCCTTGGCCCGCCGATCCCGGGCCGGCACGGCGGGGCGGCGACGACCGGGGCTAGGCGGGGCCGGCGCGACAATGGGTTCGTTTCGCAATTTCGGGTCGGACCGGGGAGCGGACGTCGCGCGCCGGACTGGTTCGGGCCTGGCGGCGTGGCGGACCAGAGCCGGTCGGTTTCTGTGCCTGGTCCCCACAAAAGAGCCGCTGCTGCCCGGTGGGGGCGGCGCGTCAATGGAGCGCGGCGCCGTCGGATGAGCGCGGCGGCGCCGTTTGCGCAGCGGGACTAAGCAAATCCGGCCATCGGCTCGGCGGGTCACCGAGTCAATTTAAGTTGGAAGCGGCAGGGCAATGTCAACGACGGAGGACGACATCCGTTCCCTCGTCAGCATGAAAAATATTTAATGTGAGCTACAAAGATTTGCTGAATGCTTGATTACGTTTGAAACGGAGAGGTGCGATGTCAATCGCCCATTTCATCAACGCGCTGCAGCAGCGCCACTACGAACTCGACCTGGAGATCCAGCTGCTTGCGAGATCGTCCTCCGCCGATGACGTTCAGATCAAGCTCTTGAAGCTGAAAAAACTTCAGCTGAAAGATCGACTGGATCGAATCCGAGCCGAGGCGCAGCCGAGCGCATCGCGCTGACCCCGCGCAAGCGCCGCCGAAGCGCCGATCAACGCCCGTTCGATCGCCTCCAGGACGCAGAGGGTTCGCGGGGAGGCAGGATCGCCGGCGCTCGGCCCCTTCCGCAGCCGCGCCGCGCTTGGGGCTTGATCGCCCGTTGCGGAACATGGTCGTCCAGGAGGGTTTGTGCGATGCCGACAAAGCGGACCATTCTGGTCGTCGACGATCAGCTCCTGGTCCGCTTCGTCATGGCCGATATGCTGGCTGAAAACGGGTTCGACGTCATTCAGGCTGGAGACGCGGGCAAGGCGCTGTCCTTGATCGATGGCCTGCCCGATCTCGCGGCGGTCGTGTCCGACATCGAAATGCCCGGGGCGGTGGATGGGACGCAGCTCGCCCGCACGATCCGCCGCGCCTGGCCGGACCTGCCCGTCGTCATCGTCTCTGGGCGGCACGAGAGCCCGCCCGATCTTCCCGACGGGATCCCCTTCCTGGAGAAACCTGTTTCGGAGCGATTGCTGGTCGCCCTGCTGCGGCAGATGACTCAAAAGGCATAGCTCACGCCTCGGCGCCGTAGCCGCCGAGCACCGCGGGGCGGCCACCTCCCGGATCAGCAGTCAATCTCAGCCGAGCAGCCGCTTTCCCGCCGTCAGCGCCTCACGGCGACGCCGATCAGGGCGCGGCGCTGACCAGCATCGCCCAGGGATTCGTCGCGTCCGATGGGTCCAGGGAGGCGGTCGCGGCCGCCGCAGTGGTGGGCCCAGAGGACTCTGCTTTTGCGTGGACGGGCCCGAACCAGACAGCTGGGCGGCTTCGAGCGCCTCCAAGGCGGCGTTCAGCGCCCGGCAGGCCCTGAAGGCGGCGTCGCTGGGGTCAAGCTCGTCTTGCCACTTGCCCGACGGTGCGCCGAGCTTCATAGACAAAGTGTCACATTTACTTTGATCGAGTTATCTGACTTTGATCAAATTATGAATCGAAATCTGATCCGCTCTGAGGTCCTGCGCCAATTCCGGCTGCACGACTGTCGCGTCGAGCTCGACGAGGCCGCGCTGGACGCGCTGATGCGGGCCGTCCGGATCGCGCTGCTGCGGCCCAGTCCGGAGATGCTGAAGGCCGGATGGGGCCATCATCTGAATCTGGAGAGCGAGCTTGGCCGCGAGTTCGCCGCCGACGATTACGACAGGGTGATCGCCGCCTTGTTTGACGCTCCGGCCCCATCCGTGGCCGAAACGGTCAGGACGCGACCTGCACGGCTCACGCGGCGTGTGACCGGCGCTCCAACACGGCGTCAGGGATCGGCGGAATAGCCCAGCCGGCGAAGCGTTGGCGAAATTCCGTCTCGCTGAGGAGCTCCACGCTGTCCATGTCGTGGACGCTGGCGCGGGTCCAGGGCAAGCGCAGGCCCGCCATGACGTAGGCCTGACCAGAGACAACGATGGTCGGCCGATCAAGCCAGATCATGAATCGAATGTCCAAGACGCTTCTCCGCCAGCATGCGCCAGACCTCGCCAGGCGACGGGGCCGGCGAGGCGCGGGGTCCGTTCGATCGAGCGCGCGAGGCCGCGGCGCGCCGCAACGCCCCGAATCAGCCGCGCTCCCGCTGTGACGCGCGCAGGGTGGCGCATGATCCCCGCGCCACGCAACCGGCGCCGATCGGGCGCTGGGCTGGTCAGCTGCGGCGCACACGAGGCTTCATCGGCCGGGGCGCCGGCGCGGCGCTCGCCTGCGGCGCAGGATCGGCCGGATCGGCCGGCTGAGCCCCCTCCCCCGGCCCCGTGAGCAGCCGCGTCAGGGCGAGGTCGCGGTCGCGGCGCAGCGCCGTTCGAGAGCGCTGCAACAAGGCCGCCGGCGGCTCAAAAGCCCTGCCGGCGCGCCCGGCTGCGCCGGCCGCCTTTGCCGGCGCAGCCGGCCCGGGCGGGCGCTGGTCTCCTAGGGGTCTGGGCCGGGGGCGGCGGCGGGCGGGGCCTTCGGCGGGTCCGCCTTGCCGCCCCGCCGGTGGGCCGCGGCGCAGCCTCAGCCGCACGGGCTTTGGCCCACCGAGCCCGGCGTCAGGGTCCGCGGCCCGCCGCGGCGGCGTGCACCAGCGCTGGCGCCCGCTTGGTCCCACCCCAGAGGCCCGCTTGAAGGCAGTCGCGGAGGGGGCGGCGGCGGATCGCCTGCGGCGCGGCCAGGCCGCCGCCGATCTCGTTCGATCGGGCTAGGACCGGCCTTGATCTAGGGCGCAGGTCTTAACACGGCAGGCCAGGTTGCACGTCGCAGGGTTCAGACCTTGGCTGATCGCGCCGACACAAGCCCCTCGCGGAAAGACGATTTCGACATGCGGCTTCCAGTCAACGCCATGGCGCTCGGCCTGATGCTTCAGGGCGCGGCGGCCTGGGCCCAGACGTCGCCCCCCACGCCCCGCAGCCCGCCCACCCCCCTGGCCATCGAAGCGGCCTTGGAGCGCTTCGACGCCATCCAAGCGGAGCTGATGCGGCTGTCGCAGGCGCCCCAAGCGCTGCGGGATGAGGCGACGGAACGCAACATCGACGCGCTGCTGCGGCGGCTGTCGAGCGAACAGGCGGAGCTGCACCGGCTGATGCAGGCCAGCGCCGAGGCCGACGCGGCGGCGGCGGCCGCCTCGGCGCGCCCCGGCGAGGCCGTTCCGGCCCGAGGCGGGTCGCCGGCGCCCGCCGCCCGGGCGGCGGCGCTGCGGCCTGACGCCGCCCAGTCGTCGCCGCCGGCTCCGGCCAGCGCCGCTCCGGCCGTCGCGCCGGCGGAAGGGGCGTCTGCGCCCCGGCCCGACGTCGCGGCGCCGTCGACGCCGGCGACTCCGGCCGGCGCGCTGGTGGCGCGCGGCCGCGACTTGTTCGAAGCGGGCGACATCGCAGGCGCACGCCTGATGTTCGATCGCGCGGCCAGCGCCAGGGACCCCGACGCCCTCGCCGCCCTGGCGCGCAGCTATGATCCGGACGTGCTCGGCCGGATGCGGGTGCGCGGCGTGCGGGCGGACCGGACCAAGGCCGACGCCCTTTATCGCGAGGCCCAGTCGGCGCGCGCCGCGGCGGCCACAGGAGCCCTCAAGCCATGACGCGACATGCTTTGATCGCCTGGGCTGCGTTTGCCTGTCTCTGCCTGTCGGCGGCCGACGCCGCGCTGGCGCAGGGCGGCCCCTCCGGGCGCGCGCCGCCGCCCGAAGGCGAGGCCGCGATCGCCCAGCGCATGAACGCCAACACGGTGACGGTGATCTCCGGCACCCCCGGCGGCACGTATTTCCGCATGGCCAGCGACCTCGCCTTCGCGCTCGACGACGGCGACGCGCTGCGCATCCTGCCGGTCCTTGGCAAGGGGGCCGGCCAGAACGCCTATGACGTGCGCTTTTTGCGCGGCATCGATCTGGCGTTCGTGCGCACCGACACGCTGGACCAGCTGCGGCAAGATCCCCGCCTGCGCAACATCGAGAGCCACATCGCCTATGTGGCCAGGCTGTTCAACGACGAGTTGCACGTGATCGCGTCGCGCGACATCACCGACTACCGGCAACTCGAAGGCAAGAAGGTCAGCTTCGACGTCAAGGGAAGCGGAAGCGACTATACCGGCCGGGCGATGTTCGACGGGCTCGGGCTCAAGGTCGAGGCGGTCAATGTCGACCAGCCGACGGCCCTCAAGCTCCTCGCCGCCGGCGAGATCGCCGCTCTGGTGTCGGTCGCCGCCAAGCCGGTGGCCGTGCTGACCTCGATCACCGACGCGGAGCGCTACCACTTTCTGGAGATGCCCTACACCGAGCCGCTGATGAAGAACTACTTCCCAGCCCGGCTGACGCATGATGACTATCCCAGGCTGGTCGCCGCCGGGGAGAGCGTGAACACGGCCGCGGTGGGCACGATCCTGGCGTCTTACGCCTGGCCCGAGCGCTCCGACCGCTATCGCCGCATCGCCCGCTTCGTCGACGCGTTCTTCTCCAAGATCGACGCTCTGCAGCAGCCCCAGCGCCATCCGAAATGGAACGAGGTGAACCTGGAGGCCAGCGTGGCGGGGTGGAGCCGCTTCCCGGCGGCGCAGGAATGGCTCGACGCGCATCGCGGCGGCGGGGCGGTCTCCGCCGCGACGCGGCAGGCGCTGCGCCGCGACCTGAGGGACCGGGCCCCCGATCTGCGGCCCGGCGAGCGCGACCGGCTGCTCGACGAGTTCATGCGCTGGCGCGCCTCGCGCCAGTGACGCGCCGAGGGCTGGCCGGTGGGAGCGGGGAGCGATCCGGCGTGCCGCGGCGGGCGCGCCGCCCTGCTGGCGCCCGCCACCCGACCCGTCACGACGCCGCGGGCGCGGTGGTCGACCTGCGGCGCCCGTCCCCGGCTATGGCCGGCATCTGACCTTTCGGCTCGACGCTGACAGGGATGAGCAGCTCTTCGCGCCGGTGGGATTCAGTTGGTGAGCCGCACGGAGTTGATGGACTGCCGGAACAGGGCCGTCATGGCGTCCGAGACGCCCTGCGACGGGCTGACCTCGAAGAACAGCCCGGGCGAGGCGCAGCTCGCCATCTTCTGGCTGATCGAGCTGGCGAAGGGCGCGATCCAGGTGTTGTACCAGCTGTTGGTCGGCAGCGGCAGGTAGGTGGTGTAGAGAACCGCCACCTTGACGCCCCGGTTCTTGAGCGTCGTGCACAGCGCAAGGTTGATCGGCGACTGGCAGCGCGTGCCGGTCAGGGGGCGCGAGCACGAGGTGGCGTTGTTCTCGTCGGCGACGCCGTCCGACACGAAGAACACGACCTTCTGCCGGGACGTCTCGGACGTGCCGTCGCCGGGGTTGGGCACCGCGGCGTTGAGGGAGGTGAGGACGCCGGTGAAGTTGGTGTCCATGTCGTTGTTGTAGCTGCTGTTGGGCACCGTCATCAGGTCGATCGCGCCGGCCGCGCTCTTGACGGACGGGATGTCGCTGCTGAGCGGCGCCACCGAGGTCAGGCCGGCGGCCGTGGCCGACGCGCCGAAGGTGTAGATGCCGACCCGGAACTGGTTGGTCACCGTGGCGGTGGTCCGCATCGTGTCCATGAGCTGCTGGGTGGCCATGCGCAGCACGTCGATGCGCATCGTCACGCCCAGCTTCTTGGCCAGGTCGTAGTAGCTCTTGGAGTTCGACAGGTCGTGGCAGGCGAAGGCGCATTTGTCGGAGGTGTTGTTGACCATCTTAGTGATGTCGGCGGTGGTGGCGCCCACCCCCATCGAGGGCGTGTTGTCCAGGAGGAGGTAGAAGTCGATATAGGGCGCCCGGCCGAGCGTCGCGGACGACGAACCGCGCACCGCTAGGCTCTTCACGCCGACGATCTGGGGCAGCGACGTCGCCGACTCGCCCGCATAGGAGACCACCGCGCTGCGCGACAGGGCTGAGTCGGTGACCGTAACCGAGAGATCCGAGAGGGTGACGCGCTTGAGCGTGCTCAGGCCCGACTGGAAGACATTGAGGCCGACCTTCTCGGCGTCGGCGGCGGAGCCGGCCGTGTAGCCGGCGGCGGCCAGCGCCGAGGAGTCCGCCAGGCCGTCCAGCTGCGTCTGCGACACCGCTTTGGCCTGCAGGTCCACCATGGCCCCGATGGACACCAGCACAGGCACCAACGCCACGGCGAAGAGAGGCGCGAGCGCTCCGTCCCGGCATGCTCCATAGCGCGTCGCCATGGCGGCAAGGACGCGGGTGACGGCGGCAAAACTGTGCGGGACGCTCGCGGCCATGGTGACGACCTTCGCCTTGCAACTCTCGATCCCACGCACCCTGGATCAAAACAATCAAGAGTCCGCTTTGATCATCGCGCTGTATTGATCTGATCTGTTGCATATCCATTAAGCAGACGCCGAGCGGTCCGTGCGCATGGCTTTGCGCGAGCGACGCCTGCGTCGGCAGGCTGGTGCGATCAGCAACGGACACGCGCGGACAGCAGCCCGATTCTCATTGTCGGACTGGTCAGTTTTTTAAGTTTTCTGTCGAAGTCTTGTCGGATGCGAGATCAAACCTCTAGTCGCTTCTTAGGCTCGGTCGAGGGCGCCCTGTCGGTCGTCGCCGGCGTGCTGGCGCCGTTGCTGGTCGGGTTGGGACTGGGCGCTGTCGACGTGACCGCGGTGATCCGCGAGCGCGCCGTGCTACAGGAGGCGGCCGACAGCGCCGCTTTGGCGGCCGCAACGGAGCTCAGGCTGGCGACGCCCGCCTCCCGACGCATCGCGTCGCTGGCCAGCGCCTATGCGTCCGCGAAGCTCAAGGGCGACGGCGCGTCGCCCGTCCCGGCGCCCTCAGCGCCGCCGAGCGCCAATTCGGACCGGCAGGCGGCGCAAAGCGAGACGGAAATCCTCGCCACGCCGCAAGGCCCCGTCGAGATCACGACCACGCTGGACCTGCAGAAGAATTCCGTCGAGACCCGGCTCAGCCGACACGTGCCCACCTACATGCTCAAATATTTCGGCGCCTCGATCGACGCGGTGCGGGTCGCCGCTACGGCGCGCCTGATGGGCGCATCGCCGCTCTGCATCCTGGCGCTTGAGCCGAAAGAGGACAAAGCGATCGCGCTGCTGAAGACCTCGCTTGTCACGGCGAAGGGCTGCGCCGCCCAGGCCAACTCGGCCTCCCACAACGGTTTGACGGTCGACGACGCCACGTCGCGGCTCACCGCCACCAAGGTTTGCGCCGGCACCACGCCCACCAAAGGCCCGGCTTTGGTGAGCTTCGCGCCGAGCCCGATCGCCTGCCCGCCCAGCGCCGATCCCTTGGCGTCCCGCACGCCGATCCCGACCACCCCGCCCTGCATCTCCGATCTGCGCGTCCGCAAAGGCGAGGCGATCACGATCCTCACAGGGCCCGTGGTGCAGTGCTATAAACGCATCGAGGTGATGGATGGCGGCTCGGTGACGATCCGCGGCGGCGGGGTCATCGCGTTCGGCGCGCCGCCGAAGGGCTTCGGCAAATTGGACGGCCTCATCGTGCGCAAGGGCGGGCGCCTCGAAACCGCGCCTGGCGACGGCGCGACCTTCTATTTCATGAATGGCGGCACCTTCGCCTTTCTATCCGGGTCGCTGGTCAGCCTGTCGGCTCCGACCGGCGGGCGCTATCCTGGCTTCCTGTTCATCGAGGACCCGAACGGCAAAGCCAAAAAGGACTACCACATCTCCAGCGTGGGGGTCTCCAAGCTGCTCGGCACGATCTATCTTTCGAAGGGCTATCTGCGGATCGACCTCGACGACGCGGCCGCCAAGACCGCCGTCGACGACGGCGACCCAGATGAGAACGACAGCTTGCTGCCGCTGCCGCCCGGGACGGTCCCGACGACGCCGACCGCCAACACGATCGCCGGCGCGTCGGCCTACACCATCGTCGTCGCCCGCAAGATCGAGGTGAAGAACAAAGCCAACCTCGTTATGAACAGCGACTATTCGGCCACGAGCGTTCCCGTTCCTGAGGGCGTGGGGCCGACAGGCGGCACCGTCGTCGTCTCTCAATAGCGGCTCTGCCTTACCGGTCTCCCGCCTCCCCGCCGCCCGTGGCGGTCCAAAGCGAGCACAGGAAACGGCTCGCTTTGGCCCCGCCCGTGATGTCGAAGCGTTGGACGTCGTCCCGTTTGAGCCAAGCCTTACGCATTGTGCGGACGGACCCGACAGCGCCTGGGTGGACGGGATCGAAAAGTTCACCGGAGCGCGGTCCATCGCTTTTGCAAAGGCTGGCGCTCGGCGTGCCGCTGATCGTCTGAACTGCTTCTTGCCCCTCCCTGCTATCCCGTTCAGCGCCGCGGGAGACTACGTCCCACATGCCTGCAATAACCGGTCATTGGCCGGCGGCCGACCGCTGCGCCGACTCTTTCGCACTGGGCTGAGAGTTCAGGGTCGTGCCGGAAAACACGAAAATTCCGCTCGATTAGAGAGCATCCGCCATCCGCCCGCCGCCTAAGGCAGCCTGATGTAGCGAACTCGCACCCGCCAAGGCGAGCGCGCCGCGCCGTTCGTCTTGTGGCGTCGGAACTGTGCAGCGTCGCAGCCGTTGGCGTATTGCAGTGCAGCAAATCCACCCTGCCGGCGAGTTGGTCGGCATGCCACTCTGGCGCGGCGCGGTGCGTGCAGACGTCAGATCGCATCGCATAGCGGCGCCCACCCCGGGCCCATCAAGGGTTGCTTCAGTGAGAACGATGAGCAGCAGTCTCGTCATTTCAGCAGTGCATCTTCAGCCAATTTCTTCAGGAGGACGAAACATGACGACAATCAGGCAACTGTTTCAAACCGGTCCCGCCAAGGCCAATGAGGTTTTCGCCAGGCTCGTGGACACGTCGGATGGGGCTCTCAAGACGCGCGAAAAGCTGTTTTCAGAGTTGAAGGACGAACTCGACCTGCTGGCTACTCTCGAAGAAAAGCACCTGTTCCCGGCCCTGAGGAGGAACACGGACACGAAGGAGCTGGTGTCGGAGGCTCTTTCCGACAACAAGGTGAAGCGGGCCCTCCTCGACGATCTGGCGCCGATGGCCAAAGACAGTGAGGAGTTCGCCACCAAGTTGGCGGAGCTGCGCAATGTCCACCAAAAAAGCGTTCGCACTGAGAAAAACGAGCTCCTGCCGGGAATCCTCAGCGCATTGAGCGACGAGGAGGCGCAGGCCGTCGTCGAGAAGATCGAGACCGAGAGGGCCGAGATCGAGGGCGAACGCCGGGCGCAGGCTGAGCAGCGCCGGGCCGAGGCGAAACAGAAGCGCGACGAGGACGGCCGGCTGGAGGCCGAGCGGCGCGAGGAGAGCGAGCGCGCCCAGGAGCGCCAGGCGGTCGCGCGGCAGACTCTGGACGCCGCCGCGCAGACGGGCGAGGCCGCGGTCGACGGCGCCACGCAGATCGCCCGGAACGCCGCCGCCGGCGCCCAGCGCGTCGCGATGGCGCCGATGACGACCGGCTCGGTTTTGTGGGACACCATGTTCGACCTGTGGACGGCGCCCCTCCGCCGCGCGGTCGCGCGGACGTCCAACGCGGAGGAGGAGGTCATCGCGCTTGCGGAGGAGACGCTGACCGTGGGCAAGAAGACGGTGGCCAGCGGCACCACGACCGTGCGCCGGTTCGTCGTCGAGTCGCCGGTCCAGCAGCAGGTGGCGCTCACCGACGAGAAGGTCATCGTGGAACGGCGCAAGCCGGTCAAGAACGCAGCCACGGGGGAGACGCTGACGGAAGTCACGATCGAGATGATCGAGACGACCGAGGTGCCGGTCGTCGGCAAGAGCGTCAGGGTGCGCGAGGAGGTCGTCGTGCGCCGGGAGCGCACCCAGCGGGTGGAGACCGTGCGCGACAGCGTCCGTCGCGACGAGGTCGAAATCACGCGCTCCAAGCCAAAGCCCCGTGAACTGACGTTGAGCCGGAAATAATCCGACCGGAAAGACCCCGTGCGGCGCGATCGACGAGATGAATGTCGGTCGCGCCGCCGCGCCGGCGTCGCCGCGATGGGGACCGTGCCGCGACGACCGGCCTCCATCAACCTGAGCTGGCGGTGAAACCGAGGCCTCACCGCCGGCATTTGATCAAATCAAGTGGTAGTCATTCAGGAGAACCGACAGATTCGTCGTGGCGTTTGCCGAGACGATGTCGACCCGTCCGTCGCCATTCAGATCGGCCGTGGCGATGGCTCCACTCGCCTGTCCCGTGTCATACTTCACCGGGTCAGAGAAGCCGCCATTTCCGTTGTTGTACAAGACAGACACTCCCACCTGACTGGCCGTGAACCACGGGTCCCCGTTTGAAACCACAAGGTCGCTTTTTCCATCTCCATTGATGTCGGCGACGCTCAGATCATAAGATCGCGTTCCGATCGTGTAGGCCCTCTCCGCCTGAAACGTGCCGTCGCCATTTCCGAACGCCACGTAGACATGGCCGCCGAGATCTGAATAGGCCATGTCTTGATGCCCGTCGCCATTCAGGTCGGCGTTGGCGAGAGACAGCACAGCCTCGTGCCCGGTGTTGATCGTCGCGGCGCTGGTCATGCTTCCGTCGCCGTTGCCGGTGTAGAGATGAACGTCGCCGTAGGAGTATCCCACGACCAGCACGTCGGATTTGCCGTCTTCGTTGAAATCGGACACGACCAGGCCCGTCGCATTGACGAGGACGGTGGACCATATTCCTGGGTAATTCACAGGGGCTTGAAACGAGCCGTCGCCGTTTCCTTTCAGGGTGTAGAAGCCGTTGGCGTAAGAGTTGCTGCTTACGATCGCATCGAGCTTCGCGTCGCCGTCAATATCGGCCAACCGTACAGTCCAGGGGGTCTCGCCGGCCGCATAGGCGACTGGACTCTGGAACGTCCCGTCTCCATTGCCTCGCAGCACCGAAAGGGTGTTCACCCCAAAGCCGTAATTTGTGACCACGAGATCGGTGTTATGGTCGCCGTCGAGATCGGCGGCCGCCACAAACGCCGTGTTCGCGCCCGCAGCGAAGTCCGTTTCGGGGCCGAACGACCCGTCTCCAGCCCCCAAGAGGACGCCCACCCCCGCCAGCCCGTTGGTGATGATCACGTCCTGGCGGCCGTCCGCGTTCACATCTGCGACGATCACATTGTTATGGGCCGCGCTTGGGAATTGACGCAACGCCATGGCCGGCGGGCCTTCGACAGCATCGAAAACAATGTTGTTCGACGCTGCGATCGAGCCACCCTGACCATCCAGCACGTCGTAGCTGAGGGTGACGGGGCCGTGATAGTCCTGCGAAGGAGCGATGGTGAAGCTTCCGCCGCTGTTGGCGACGATCGTCGCGTGATCCGCGGTCAGGTGAGCCGCGCTCAACACGCCTCCGTCCGGATCCGCGAAACCCGCGAGGAGATCGGCGGCGCTCAGCGTGTAAGGGGTGTTTTCTGTGCCGTGAGCAAGGACCGCCGTGGCTGAGCCCGACGGAGCATCATTTACGCCAGTGACCGTGATCGACGCCGTCTGGGTGGAACTGGCGCCATGGCTGTCCTTGACGGTGTAGTGGAAGATGTCCGTCGCGGACGCGCCGGGCGCCAGAGCGTCGAAGTGACCGCGCGGATCGTACGCGATCGTCCCGTCGGGAGATAGCGTGACCAAGCCCACAGCGCCGGTGGCGTCCACGGACACGCTCGCCGCATCGCCCTGATCCACATCAGCGAACACCGGCGACAGAAGAGTCGGCGTATCCTCGTTGGTCGAGGCCGAAAGAGCTTGCGCCACTGGCGCATCATTCCGTCCGGTGATGGTCACGGTCGCCGATTTGCTCGCGACGTCGCCGTTCGCGTCCGTCACGGTGTAGGTGAACGTCTCCGTGGCAGTCTGTCCTTCCGCGAGGGACTGCCAGTAGGTCGGATCCGGCGTGTAGGTCGCGTTCGCCACGGGCGCAGCCACATCGGCGAAATTCGTCGCGAGGACGACCGCGCCATGCAGAGGTTGCTGTGAAACAGAGATCGCTTTGACCAGATCCGGCACGCTGTCATTGGCGAGAAGGTTTACAGCTGGCCCAGGGCCGTCCTCGCTCGCCGACAGCGCATCGGAATTGAGGGTGACGGCGTGATTGCTGAGGTCCATCTTCACGCCGGCGACATAGACGTCCAGGTATTCGACGTTTTTCACGCTGAGATTGAAGGCTGTGAACTGAAAAGCCTTGCCGCCGGGGGGCGTCAGGTACTGCTGAGCGTTCGTCACATCCGCCTGAACATCGGCCCGGATCCACTCATTGTAGCTCAGTTGCAACTGGAGCCTATCTGCTGTCCCGGAGCCACCGTCATAGACGTCGGACGATCCGACATTTTCGCTTGCGCGGAAGATCAAGGTGTCGTTGCCAGAGCCGCCAATCAGCGTATCGCTTCCTGCGCCGCCATCGAGAAGGTCGTTGTCGGATCCCCCGTCCAGGTAGTCATTCCCTGCTCCAGCGTAGACGACGTCATTTCCGGACCCGGCTGTGATCTTGTAGCTGGTCGCCGTCCCGCGCACGTCGATGAGATCAGCGTTTGCGGTTCCATTGATGCTGGTTGTCATGACGGTTCTCCGGCTTGCGCGAACGGAATGACGGCTGTGGCTTAGTGAGAGCGATGCTCGTCCAGGGTGTTTCAGATCTCGATCAGAGCGCGGCTGTGCGGATCTCGTCCGGACGCAGTTCGTCCGGGAACGAGCCCCGTGGGATCGGTTCGATGCTGGATGACGCTGTCTTCGAGGCGAGCGCGGCGGATGACCGCGCGACGAGGCGTTAGGACGCCGCAGACACGGGTGGCTCTCGGCCCTTCTTCCGCGCCGCGCGCCAAGGCGCGCGGCGTAGACGCATCGCCGAGCTGGCCTCCCGCGCCGATCCTGCGCGACTTTTAAGGAGAGTTACTCGTAATTGAGGAGAGCTATCCGGAGCGCAATCAAGTTGGCGCGCAGATCAAGAGAGACGCTCTTTCCCGCACGCGAAAAGACCCCCACGGTCTCGCCACCGCCCCCTCCATCTTCATCGTATCGGTGAGAACTCATCGGATGATGATTAAACTGAGCCCTGGAATAACGAGGGTCAATGTTTTTAACGTAACTAATCCGAGAGGATTACTTGGCACCTGCTGTGGCCGCGAACCCGAGCTTTTTGTCGCTCCTCGATCGACGACGACGCCCGCCCTTATCGGGGCGGCCCGGTGGCGGCGCAACCGGTCAAGGTTCCTTATCGGCGCAATCGCGCGATTGGCGCCGAAGCCGGAATCACGGCGCAGTTCGTGCAGAACAACCAAGACGCTCTCCGTCCATCGTGGGACCGCGCGGGATCGCGGCCCAGTCGGAGACTCACCCCGATGAGGACGAGCGTTGCTGGAAGCGGTGGCATCGTTGCGTGGGTCTTTGGCGCGCGGGCGGCTCCGGCGCGAGGGCGGCCGTGGCGCCAGCGCCAGGCGGCTGGACCGGCCGGGGGGCGAGAAGCCGATCGGCGGGCCAGGGCGCCGAGCGAATGGCCGCCACGGCGGCGGCCCCCTGCCGCTGGTTTTGTTTCGCAGAGGGCGCTCCGCGACGCAGGCGGCCAGCCCAGGAGGGCGCGCTCGCTGGACGGCCGGGCGTCGGGCGCGACCGCCTGCTGGGGCGTGCGCGGCGCGTCGGCCGACGGCGGCGCGGCCATCCTGGGTGCGCCGCGGCGGGCGGCGGCGGCGCCATCCTGGGCGTTCGGCGCCCGGTTTCGGGAGGCGGTCCTAGCGGCTGTCATGGCGGCGGTCGGGGAGCCGGCGCGGCGTTCACCTGCGGCGCAGGATCGGCCGGCTCGGCCGCCTCCACCAGCCCGGTGAGCAGCCTCGTGAGGGCGAGGTCGCGGTCGCGGTCGCGGCGCAGCGTCGTTCGATAGCGCTGCAATAAAGCCGCCAGCGGCTCGAAAGGTCTGCCGGCTCGCCCGGCTGCGTCGGCGGCCTTTGCCGGCGAATCGGCGGCACGCTCGTGACCCAGGCCGGCGTCCGCGGCCGGAAGACGCTGCGCCCGCCGGTGCAAGACGGCGTGGCGGGCGAAGGCCGCGACGTCGGCGGGCGGCGCGGCGGGCCCGAACTACGAGCGACCCGGACGAGTTCGGCGTCGGCCACGCCTGCCGGCTGGGTTCGCCGACGGCTCCTTCACCCTCATCCTATAAGGTCGTTTGATGTTGATCGCCACTCCGTCGATGACAGAGCCGCCCCGTATGGCCTATAGGGCGTTCATCGCCATCGCCGCCCATGGCTTGAGTGTCGATTGGTGCTGAGCGGCCACCATGAGTCCGAGGATCGCTCCGTGACAGCGACGTCATCCCTCTCCCTCCCGCAGCCGCTCCTCCTCACCCCTCCCCGCTTCGGTGACGACCGCGGCTGGTTCAGCGAAACCTGGCGCAAGGATCGCTGCGCCGAAGCCGGGATCACGGCGGAGTTCGTGCAGGACAACCAATCGTTTTCGGTCCACCGCGGCACGGTGCGAGGGCTGCACTGTCAGCTGGCGCCCTTCGCCCAGGCCAAGCTGGTGCGGGTGCTGGCGGGGAGCATCTTCGACGTGGTGGTCGACCTGCGGCGCTCCTCGCCCTTCTATGGGCGGCATCAAACGTTCCGGCTCGACGCCGAGACGGGCGAGCAGCTTTTCGTGCCGGCGGGTTTCGCGCACGGCTTCTGCACGCTGGAGCCGCATACCATGGTGACCTACAAGGTCGACGCCTATTACAGCCGCGAGCACGACCGCACTCTGCTGTGGAACGATCCGGCGCTGGGCATCGCCTGGCCGGTCGGCGCCGGAGAGGCGATCCTCTCCGACAAGGACAGGGCGGCGCTGACTCTGGGGGCGCTTGGCCCGGTCTTCGCTTAGAGCGAAGGTCGTTGCATCATCGACGGACGGGCGCCAGCGCCCGGCTCGGCTCAGGAACACGTCAGCAGGCGAACCTCATGCGGATCCTCGTCACCGGCGGTTGCGGTTTCATCGGCTCCGCCCTCGTGCTGCATCTGGTGCGCGATCTCGGGCACGAGGTGCTCGACATCGACGCTATGACCTATGCGGCCAACCCGCTGTCGCTGGCGCCGCTGGCCAGCGATCCGCGCCACCGCCTGATGGAGGCCGACATCTGCGACGGGCCGCGCATGCGCGCGCTGCTATCGGAGTTCCGGCCGCAGGCGGTCATGCATCTCGCCGCCGAGAGCCATGTCGACCGCTCGATCGCCAGCCCGGGCGCCTTCGTGCGCACCAATGTGATGGGCACGCAGGCGATGCTGGAGGCGGCGCGCGGCCATTGGGACAAGCTGCCCGCGGCCGAGAAGGACGCCTTTCGCTTCCTGCATGTGTCGACCGACGAGGTCTATGGCTCGCTCGGGCCGGAGGGGTTCTTCACCGAGGAGAGCCGCTATGATCCGCGCTCGCCCTACTCCGCCTCCAAGGCGGCGTCCGACCATCTGGCCCGCGCCTGGGGCGTGACCTATGGGCTGCCGGTGCTCGTCTCCAACTGCTCCAACAATTACGGCCCGCGCCAGTTTCCGGAAAAGCTGATCCCGCTGATGATCCTCAACGCGCTGGAGGGCAAGAAGCTGCCGGTCTATGGCGACGGGCTGAACGTGCGCGACTGGATCCATGTGGAGGATCACGCCCGGGCGCTCTGCGCCATATTGGAGCGCGGGCGCGTCGGCCACACCTATCTGGTCGGGGCGCGCTCGGAGCGCACCAACATGCAGGTGGTGACGGCGCTGTGCGCGGCCTTCGACCGGTTGCGGCCCCACGCCGGGCCGCATGAGCGGCTGGTGCAATTCGTGACCGACCGGCCGGGGCACGACCGGCGCTACGCCATCGACCCGGCGAAGGTGGAGCACGAGACCGGCTGGACGCCGCAAAAGATCTTTGAAGAGGCGCTGACTGAGACGGTGGCTTGGTATCTCGATAACCAGGCGTGGTGGGGTCCCATCCGCGACGGCGTCTATCAGGGCCAGCGGCTCGGCCTTGCGGCCGCCCGGGGCTGATCCATGCGCATCCTTATCCTGGGCGGCGGCGGACAAGTCGGCCTTGAGCTGCAGCGCTTCGGCTGGCCGCAGGGCGTCAGGCTGCACGCGCCCGGCCGGGACGCGCTCGACATTACGGACGAGGCCGCGGTGGAGCGCGCCCTGGCGGGCGGTAATTATGCGGCGGTGATCAACGCCGCAGCCTATACGGCCGTCGATAAAGCGGAGCAGGAGGTCGGCGCCGCCTGGCGGGTGAACGCGCTCGCCCCCGCCCTGTTGGCCGCCGCGGCGGCGCGGGCCGGCGCGCCTTTGGTGCAGGTCTCCACCGACTACGTCTTCGACGGCGCGGCCGACCGGCCCTATGAGGTCGGCGATCCGGTGGCGCCGCTCGGCGTGTATGGGGCCAGCAAGGAAGGCGGCGAACAGGCGGTGCGCACCGCCCATCCGCGCCACGCCATCGTGCGCACGGCCTGGGTGGTGAGCCCGCACCGGGCCAATTTCGTCAAGACGATGCTGCGCCTGGCAAGCGAGCGGGCGGCGCTGCGCGTGGTCGACGACCAGCGCGGCACGCCCACCGTCGCGGGCGACCTCGCGGCGGCGCTGGCCACGATCGCGCTCCGGCTGGCGCAGGATCCGGCCGCGCCGGGTGGGACCTTCCATTTTGCCAATGCGGGCGACGTGACCTGGCGCGGCCTCGCCGCCGAGATCATGGCGCAGTCGGCGCGCCGCGGCGGCCCCAGCGTTCCGGTCGCGGGCATCGCGACGGCGGAGTTTCCGACGCCGGCGCGGCGGCCGCGCAACTCACGGCTGTCGACAGCGCGGATCGAAGCGGATTACGGCGTTCGTCCGCGGCCCTGGCGCGCGGCGCTGGGCGACGTGCTGGACCACCTAATTGGGCCCGCACGGGCGTGACGACATCGCAGCGGGGCGCGACATGAAGGGAATCGTACTGGCCGGCGGATCCGGCACCCGGCTGCATCCGGCGACCTTGGCGATCAACAAGCAGCTTTTGCCGATCTATGACAAGCCGATGATCTATTACCCGGTGTCGGTGCTGATGATGGCCGGCATCCGCGACATCCTGATTATCTCCGCGCCGGACTATCTCGACAATTATCGCCGGCTGTTCGGCACGGGCGAGCAGTTTGGGGTGTCCTTCGCCTACGCCGTGCAGCCGCGCCCGGAAGGGCTGGCGCAGGCCTTCGTCATCGGCCGCGACTTCGTCGGCGGCGACCGCGTCGCCCTGGTATTGGGCGACAACGTCTTCTACGGGGCCGGCCTGATCGACCTCTTGAAGCGCGCCCATGCGCGGGAGACCGGCGCCACGATTTTTGGCTATCACGTCACCGATCCCGAGCGTTACGGGGTGGTCAGCCTGGACGCGCGCGGACGCGCTACCCAGATCGTCGAAAAGCCCACCGCGCCGGAGTCGCACTGGGCCGTCACCGGGCTCTATTTCTACGACAACGCCGTGCTCGACATCGCCGCCGCCGTGCAGCCCTCCCCCCGCGGCGAGTTGGAGATCACCGACGTCAACCGCGCCTATCTGGAGCGCGGCGACCTGCATGTGGAGCTGATGTCGCGCGGCTACGCCTGGCTCGACACCGGCACCCACGACAGCCTGCTGGAAGCGAGCGAATTCGTCCGCACCATCCAGCACCGCCAGGGGCTGCAGATCGCCGCGCTGGAGGAAATCGCGTTTTCAAACGGCTTCATCACTCGCGAGCAGCTGTTGAAGCGGGCCCTTTTGTTTGAGAAGACCAGCTACGGGGCGGCGCTGCGTCGTCGCGCCGAAGACGACGCTGCTGGTTGAGGCGACGCGCGCCGCCGCGCTGGCGGTTCTCGGACGGCTCCTTCGAGAAGGTCAGCGAGTTTGAATCCTGCGGCCTCTACCGACGGCGATCGTCATACCACGGCAGCGCGCCGATCGGTGCGTGCTGACGCCTCGCGGCGCGAAGTCGCTCAGCGGCCGAACCGTCCCAGCCTGCCGCCAGTCCGGTCAGGGCTGGGTGACGGTAGAGCCCGAAGCAGGCGCTCTGCACGAGGTTTTGGCAGGACCGCGGCCCCCGCCCGCCCCATAGCGAAGGCGCCCCTGCTCCAATCTGTCCGCACGCCTGCTCCATGATGGGCCGCCAGCCGCCGCGCTCACCCGCGCGGCGTTCGCCCGGCTGCTAAAGCGCCTGTCTGGGCCAAGCAGAGTGTGGGGCGATACGGGGCCCGCCTGCGCAGGCCCGGTCGCCGCTCTGCCCTAGAGCGGTTTCCGAGCTGAAGGAATCGAAGCGGATTCCCAAATCAGCGCGAGAGTGATTCAAGCTGTCTGCCGGGGCTGGGGGCCGGCAGGCATGTCGAGAGCACTGTCGCTTGATCTGCGGGTTCGTGTGCTGGCCGCCGTTGAGGCCGGCGCGTCGCATCGTGAAGCGGGCGAACGCTTTGGCGTGAGCGCGGCCAGTGTCAGCCGATGGCGGCGATTGGCCCGTGAGCAGGGGGAACCTCGGCCAGGGCCGCTCGGCGGAGATCGTCGCTCGCAGCGCATCGAGGCGCACGCGGCGGTCATCCGATCCCTTGTCGATACCAAGCCGGACATCACGCTGTCGGAGATCAAGGCCGACCTGTCGGAGCAGGGTGTGGCGGTAGGCATCGGCACCCTCTGGCGGTTCTTTCGCCGGCACGGTCTGACGCTCAAAAAAAGTCGGCGCATGCCGCGGAGCAGAGCCGGCCGGACATTCTGAGGCGGCGGCAGGCCTGGTTCGACGACCAGCTTGATCTGGAGCCGGAACGCCTGCTCTTCATCGATGAGACGTGGGCGACGACCAAGATGACGCGGGCCAGGGGACGAGCCCCTCGGGGCCAGCGGCTGCGCATGAGCGTGCCGCACGGGCATTGGAAGACCACCACCTTCGTGGCCGGCCTGCGCTCGACAGGGATGGTCGCGCCCTTCGTCATCGACGGACCGATCAACCGCGACGCGTTCGAGACTTATGTCGAGAAGGTCCTCGGCCCCGAGCTGGCGCCAGGCGACGTCGTCGTCATGGACAATCTGTCGAGCCACAAGGGTCCGCGCGTGCGCCAGATGATCGAGGCGGCAGGCGCGAGCTTGCTCTACCTCCCGCCCTACAGCCCCGACTTCAACCCCATCGAGAACGCCTTCTCCAAGCTGAAGGCCCTGCTTCGCAAGGCCGAGGAGCGAACGGTCGTTGGCCTCTGGGACGCCATCGGCCGTATCGTCGACCTCTTCACACCAGCCGAATGCGCCAACTTCTTCGCAGCAGCCGGCTACGATGCAGTCTGATCGGAAATGGGTCTAGCGTCCGGGGTAAGCCGCCCGGTCGGCGGCCGCGTCAGCGGCGATGGCGCGCCGGCGGGCGTAGATTTCTGCAAGGTCTGGAAAACAGGCCCCGATCCGGTCCTGCCAGGCTTCCAATGCGCACCGATCCGCCGTTCCAGCCGCCACGGCCTCCGTCAGGATGCGCTCGCGAATGGCGAGGATTTGCATCGCCGTTTCCAGTTTGAACCCAAGCAGCTCTCCCGCCAGTCTTCTGCTGTCGCTGCTCGCAGGCTCGTCCTGCATGCCCCCGAGGTGAAAGAGCCGGCGCTCGCGCTCCGCGTGGACGGCGAAGGCCCGGATCTGCTGAAGCAGCAATGCGAGCTCACGGCGATCGCCGAGCCGAACGGCCCGCCGACGGCGCTGGTCCAGATCGCGCAGCGTTGCGATGCTCCGCCAGTTTATGGTTCTGGAGCTTGCGCTTCGGCGAGACCGCGGCGGCGGCGGCGAGAGCGGCTTCCAACGCGTTGTGGCGGCGCTTGAGCTCTTCGGGCCAGGCCGCGAGAAAGGCGCGTTCCGACGGCAGCAGATGCGCGCGGCCCTGCTCGGTGCGCCATCCCTCCTCGACAAGCAGCTCGTCGGCCATCGCAAAGAGGCCGGCCTCATCATAGCCTTCGAGGCTCGTGGCCTCGGACACAGCCTCATCGCCATCCTGCATCCCGTAGGCGAGGCGCTCTTGCGCCTCGATGGCGGCGAAAAGCTTGGCCTCAAGCACGCAATTTTCTTGAAGCGTGACGTCGCGGATGCGCTGCGCCCGTCGCCGGCGGGAAGCGATGTCGGTCCAGGTCCGGCGATGGGCGTCCAGACGCTGGCGCGCGAGGTCGCCCGCCAGGACGTCCTCTTCGGCGCTGCCCGAGCCGTCATCGGCCATGGGTCCCACCCTCGTCATGGGCTCCGCCTCCGTTAACGGCGCCGCTTTCAGCCGGTTCGGACGGCGGCGCCGGCCCGGCAAGCAGCTCCTTGACCAGCGCGTCACGCCCCTTGCGCAGCGCCGTGGCGTAACGCTCGGCGAGCGCGGCCGCGAGGCCGCCAGGAGCGGGCGCGGCGCTCTCGTCCAGCGGGTCGGCTGCGGTCGCCGCCGCGCCGCCGGCGGCCGGTTCGGCCCCGTCTTCGGGCGCCAACGGCGGCGCAGCGCGGCAGGCGCTGGCGCGGCGGTGGCGCAGGATCGCCGCGGCGGCGGCGCGCGGCAGCGCTGCGCCAGGTTGCGCCCCAGTCTCGGCCTGCAAGACGCGCTCGATCTCGCCGAGGAGCGCGCGGTCGGCGGGTTCGGGAAGGACGGCGGTGAGGCCATGGCGGCGGGCGTTGAGGCGCGAGCGCATCTTGCCGGCGGCGCTGCGCGGGCCCGTGCTCTTTTGCGCGTTGCGACGGTTGGCGGCGATCTGGCGTTCGGAGGTCATCGCTGGCCCCGTTCGAGGAGAGCCGAAGGCTGGCCCGCAAGCGCGGCGTCGCTCAGGCCCAGGGCCGCCGCGGCGCTGCGCAGCAGGAGCAGCATGTGCAGCGCTTGGTCGCGACCGCGCTTGGCGGAGCTCTTGAGACCGTCGATGCGCTGCAGCTCCGCCAAGCAGCGGGTGGCGGCGCGGGCCTTGACCGCCTCCAGGTTGATCAGCCCCGCTCCCAACGCCGCCTAGCAGGCCGCCAGCGCCTCGGACTCGCCCCGCCACCAGCCCGCGGCCAGGCGCGCCGCCTCGGCCTCGCGCGCCGCCTCGTCCTCGCCGGGACCGCTCGGACCGGCCTCCAGCAGCAGGGCTTCCATCAGGTCGCGGGCCTGGTTGGCGACGACGTCGAGCGCTGCGCCGTCCAGCCGCAACATGTGCCAGACCTCTTCGACGAAATCCTGGACGTAAACCATCTCCAGAAAGGACTGCGGCGCCGCATCGGCGATGACGGCGGCCCGCAACTCCTCATAGAGCCGGGCCGATTCCCCCCAACAGCCGCGGCGGGGCGAGGCGGCGCATCAGAGCCTCGCGCAACGCTTCGGATGCAAGGGCGGGTGGGATGATGTCGTCACGACAGGTGCAATCCATGGGCTTGGGCGCTTGGTCAGGCGTTATCAAACCGTAAAGTACCGCCTTATGGTTCAGCAATCCTTTGTCGAAGTCGGATGCCAAGGGCTGGTAGGCAGTCTAGCTCCGCAACGACGCGAGTTGATGGGCGTCGTTGTTCAGGGCTCTTCAGGCGCGGGCGGGTCAGAGAAGCGGAGGCATCGGCTTGTTGCGAGAACAGGCGCCTTAAGCGGATCAAGAGTTCGGACTGAGCGATGACAAGCTCTGCACCTTAAACGGCTCGGCCTGCGAGGTTGGCGGCGCGCGACGCCGCCCAGCCTTGATCACATCACGGCCGGTCGGGATGGAAAGGGCCTTGGATCTTGGTATTTTTACGTTGACCCGTGCAGTTGGCCCAAGTCGGCGCTGACAACGGCGTCGAAACGATTGCGAGGCCGCAATGAGGGATTTTTGGATGGTCGCGGTGATGATCGCGCCGATGGCGGCCGGCGCTCAGGAGCACGCACCGCCGAACGTGAATGAATGCACCTTCCTGAAGGAGCCGACCGCCCTGCGAGATTGCATCGACCGCTTCGAGGGCGAGTTGCGGCCTCAGATCGACGAGAGCCGCGTCCCGGAAGGACCGCTTTCGCCCGTCCCCGACCAACCGCTGACCTCCGCCGCGGGTGCGATCCCCGGTCGGCCCGGCGCCTCCTACGGCTCCCCCGCCCACCCCATCGCCGAACGACCAACACGGATTCCGCCGCCGGTCTATATCGACCAGATCCCTCCGCGCCGGTGAAGCGCTTAGCGACGGATCCTGTGCGGGTTCACCTGCAGGATTTCGATCTCGCTCGGTTCGCCGACGGGAGGCTTGGCGACATTCGACCTCGGCTGCGCGCTGGGCTGCGTCGGGCCGCGCGCCGCCTGTACTTGCGGGGCGGTCTGGGGCGGTGCGACTTGACGGTTCGCAGCGACGCCGTCCGGTCGATCGAGGCGTCCCAGGCGCACATTGACGAACTCCACCTTCTGCTGGCGCGGATCAAATCCGCATTCGTAGGTGATCCGGACCCATTCCTTTTGCGGGCTGAGGAAGCGGATCGAATCGCCGCGATAACGCACCGCGCTCTCGTTCGCCCCCGGCGGTTCGGCCTGTTGAAAGATGTTGATAAAGGGTCGCGTGACCCATTCGTAATCGGTCGGCGCCTCCGCTTCGACCCGGCGCGCGCACACCTTCGCGGCGGGTTCGGAGTTGGCCCGAATGCAAGCCGCATCGCAGGCCGCTGGACTTGCGGCCGGCGTGGCCGGTTCGGAGCTCGGCGCGGCCGGTTGGGACAAGGCCGGCATGGCCAAACAGACGAAAGCCGCCCCAAAGACGCCAAGCCAAAGGAAACTGGGCTTTGCAGGCACAACAAATAAGCTCATCAGGGGTCTAGCGCTCGCTCACGAGGTCAAGGACAGAGGCCGCCGCTGCTCAAGGCCCCGCGGGCACCGTGACAGACGTCACGCTCTGACCGTCGTCGATGGTGACCTGGACGTTCGACCCGATCCGGTTGAAGCTGATGACGGTGCCCTCGAACGCGAAGGTTCCATTCTGTTGGGCGTTCTCGCCGAAAATCGACTGGGTGATCTTATTGGCCAGCGAGGAGTAAAGCTGCGATTGCAGCTGCCGGGCGAAGAGCTGCCCCGGCGTGAGCTGGTTCTGCGTGGAGGACGTCGACTGGCTGAGCGCTGAATTGAGCTGACTGCGATGCTGCTCGCGCCGCGTGAACTCATTTTGCGCCGAGGCTTCCGACTGCAGCCAATTACCGTTCAACGGGCTCCCACCAAAGGAGGGATTGACCGGCTGATAGACCAGCTGACTGGCCCCGAGTGGAAGGGAGATCAAGGTTAGGGTGAGCGCCGCCGCCGCACCCGCAAACAAAGAATGACGCACGATTACTTCCCTGTGCCGTGGCCGGGTTGAGCACCCGGCGTCAAAAGCGGAGCTCCGCCGGAGCCGACCTGGGTGACGTTGATGGGTTGTGAGCCGGCGCCGACGACGGAGACAGAACCGTTAAGCCCGTTTCCGATCTGGCTGACCGTCACTGGATTGTTGGAGCCTTGAACCGAAAGGACCATCAGGTTGCCGGCCGTCGAGGATGACTGCGTCAGCGACACGGCGTTCGCATTCCCGCTGATCCCGACGTCAATCTGGTTCTGCGGACCGGACTGCGACGCATCCAAACGATTGGACGCGCCCCGCACGCTCAACCAGCCATTCGATGACGATCCACCCAACGCGTTTGCAGCGCCCGTCTGCTGCAACGTCACGCTGTTGCCGGCGCCCGTCACCTGCAGATGGGTCATGTTCCCTGATCCGTCCTGCATGAGAACCGTCGTGTTCGACCGCCCCTCCGCATTGAGGTATCCGGCATTGCCCAGGCCTGACTGGGTCGCGTCTGTCCGATTGCCGCCGCCGGCGCCCAACGCGCCAGGGACGAGGAGCGTGGGATCGATGGCGTAAGTCGGAATGACGCTGCGGCCCGAGGTCACGAAATCGGACGAAGGTCGATTCGGGCCGCCGGACAATGCCGAACTCTGGTCGGCCCGTCTGACCTCAACACCCGCAAACAACGCATTCTGGGCCTGTGCGGGAAGAAACAGCGCCGCTGCCCAGCCCACCGCCCCGAGGATTCGCCCGCCGACGCCGGACGACCGGACCAACCGCGTCGCTCTCACTTCACGCGCTCCCCGCGCCGCGTGCAGACGGCCTCTTGACCGTCGGCTTCCGCGGTCAAAACGACGTCAAAGCTCCCGCCAGGCTCGATCCTGACCGAAACGCGTCCGACGGCGGCGGCCGACCCTGGCCGGGCAATGAACTCGCCGGCCTGGCGTATGTTGGACGCTCCGGTTGGACCTGACTTACGGACGGTGATCACGTATTTGCCGCGCGCATCAGTTTGGGCCGATATCGCCCCCCACAACACGACCGCATCGCCGGCGATCTCTTGGGCGACGTCGCAGACAAGCGGCGGACGAGGCGGGTCAACATGCATCCCGATTGGCAAGGCTAATCCCCTGATTCACGCCTGATTGAACTACAAGCAGGCCCCGCTGTGAAACCCCAATCCGACCCATTTCGGCAAAGCGCAACACATAATGTCCGCTGCGCAGCTAAGCGCTGCTGAACTGTATGCGGCATTTACGATAAATTCAAGTTAGGTTGTGCAGGCAAGCTTATACTCCATGTTAGGTATTGATTAACCATTCCCCGCCCGGTATTAACGTACTGTTAACGCCTTAAGCGCCGCGCCCGGTCGGGCGCTGAACGGCGGTAAGGACAGGGAAGGAAAAGAGAAATGAAAACCAACATCGTCGCCGTATCTGTGAGCGTCGCTGCGCTTTTGATCGCAACGTCTGCCTTCGCGGGCAGCAACAACACTGTCGACCTCACTCAGTCGGGATCGGCCAACAGCGCCACGACCTCTCAGGAAAATGAGAGCGCCTATAGCCGCTACATCAAGATCGACCAGAATGGGGTCCGCAACAACGCCGCAGCGACGCAGGGCGCAGGCTCGACGAACAGCGCCATCTATATCGACCAGTCCGGAAACGGCGACGGCGGCGGCTCGACCTTCGCGACCGCCACTCAGGGCGCTGGCAACAACAATAACGCTTACATCAAGCAGAACGCTACCTCCGCCACCGCCACAGTCTCGCAGGATGGGTCTAACAACACCGCCTACGCGACCCAGGAGCAGGGCGGCCAGTCAATGTACGGCGCCTCGATCCAGATCACGCAGACAGGGGTGGGCAATAACTTCGCCAACGCCGTCCAGAAAGTGGGCTCTGCGTCTGCGAAGATTTGGCAGGGCGCCGACGGTAGCCATGTAGTGAATTCTTATCAGAACGCCGGAACGTCGAGCCTTGAGGCGACGCAGTTGGGCTACCACAATGAGGTCTTCAGCACGCAGGGCGCCGGAAACGGCAACGGCATGTCCGCCTATATCTATCAGGCAGGGACCAACGGCTACGTCTACAACTATCAGAACGGTAATGACAACCACTTCACTGGGATTACGTATTCCGGCAACAACAACCGGATTTACAACACCCAGGTTGGGCATCATGGCTCCGCCACGGTGACGCAGTATTCCGGCGACAACAATTACGTGAATGTCACGCAGGCTGGGGATAACACCGGCGCTGGCGACGAGACCGTGATCGCGCAGGCGGGCTATAACAACAGCGTCACCGGCTATCAGGCGAACGGCGCGGGCGGGGCCAAGAACCATGCCGACGTGACGCAGAACGGAAATTCGAACGTCGCCAACTACTCTCAGGTGGGTTCGGGCAACTTCGCGTCGATCAAGCAGTAGTCATCCCAACAGGCGGCGGGGAGGCGCCCTCCCCGCACCGATCTCCGCATTAAGTCTGAAGCTGTCGGGTCTGTGATGCTGATGCATCACAGACCCGTTTTTCGAAAGCTTAGGCCTGAATGCGCGTTGACGGCAGAACCAACTCGCCATCCATTGGCCCCGAGGCTCGGCGACTCGCCATTGGCGATTTATTTGGATTTGGGCGCGACGTTAAGCCGATCTCGCCGGGGACGTTACGTGCGCAATCTTATTCTTGTTTTTCTCACGGCGACGGTGCTGTCCGCTTGCACGAGTCTCGCCGGTCGGGAGCCGTTCGAGCAGGCGCCGGAGGTGACGCCGTCGTCGCCTACAGGGATCAATCTCGCGACGCTGCCGCCGGCGGCGCGGCGCATTGACGTGGCGGTGTACAACTTCCCCGACCTGACGGGCCAGAATAAGCCGAATGACGTTGTCGCCGAGTACTCCCGCGCCGTGACCCAGGGCGGGGCCGCCTTCGTCATCGACGCGCTCCGGCACGCCGGCGGCGGCGGCTGGTTCAATGTCATCGAGCGCGGCGGGCTCACCAATTTGTTGCAAGAGCGGCAGCTTATCCGCGCCACCCGCACCGAGTTTGAGGGCGAGGCCGCCAAGCCGCTGCCGCCGATCCGGTTCGCGGGCCTGCTGATCGAAGGCGGCATCATCGCCTATGACGCCAACACCACCACGGGCGGCGTCGGGGCCCGGTATCTCGGCGTTGGCGGCGACGTGAAATATCGCCGCGATGTCGTCACGGTGGCTATGCGCGTGGTGTCGGTGCAAAGCGGCGAGGTCTTGACCAGCACTACGGTCACCAAAACCATCTATTCGATTGCGCTCACCGGCGACACGTTCAAATACATCGCCATCAACCGCATCCTGGAGCTCGAGGCGGGGGTGACGCGCAACGAGCCGACCCAACTCGCCGTGCGCGAGGCCATCGAACTCGCCGTCTATTCCACCGTGATGGAAGGCGCCCGGATCGGGCTGTGGCGGTTCAAGGACCGCGCCGCCGGCCAGCGCCTCATCGAGGAATATCTGGTCAGGGACAAGTCGAAGACCATCGACGGGCCGGTCGAGTCCAGCCCCGTCGCCATGATCAGCGCCAAAGGCTGAGGTCCATCCGCATGCCCCGCCACATCCGTCCTGCGTCGGTGAGCGGGCGTCGTTTCGTCCGTTTGATCGCCATCTTGGGCGCGCTGGCGGCCGGCGTCTCGGCGCGGGCCGTGGGGACCGCCGAGGCGCGGGAGGGCGGGTCCGATCGCCTCTGGGCTGGGACGGCGGAGCCGGCGCCCAGGCGCGGCGTCGTCGCAGCGCGGCCGGACGCGGCGCGCCGATGGTGGGATGATTTGACCGGCAAGACACGGGTGCCGGAGCTCATTGCGGCCTCAGCCCGGGCGACCCAGCTGCCCGGCGCGTTCCTAGGGCGGCTGTTGCGCCAGGAAAGCGGGCTCGATCCCCGGGCGGTGAGCCGCGTCGGCGCTCAAGGCGTGGCTCAGTTCATGCCCGCCACCGCCGCGCAGCGCGGCGTGGCGAACCCCTTCGATCCGAATGAGGCCATTCCCAAAGCAGCCGAGCTGCTCCGAGAGCTGCGCGAAGAGTTTGGCAATCTTGGCCTCGCCGCCGCCGCCTATAACGGCGGTCCTGCGCGGGTGCGGGCGTGGTTGTCGGGCAAGACGGCCTTGCCGCTTGAGACGGAGCGTTACGTATTGGCGGTCACCGGACAAACGGCGTCGAGTTGGGCGCCCGGCGGCGCGCTGGCGGCCACAGGTCCGGTGGGCGGCGACGGCGGCTTCGGCGGAGAGATCCCGCTTGATCAAGCGTCGGCGCGCGCGGCTGCGTCGCGGCGCCACAAGCCGGGAGCGGCCACGACGTTTGCTGGTGGGATCCAGCCCTTCGCGGCGCCACCCAACCAGACCCTCACTTTGCTCAAGCCCGTGACCGGCGAACGGGCGCTGTGCGATCTTCTAGGCGGGCGCGATAAGTCATGCGTCGTGCAGGCGTCCTATTGATGGGGGACCCCCGGCAAACGGATCGCGGCGCGCCGCCCAGTTGGCGCCCTTGGGCCTGGGCCGTCCTGCTAATCGCGTCTGTGGGAGGACCCGCCTCAGCCCAGTCAAGCGTGAACGACTGCACTTTGATCCCTGACGCGGCGGAGCTGCGCCGCTGCATTCTGCGCTTTGAGGGGCAAAGTGGGACGCCGGGTGGGGCGGCGATCGATGCGCCCCTGCCCGCGCCCGAGGCGACGACCCCGGAGCCCGCGCCCCGGGCGCCGAAGGCGACCGCACAGCCGCTTGCACCTGAGCCGCCGGCGACGGCGCAGGACTGGCTCCGGCGTCCAGCGGCGCGGTCGTCGCAGCGTCCGCTGATTGACCTCTCGGGTGAATAGTCGGCGCCTCAACGGCTTCATCGATCCCGAGCAGCTGCGCCAACCGGCCCAGCTGTTCGGGAAGACGAGCTACGGGATCGCGCTGGGGAAGCAGGCTGCGAAAGGTGCCGTCGCGGCCGCGCCCGGCGGCGCGCATCAGCCTCTCCAGGCCGATCAGGACCGGCAATTTGGCGGCGACGGCGCGGCCGGTGACCGCCGCCCGCGTGATACGGTCGGCACCGAACAGCGCCGCGACGCGGGCGGCGGCGTCGGGCTCGCCGCCACCAGGCGGCGGCCAGGGCCGCGGCCTCGGCTTCGCGCCGGGCCGGATCGGGGCCGCAGTCGCGGTCGGGTGGTAGCGCTTGCAGCAGATGCAGTTCGACGAGATCGCGGGCCTCGTTCCCAATCGCCGCGACGCGCGGCGCCGAGGCGGCGCCAACGCCAGACCTCGTCGATTAACTCCTGGGCGTAGACGCGCTCGGTGGTCGTGACGGGCTTCAATTCGACAGGACACGGGCGCAGGGCGTCGTAGGAGGCCTGGCTTTCGCCCGGCAGCAACGGCAAGGGCGGAAGCAGCGCGTCCAGAGCGTCCAGAGCCGCGCCGCCCGCTTCCCTGGCGCTGCGCTTCGGGCGAGCGCCGACGCCGTCGCTGGCCGCTCGTTTGGGCCTGATCTTCGGGTTTGCGGCCGCAGCGCCGCAGGGATGGCGAGGGGGTCGGGTCAAGGGTGCAATCTCCACCATGTCGAACGCCGTTCGACCGTTGGGGCCGCCCTGCATAGCGCGGTTGGACATGTCCGTGTCGGAGACCGACTTGGACGCGGATTGCACTCCGGAATGTTTTTAAGCCGAAACGCCGCGATCCGCAGCCCTGTCTCGTGCGCCGCGCTATCTATCCCCAGGACGCGCGACGGCGCGGACCAATGTTTGGGTCGAGGTGGGGCGAGCAGGGAGTGGCGCGTTCGCTCCTTGCACCGTAATGGCGCGCCGGCCCAGGGTTGGAGACCCGGTGCCGGCGCGTGCCAGTCGGCCCCGCACGCGCCGGCTCCGACGCATTCGAGATTGCTGCCTGGAGGGTATGCTTGTCCATGCAGCACCAAGCGCCACGATCAACGGACTGGCTTCTGAGATGAGACCCTCAAAACCGAGGTGCGCCAGTAACCTTCAGGTAACGGCTCCTCAAGGCGGCTGCGTGGTGCGCCTTCTTCGGCGCACCGTAGATCGGCTTAGGCGACGCGGAGGTCCCTCTCGGCGTCGCCCGCGATGGCGTTGTTGCGAAGCGCAAGACGGAAGGTCAGCCGGAACGCCTCCTCGCAATTTTCAATCGCATCCGCACCGCGGCGCAGGATAGCATCCGTAACTCGCCCCCGCCCGTCGCGGGACCGCTCGTCCAAGTCGACCAGTTTGATCCACGTGGCCAGCATCTGATAAGCACACGCGTATGCTGGGTGGTCCTTTGTGAGATTGCATGCCGTGTTGCTATAATGGTCCGCGATGACGGTTCGCCACTCGGTATCGAGGTGTCGGATTTCCGATGTGATCTGAGCCGGTTCGACGTCCACGGGCTCGGCAGAAAATGTCGCAAGCGCTCCTTTGAATCCCAGAGCGATGGCCTCCGGCGGAAGGCACCCCTCGTCTAAATGCCGGTAAACAATCGCAATATCGTGGAAGCAAGACGAGACTACGCGCGAATGTAACCAATCGGCCAGCCAGCTGCGAAGTCCCATAGTTATTTACCCACTTCCAATTGAGCTTTTTCACGCAGCAACAGAGCTATTGTGTTCAAGCTCGTTCCGCCGGTCCGCATTATCACCCGGGCAACCAAACGGGCTTCGGCTAAAATACCTGACGTTTGGTGGAACGCCAGACCGGGAGGAATACTGAGCGGGGATAACCTTAAATAGAAGGGGCAGAGACTTAGGCCGTGTTGACTAAAGGGGATTCCCAAATCGCCTGAGGGCTGATTCAAAGCTGCTCTTTGCGGGGAGCGGCGGCGTGTGCGGGCTGATGTCGGACGAAGAGTGGGCGTTCTTCGCGCCGTTTCTGGTGCGCACCGGCGCTCGCAGTGGTCGCCCTCCGACCGATCACCGCCTCATCCTTGATGCAATCATTTGGATCGCCCGCACCGGCGCGCCGTGGCGCGACCTCGACGCGCGCTTCGGCAAGTGGAGCACAGCCTACCGGCAGTTTCGACGATGGACGACCGCGGGCGTTTGGGACGTAATCCTTGAGGCGCTCAACAAAAGCGGCGAGGGCCAAGAGACGGTGCAAATGATCGACAGCACCATCGTGCGCGCCCACCAGCACTCGGCGGGCGCGAAAAAGGGGGATTCTCCGGGCCTCCTGGCGGCCATGATATCGGCCGTTCGCGAGGTGGCCTCACGACCAAATCCACCCCCGAACGGCCTCGGCCTGCCGGTCGGGCTCGTCCTGACGCCGGGCGAGACCCCCGATACAAAGGGCGACGGCCTATTGATGGGCCAGGCGGGGCCACCACCGAAGGTGCTGATCGCCGACAAGGGCTACGACAGCGGCGCCATTCGCGACGACCTTCGGAAGCGCAGGGCCGAGCCCGTCATTCCGTACAAGCGCAACCGCATCGTCCAAGCACCGGTCGAAGGATTCGCCTACGCGTTCCGCAACCGCATCGGCCCGACAGAATCGATCGCGGCGAAGACAAAAACGGCGCTGGGGATATCGCTTCCGACCTTCAGGACGACCGAGCGCAGAGAACCAAAGCCTTGCAGCGGGGCATAGGCGCCGACGCCGATCGGCGATCCGTCGTTCAGCCAGCCCGACATAGGGCGTCCAGTAGCTGAACTCGTAGGTGAACTGGTTAGCGGTGAATTCCCGCGTTCCGCCGACTAGGTACTGACATTCCTTAAAACGCGGATGCAGGACTTAATCAAGCTCGAATGCATCCAATCGGCGATCAGATCGGCGATTCCCATGCGAATTCATTCCCCAAGGCGGAACCTTGCTTTTTGTCGAATGCAGGTTTTGCATCGAATTTCCGCGAGGATCTAGCACACGCGCCCGTTCACGCCTATTAGGAATGGCACAAAGGTGCAGGGTTTCGGCCGTAAAAGGGAGGCTTATCGCGGTCGATCTCCCCAACTATCCTGGTCGTAGCCAGGGCCGGGACGTGCATACCTGCCGACCAATCAAATGGCGTCGCTCACATGCATGATACCGTTCGTGTACAAACCTGATTTACTTTTCTGAGCTAGTCGTCGCGAGCAGATGTCGGATCAACAGACGATCATCGAGATGCAGCGCCTTGTCCTCTGGGCTGACTTGATTGACTACTTTGCAATTTGCCTCTGAGGCACTTAGGTGTTATGGGCGTGATGTTGGCCGGTTGAACCGCATGAAATCGCGATGCGAGACGTATCCACCACTGACGAAGGCACGTAATGATGGAACAAACTTCAAGGGCCACAGATTTTCTGATTTTAACTACCCATAACTCTCTCGGAGGAACATTGGTCGTAATCGACGATTTAAGACGAGATGCGAATGAGCTTGGCTTTTCTGTGAATGTGATCTGTTTGTACAATTCGGAGAATCGATCGTCCGGCGCGGGTCAAAACGTTCTTCAGACGGGAGATGGACCTGCTCGCAGGCTGATGGCTATAATTTCTCTTTACCTTGAGCTTCGTCAGCAGAAACCGAGGGCAATTCTCACAGTGTTGCCCGTGGCCAACGTCGTTGGTTGCATCTGCGCAGCATTGAACAGGATTCCTAAGCGAGTCGCTACCCACCACGGCCCGAGTTCAAGCCAAAGATTTCCACTCAGGGTACTCGACTTGATCCTCGGTACTCTGGGCGTATATTCTAACGTTGTTTGTGTTTCCGTTGCTGCAAAGGATTCTTTCAGGCGGTACCCTTCCTGGTATCGAAAAAGAATCTCGGTGATTCTCAATGAGGTGCGCCGGTTTTCCCGTGAGCCCCATAAATCGCGGACAAGGGCTCACTACGGCATAAGTACGGATGCCACTGTTTTCACAATGGTCGGCAGATTAACTGATCAAAAAAATATATTGAACTCCATTCGCGCGATCGCTGCAGTTCCAAATGTATTTTTGGTTATCGCTGGCGACGGCCCCCTTTTGCAGGAAGCAGTTGCAACTGCGAGGCAATTAGCATGTAGTCACAGGGTTAAGCTTCTTGGTAACGTCGAACGGGATAAAGTGGCCGACATACTCTCAGCTTCGGACGTGTTCTTTCAGCCAAGCTTATTCGAGGGGCGCAGCATCGCGCTGCTTGAAGCGGTGCAGGCCGGTCTACCTATTATCGCAAGTAATATTACGAGCCAAACGGAAGTACTTAGGCTTGCATCCGGCGCGATTGCTGGTTTGGTCTGCGATCCACACGATGTCAATGACATGTCTTGCACGTTGGCTCGGCTGGCTGAGTCGTCCGCCTTACGTGACGAGTATCGCAAGCTAACACACCAGTTGCGCCACGAAAGTTCAGGGGATCTTGGGATGGTCAAGGCGTATTTGAGCCTCCTGGGCGTCTTGCATCGCTAAAGCCGAACGCTTCGGCGCCAGTTTTGGATTGCCACGGCCACCTTTAGGCCGTGTTGACAAAAGGGATTCCCAAATCGCCTGAGGGCTGATTCAAAGCTGCTCTTTGCGGGGAGCGGCGGCGTGCGCGGGCTGATGTCGGACGAAGAGTGGGCGTTCTTCGCGCCGTTTCTGGTGCGCACCGGCGCTCGCAGTGGTCGCCCTCCGACCGATCACCGCCTCATCCTTGATGCAATCATTTGGATCGCCCGCACCGGCGCGCCGTGGCGCGACCTCGACGCGCGCTTCGGCAAGTGGAGCACTGTCTACCGGCAATTTCGACGGCGGACGACCGCGGGCGTTTGGGACGTAATCCCTGAGGCGCTCAATGAAAGCGGCGAGGGCCAAGAGACGGTACAAATGATCGACAGCACCATCGTGCGCGCCCACCAGCACTCGGCGGGCGCAAAAAAGGGGGATTCTCCGGGCCCCCTGGCGGCCACGATATCGGCCGTTCGCGAGGTGGCCTCACGACCAAATCCACCCCCGAACGGCCTCGGCCTGCCTGTCGGGCTCGTCCTGCCGCCGGGCGAGACCTCCGATACAAAGAGCTACGGCCCAGTGATGGGCCAGGCGCGGCCACCACCGAAGGTCCTGATCGCGGCGACCTTGCCCCCCCGAATGCCCTCGTTCATAACCAGAATCCGTTCTGGTTGTGGTCCTGTTTGGACCGGGCTGCGAACTCGTTCGGGGTGAGGCCGCCGAGGCTCGTGTGAGGTCGGTGGCCGTTGTAGTCGATCCGCCAAGCTTCGATGATCCGCCGCGCCATCGGCAAGCCGCGGAACAGATGCTCGTTCAGATGGGGTAATCGGGGCTTGGGCTCGGCCCGCGTTTGCGCTCATGCTTCCGGTTTCTCAAGAGGGAGCGTGCCATGTCTTTGCTTTACGCCGGTCTCGACATATCGCTGGAGACTACCAGCATCTGCGTGGTCGACACGGATGGCCGCATCGTGCTTGAGGCGAAGAAAGCCTCGGGCCCTGTAGCAATCATGATCCGGCTCGCGGAGTTGTCCGCCCCCTTCGAGCGGGTGGGTCTAGAGGCTGGGCCACTGTCGCAGTGGATCTACTTCGGCCTACGCGACGGTGGCTATCCGGCCGTGTGCATCGAGACGCGCCACTCCAAGACGGCCCAGCGAGGCGGTCCAACGACGGGGAGCAGCTCACTCTCGACGGATCCTAGCTTCTGAGCGGGGTCATTTCAGGGGGCAACGTCAGCCGACAAGCGCTACGACAGCGACGCCATTCGCGACGACCTTCGGAAGCGAAGGGCCGAGCCTGTCATTCCGTACAAGCGCAACCGCATCGTCCAAGCCCCGGTCGACGGAATCGTCTACGCGCTCCGCAACCACATCGAGCGCTGCTTCAACAAACTCAAGCAGTCACGCCGCATCTCGACCCGCTATGACAAGACATCCCAGAGCTTGCTCCGCTTCGCCATCATCGGAGCCCTCCGCCTCTGGATCAGACACAGCAAGCGCGTCTCCACGAGGACGCCGCCCGTGGCTGAGGGCAAAACTGGCCGGGCGCGGCAGGTCTGACTTTGCACTGCTTCGTTATGCTCTATCGGGCCCAATTACGGCTAGTTTTCCTCCGTTCTCAATTAGTTGTCAGGATTTTGAGGGCCGAATGCCAAGTCGCGCGGAGCAGCCAAACAATTTTAGGTCACCTTGTATTGCCAGGAGCAGGGTGCCGCGTGACCGCAGTTCATCGTTGATCATGACTGCGACCGACCTCTGAGGTCGTCACGGAGGCGCTCGGGAAAAAGGGCCGTTGCAGAAAAACACCGCTGCCCTTCAGACGTCATGTGATTCGAGAAGCCTCCTGGTCTGCACGACCGAGTCTAAGTGCCGACTGCCTCCAGACCAGCGCAACCGTCACAAATAGAATGATGTTCATAGGAGAGTCCCGATCGAGCATACTGCTCTCATTGAGATTGTGGGCGGCACAAAAAATCAGCATTGCAACGTACAACGACCGCGCGCAAGGATCGATTCCCCTTAACGATAGCAGCTTGGAAAAGGGGATAATTAGCAGTGAACTCACTGCTAGAAAAATACCAGGCGTCCCAAGCTGGGCCATTAGATCGAGGTATCCGTTGTGCCCATTGCCAACTTGTGTAACCCAGCTTGCCGTATACCTGTAAATCGGGCTATCGGACCCAATGTCCCAGAAAGAACCAAAACCCGCACCGAGAATCCAGTTTTCTTGCCAGTAAGAAACCAGGGCTGGCCAGATTAGAACCCTTCCGGTCAAAGTGTCATCAGCTTGAAGATAGGGCATCAAATCTGTGAGGTAAATGTATCCGACGAGAACAATACCTAAGCAGCTCATTACGATTCCGATCGAGACTAGGAGCTTGTAATCAATCCGGTACGGTAGGAGAAGCCATCCAGCGACGGTGACGGGACCTAACAACCCCAGTGATGTTTTTGATTTAGTAAAGTAAAGAAAAACGAACGCGACGGAGAGCACGAGGGCCCTCACCGCCAGTCTAATGTGTCCGGCATCAAATATGAACAGAATGATCGTAATAGCGCTAATTGCGCCCGCAATATTCTTCTCAATCAATACGCCACGCCAATTGTCCACCAACTTTGGATCTCCGCCCTCGAAACCCTGATGGATCCCAACTCCGGGAAATACGGCCACAACTACCAAGTTGATTACCAGCAATGTTACGAGCGCTACCCGGAACGCGTCTAGAAGCCTTTTTGTATCACAGCGAGAGATGATTGCAAAAATGCACCACACGACGATCGTGGTTAATGCAATTCTGCGAATCGAAACGCCGGGCACAATCGCCCATGTGACGCTGAGCCAACACCATCCTAGAGTGAGAGTTATGGAAAAGGGTAAGACGAGCATACGACGAAGGTCCCGGTGCGTTCCTGCGTCCCCTAAGAGAACAAGAAGTATAACGAGATACATTACTTGTCTAAATAGACTTCCTCCGCCTCCCACTTCGTCGGAACCGCCGAACCTTGTACCGAGCCAGGAGCAGAAAAGAATCAAAATGAATATCCATTCAGTCTGTGACGCGTTACGCACTCCTCTGGGTTCTGCCGCTCGGGACATCGGTTCAGAGTTCTGATTTTTGAATTGCTCGGATTTAGCTCGCAAAACGTTTCCTCGTGCGCTATACAGTACGATAATAAGGCCAGCGTTCAGTGGACGCTAGATACCCGTCAAAGCATTGCGCGATCCAACGTTTCCGGTCCAGATTTCGGCGATGCTGCTGAACTACGCTCTCTCGATGGGGCTGAAGCAGGAATCAGGTCCACGGCGGGGGCGATGCCAGCCCCGCGTGCCCGGCCTGGCGAGGTCAACTCCACCGGCTTGAACGGCGGTTCCGATCTCACGGTAGACCTCAGCAATCTGCCCATAAGCGGTTTTTGCAAACCCAGTCTGGCTTTAGCGTTCGTCCGTTGTCAAGGACTGCGACTGAGATATAAAAGTCGAAAAAGGGCGCGATCACGTAGCTACAGATATCAAAACAGCTTGGCCGTATGTCTGCCACTATACCCCGCACGAAAATGACGGCATCACCACTGGCTTGCAGGATCGCACGACTTATCTTACAAATGTGTGGCAAAGCGGAGAGCTTCAGTGGATAGTTTCGGGTCCGCCGACCACGTTACACCAGAGCGAGACATCAGGTGGTTGTTCTCTGCCCTTAGGATGCGAAAGTGGCGAGCGTTAGGTGCATTTTTAGCTCCGTTAATCGGCGCTTCGTTTTTGTACATCGCGGTTAGTCCGAGATATGAGGCATATACGACCCTCTTAATTGGACAGTCCGACCCCGGACACTCGTCTGGCCCGTTGAGCATGTCACCCGAGATTGCCCGATCGCAAGCGCGGATCGCTGAAAGCGACGACGTGGTACGATCCGCAATCCGAAAATTTGGAATAAGTCGAATTCAGACCCTTACGCCGGCGACTGACAGACAGAGTCTGGGCGGCCTAGTACGGCGCTGGGCGGGGCAGGTTCAGTCCACAGAGCCCTCGCAGCCCATAACACAGATGGACGCCGCCGTGGCACAAATAAGCAAGTCTGTAACAGTGCGAGTAGAACCTAATACCGATGTTATCAGCATTGCCTTTGTTCACGAAAATCCGTCCGTAGCCGCATCGTTCGCGAACTCGCTGGCGGAAGCGTTTGTCGATAGGCAAATCGAACTTTTTAGCCGACCGGGAGCCGTGGACTTTTTCCGCGATCAAAAGGCTGCTTTCGAAGCCGAGTTGGAGAAAAGCGCCGCTGCCTTAGACAAGTTTATGCGCAGGGAGGCGACCTACTCGATTTCGGAAGAGAGGTCGCTGCTGTTGAAAAGGCGGTCTGACATATCCGCCTCATTGACCGCCACAAGAAGTCAGTTGGCTGAAAAGGGCGGTCAGAAGGACGAGCTCGTATCTCAGTTGAGGCGTCTGAAGCCAGTTACGAGTTCCCCTTTTGTATCGGGTTTGGTTGACTCACTAGGTTCCGACGACCGTACGCCATCCGGTTCGCGCTCTAGAACTGGCTCGCCCTCAACTGAGTACAAATCGTCTGTTAGCGACGACCCACCGCTACTTATGGTAAAGGTCTACCAAGAGTCCATTGTGCTCTTATTTCGTGTAAACGGCGAGCTGACTGGACTTCAGCGCCTCCAAACTCAGCAACAGGCAGAGTTACAGGGCATTGACACTGAACTAAGGGGCCTTTCAGCAAAGGCTGGTGAATTTGAGCGCCTCAGACGTGAGCTGGCGCTAGCCACGTTAAACGTTGAAACGTACTCGAAACGAACCGTCGACGAGCAGATTACCACGGCTCTTCAGGCGGCAAAATTCACGTCCGTTCGGGTGATACAACCTGCGGCGATCCCGCTTCGTGCAACATATCCTCGCGGCCATATATTTCTTCTCGTCGGTACCTTCGTAGGTGCTATCTTTTCATTTTTTGTTGTTCTTTTACCGCGCCCTAATGACGGAGTGGAGTTGACCCCGTCAGACCGGACACGCGGCAGGCTGTGACATGGCCCGGATATACTCCCGAGGGGAGCGGTATCCGAGCCGGCTATGCGGATGGACATCGTTGTAGTCGGCCATCCAGAGGGGGACTGCGGCGAGCGCGGCTTTGCCGTTCGGTATCGGGTTCACGCGGACATAGTCACGCTTGAACGTTTTCACGTACGCTTCGGCGACGCCGTTACTCTCCGGGCTCTCGACCGGAGTGAAGCAGGGATCCAGGTTTAGGGCGAGGGCGATACTGATGGTCTTGGCGGCCGCATAGATCGATCCATTATCACTCAGCCACTGCACGCGATGGGGCGCACGCGGGCTGTCGAAGCGAGCCTCGACGCAATGGACCATCATGTCCTGGATCATCTCTCCCGATAGCCCGGCTGTCGTCGCCGTCCAGCCAATCACCTCCCGGTCATGGCAGTCGAGAACGAAGGCCACGCGGACGACCTCGCCAGTCCAACAGGTGAACTCCAGGCCGTCGGAGCACCAGCGGACATTCGAGTGAAGGGTGGCGACTTGACCGTCGTGCTCTCGGGCATGCCGCCGGCCCGTGTGTCGCGCCAGCAGGAGCCCAAGCTTCTTCATGAGCCGGTACACCCGCTTGGCGTTGACCGGCGGCAAGCCGGTGGATCGCCGCCCGCGCTTGAGGAGCGCGGCGATCTGCCGGTACCCATAGGTTGGCCGGGCATCCACCAGGCGCCGGATTTCGGCGCTGAGCTCCACATCCCCCTCCCGGGTTTGGGGGCTTCGCTGCGGCCGCCCCCGAACGCGTTCGGCGATGTTGGACCGGGCGACCCCGAGCGTGTCGGAAACCGCTTTCATCGGGAACCGTCCCCGGGCTCAGAGCTCGACAGCGAGGTCGCTTTTTTTGCCCGTGCGAGGTCGAGCGCCTCCTTCAGGATTTCGACTTCCAGGGTCTTGCGCCCGAGCATGCGTTCGAGATCGCGCACGCGCTCCTCAAGGCGTCGCACCTCACTTACGCCCACGACGCCGTCGTCAACGCGAACGGCTTCCTTGCCGCCTTCGCTCATCAACTGCCTACATCGGAATACGAGGCTGGCGAAAGCCCATGACGACGGGCAACATAGCTGATCGACATGCCGGGTTGCATCGTTTTGGCCACAACGGCGAGCTTCTGCTCGGTCGTGAAGCGCCGACGGCGAGCGATCCCGGTGATCACTTCCACCTTCGAGAAGGTCTCAGACATAGGCGTATCCCTAGGTCTATGCCTAGGTCCTCCGGCTGACGCCGGTGTCCGGTCGAAACGGGGAGCACTTCACGGAGGCAGAGGCAACTCTGGCGGAGGGAAGGTCAATAGAACCTGACCTGCCACTGGATATCTATCTAGTTAGCGTCGATTAGGTCGTAAACTCATACAAAGGGATTCCATTCAGCGGTGAATGCTGATTCAAGCTCCTTGGAGGGACCCGAATGAGGCAGCGCCGTTACGAACTGACCGACTTTGAGTGGTCGATCATCGAGCCTTTGCTGCCGAACAAGCCGCGCGGCGTTCCCCGGGCGGATGATCGCAAGGTGCTGAATGGGATCTACTGGCGCCTGCGGACGGGCGCGCCCTGGGCCGACATCCCCGAGCGCTACGGCCCGGCGACGACCTGCTACAACCGCTTTGTTCGGTGGCGGAAAACTGGGGGTGTGGGAGCGGATCTTCCACGTCGTTTCCGCTGGCTATGATGGCGACTTGCAGATGATCGACTCTTCGTCGGTGACCTGCTTCCCGTTTTCTGGACCGCCGAAAGCTGGAAAATTCCAGTTTTGCAGCCCGGGCCGGCGACGGAGATAGCGATGAAGAGGTCCAAGTTCACGGAGGCGCGGATCGCCTTCATCCTGAAGCAGGCCGAGGAAGGCGCGCCGGTGGCGGAGGTCTGCCGCAAGGCCGGGATTTCCGACGCGACGTTCTATGGCTGGCGCAGGAAGTACGCCGGCCTGATGCCGTCGGAGATGAAGCGGCTGCGGGTGCTGGAAGAGGAGAACGGCAATCTCAAGAAGCCCGTCGCCGACCTGTCGCTCGACAAGGCCATGCTCCAGGACGTGTTGTCCCGAAAGCTCTGAGGCCTGCGCGGCGGCGCCTGCTCGTCGACGAGATCCGGGGGACATGGAAGGTCAGCGTCAGGCGGGCCTGCGCGGTCACCCGGTTCGAGAAGTCGACCTACTGCTACAAGAGCAAGCGCCACTCGCAGGCCGCCCTCGTCAAGCGCATCAAGGAGATCGCCGAGACGCGCGTGCGCTACGGCTACCGCCGCATCCACGTGCTTCTGCGGCGCGAGGGCTGGGTGGTCAACGCGCCAAGCGGATCTACAGGCTCTACAAGGAGTTGGGCCTGCAGTTGCGCAACAAGGCGCCCATGCGTCGGGTGCAGGCGAAGCTGCGGGAGGACCGGCGTCCAGCCGTCCAGGCCAACGAAACCTTGGCGATGGACTTCGTGCACGACCAGCTCGCCACGGGGCGCAAGATCCGGGTCCTGACCATCGTCGACAAGTTCACGCGCTTCTCGCCGGCTCTCGAGCCGAGGTTCTCGTTCCGGGCTGCCGACGTGGTCGAGGTGCTCGAAAAGGTCGGGCGCCAGGTCGGCTTTCCGAAGATGATCCGCGTCGACCAGGGCACGGCGTTCGTCTCGCGGGATCTCGATCTGTGGGCCTACCAGCGTGGGGTGACGCTCGACTTCTCCCGACCAGGCAAGCCGACCGACAACGCCTTCATCGAGAGCCTGAACGGCAAGTTCCGGGCGGAGTGCCTCAACGCCCACTGGTTCATGTCGCTTGAAGACGCCCGCCGAAAAATGGAGGATTGGCGCAGGCACGACAACGAGGAGCGCCCACACAGCGCGATCGGCGACAAGCCCCCGATCACGCTCCTGAATCGGTCAGCGGTCCATGGCCCACCCTGACCTGAAAGACCTTGGAGCGGCCCAGCGAGGCGGTCCAACGACGGGGAGCAGCTCATCGGTGCGCGTGCATCAGCATGCCGCCAACGTCAAAAAGGGGGCCTCGCGGAAGCGGACGCCGCCCTTGGGGACGAGCCTCACACCCGATGCATGGGGCGCTCGCGAGGCGGACTGACCACGAAAATCCATGCCCTGGTCGACGCCAATGGCCTGCCGATCCAGCTGAAATTGACGGAGGGCCAAGCTCATGACGGGCGAAGCGCCGTCGGCATGCTGGACGGAATGGGAGAAGGCCAGATCCTGCTTGCGGATCGCGGATACGACAGCGACGGACTCCGGCGCTCGTTGGTCGAGCGCGGCGCTTGGGCCAACGTCAAGCCAATGCCAAACCGCAAGAACGTCCCCGCGTTCAGCCGCTTCCTCTATCGCTTCCGCAATCTCGTTGAGCGGTTCTTCAACAAGATCAAACACTTTCGCGCTGTGGCGACCCGCTTCGAATAGCACGACGCCAACTACCTCGCCCTCGTGAAGCTCGCCGCAGTAAAAATTTGGATGAGGTTTATGAGTCGGTGACCTAGAGCCTCGGCGGGTTTTGCGCTGTGTGGCGCGGTGGGAGAAACGAGCGATCGGCGGAACTGGTCGGGGTAGCGTAGCCGATCGTCCGTCCACCCGCTGTTGAGGCGCGAGGGCTGGGTTGTCAACGCCGAGCGGATTTACTGACTCTACTTGGAGTTGGGCCCTGCAGTTGCCCGACTCTCGCGAAGCTTTGGCTAACCGACGCTACACGACAGCGTGGAGGAAACAGCGGCTCTGCCTTGTTTGAGATAGGTTTCTGCTCCACGCCCCGGTCTCACCTTCACGATTCGGCGCGCCGGTAATTACGTCACTTTCCTGCGAAACGATGCAGCTGAAGCCCTTGTGGGGGTGATTGATTGGAAGACGGCCCTCAACTACCTTATTGGCACCAAGATAAGTACTGGCTTTGAATGGTAAACGGAGTAGCCTCCTGTATTGAGTCGACCATCGGCGGCGGCACTGAGGCATTCTCTGTATTGAGCTACGCCGTCGCCTTGCAGGGCAGTGCGCGGGCGGGCCGTTCGGTCGGTTCGCCATTGAAGACCTGAGCCCAACTTGGGCGGCATACCGGTCCGGTGCATACTCCGAGCGCTTGACAACATCAAAAGCCGCGCAAGCGTATTTCGTTCAGCTTAGATTTGTCGTCTTTATTGCCTCGAACCCAACTTGTAACAAGCTCGCCCCATTTGGTCCGAACCTGGATCCCCGACCAAGCCTCGCTCGAGTTCTCAGACAGCCTCTGATAGAGATAATTATTTTCATACAAACGCTCAACCGAAGCAGCCAAGTCCGCGGGATCGCCAGATCTGAAGACCAGCGCACTACGCCCATCAACCAAATACGGGACAAACATTGGATGATCAGAGCATATGATCGGCGTTCTGGAGCAGAGTGCTTCATAGATAGTGAGCGGAAGTCCTTCCGGGGAGGAGTGCCTGCTCGGCACGACAACAGCGTCAGTATTGAGCATAAACCCGAACACCTCTGAATTGGATATACGCCCAACGAATTGCACGTGCCCACCGACATTAAGCCGTGCCGCGAGCGCTTCATATTCGGCGATCTGACCGTCTCCTACAAAGGTCACTTCGATTGGGATATCCCTGTTTACCAGGATTGGCAGTGCCCGCACTACGTCTCCCACCCCTTTGCTCTCGATAACCGAGCCGACGAAAAGGAGCTTAAAGACTGCGCCGAAGCTTTTCTTTGGTCGATAATGGTCCGGGGTTCTGTCTTGGGGCCAATCCCACGCGACAATTTTTGACTTTATTACACCGATACGCGCGAGCGATTTGCACGCCGCACTCCCGTGATTGGCTATCATTTCAACTGAGGGATCGTTTAGTAGAGAAGTGAGGCGTCCATATCTCAGAAGCCGCCTGGCCCACGAGATTTCAAAAGAATCGGCAAATACACACAGTGTGCGCAAACGCCTGCGCACAGCCCACTTCAATATGGGTGTTAGTGGTCCTAACACAACTATTTGTGTCGGCGCGAACGTTTCAATCCAGGAAAGTGCACACGCCCCCCGATCATCGTTGTTCTCGCCAAGCCCTACCAGTCGCACCCCCGAACTGAGTACCACATCGTGTTTCGACGGAGAATTCACACACACGACAGCTACCGCGTCACAAAATTGCGCTAACTTATCCATTGTCGCTAATACGTACCGGTGTCCATAGTATGTTTCCGATCCCTCCTCGGCCAGCCGGTGTGCCTCTCTGTAGTCACCGCGAAATTGAACAAAGAGGGTCCGCTGCTGCTGCCTTACCAAGACCGAATTCCCTGAATTGCGGACAGAGGCGTCCCTAGTCCGAACAAGTGCCGGATCCCTAGTTGCGCCAGGAGTGATGAGCAAAATATCACGTGAGCAGCCACGGTGGGGAGAAAGAGGCGTGGCTCAATTTTTTTTATTCGAACGGCAATCAAGAGAGATCGACAAATTTCGGAAACTGCTATCGCCATTACCGCACCCTCAAGTCCAAAAATGTTGTGGAGCACGAAGATTGTACTCAACAGTACTCCCAGCTTGGTAGCGCTTGCGGCACCCATATTGCTCGGAACCCCGGCCGAAAGCAAGGACGCCTCGTTCAACGTCGCAACGACATTAAACCACGCTCCAAATAGCAAAATGCTCAACATCCAGGCTGCATCGCCATATCTCTGATCGTATACACACCGGATCACAAAATCTGCCCAAGAGCACGCAATGGCTATGAAGATCGCTGAGCCAAACTGGAGCATCATCTGCCATCGGAATACGTATTCCGACCCATCCGGATCACGGTGCCGCGAGAGATGAGGGAAGAGTAGCTGGTAAGCAACACGCCCTGCGAGTGAAGCGGGGAGATCCGCAATCGTCCGAGCGAGTCCGTACACTCCAAGCGCTGTGAGTCCATCGACGCTTCCGATGATCAGTCGATCGACATTAGAGGCGAGATATGAAAGCAGTGAGGCAAATACGATCCACCGGCCAAAGCTCAAAATTTCGGTGACGTGGGAGTGGACCAGTCTGAGCTTCGGGATCCGGAACGGGAGAAAATAACTGAGAAAAGCTCGGATTGCGGTGCCCACGATTGCAGCAAATATCAAAGACCAGACAGACTTCATTGCAATGGCGAAGACAATGGCACAAATGGATGCCAAAAATTCAGACGATACCTCGAACAAGTTACGTCGCCTGACATCGAGAGTTTTCACGGCGGCGAAAACGGCGGTAGAGGTTAACGAATTGACGAAGGGAACCACGCTCATTGCGAAAAAAAACTTTACGTCGACTGAATAAACTCTACTCAGGGGAATAGATGCTACCACAAATAGGAAGCTCAGCAGGATTCCTCTTATGATCTGAAGAGTGAATGCTGTGTCGTAAAACGCTGGGGCAAGTCCTCCCTTATGATGGACAATATTCTGCTCGATGCCTATGTCTGAGAGCAACTCGATACCAGTACGTAGGCTATTCAGAATGACCATCACGCCTAGCGCGTCTGGGTAGAGGATCCTCGATACGATAACACTTGTACCAAGCCGTATCAGGAGTGATGTAGCAAAGCCTAAAACGGTCCAGAATGCGTGACTACCTATCACAGGTGCCGCTCATAGGTTTGAGATCTTCGGTGCGCTTCGTTGCGATCGCCTCATGCTGGATAACCCGAAAGGGATCCTGGCGAGGCCACAAGGCTCCTCGTAGGAAGGCTATCGATCCAAGGATCCATGCTACCAAAGAGAAAACCCCAAGTCTCAGGGACTGGCGGCGAAAGCTAAGTAGGATGATTCCTGATCCGAGCATGGCTATTACGAACGCGAGACCGGACCAAGGGTAAAGTGCCGCGATAAAGGCCGATGTTAGGCTAGCAGAACAGACCGCTAAACTATATTTAATATGGGCTAAGTTCTTTACAACCCTTAGGAACGTTGCCTTTCCTATGCTGGCTCGGAATACCTGACCGGCACCACACGCGTATCCTGATACGAACCGGGTCCAGAGAAGGGAATAACTGGGGACATCGTGGCCGAAATGTTCGACTGCGGTCACATCGAGCCGCGCGAGCTTCCATCCATTTGTAAGCAGTCTCGCTCCAAGTTCAAATTCTTCGAAAGCTTTGAGATTTTGATCAGCGAAGTACCCAACACTTTCAATTGCGGCTCTCCTGTACAACCCACCGCCGTCCAATCTGTCAACGTCGATTGAGGACGTGCACTGCCGCATCTCCTCGGATTTCGCCCGGATTCGGAATTCGTGGGTTGTTAAGACAAGCTCCTTTGTACGTCCGCCCACTCCGGCGTACTCTGGGTTTTTGTTAAGAAATTCCATAAATCTCTCCGCCGCATCTGAATTCAGTACCATATCTCCATCCATTAGATAGAAGAACTGACCTTTTGATTCCTGGTATGCCAATTGCGCTCCCGCGCCACATGAACGTTCCTCAGGAGCTGCCATACGAACTATCCGGATTGGATAAGAAGACGCAATTTGGACTGTTTGGTCTGTAGAGGCGCAGTCAGCGAGGATCACCTCTCCGCTGAATTTATTTGCTACTTGCAAGGCGCTCGCAATCGAATTCGCAATCCGACGTTGCTCGTTCAACGCCTTTATCCCTATTGATAGCAACATGGAAGTGCCATTCTGGAGTTGACCCCGTCAGACCGGACACGCGGCGGGCTGAGACAAGGCCCGGATATACTCCCAATGGGAGCCGTATTCGGGCCGGCTATGCGGATGGACGTCGTTGTAGTCGCCCATCCAGAGGGAGATTGCTGCGAACGCGGCTTCGGCGTTCGGGATTACGCGGAAATAGTCACGCCTAATCGTTTTCACGAACGCCCCGGCGTGGCCGTTACTCTCCGGGCTCTCGACTGGGGTGTAGCAGGGATCCAAGTTCAGGTCGAAAGCAATTCCGATGGTTTGGGCGATTGCATAAACCCACCCATTGTCACTCAGCCACCGTAAGCGATGGAGCGCGCGGCAGCTGCCGAAGCGAGCCTCGACGCAATGGACCATCATGTCCCTGATTATCTCGCCCGATTGCCCGTCTGTCGTCGCCGTCCAGCCAATCACCTCCCCGTCATGGCAGTCGAGAACGAAGGCCAAGCGGACGGCCTCGCCGTTCCAACAGGTGAACTCCAGGACGCCGGAGCACAAGCGGACATCAAAGTAAAGGATGGGGCCCTGGCCGTCGTGCTCGCGGGCATGCCGCCAGCCCGCGTATCGTGCCAGTTGGAGCCCATGCTTGTTCCTAAGCCGGTACACGCGCTTGGCGTTGACAGACAGCAAGCCCGTGAATCGCCGCTCGCGCCTGAGGAGCGCGGCGGTCCGCCGGCACCCATAGGTTGGCCGGGCATCCACCAAGCACCGGAGTTCTGCGCTTGGGTCCAAGTCCCCCTCCCGGGTTCGAGAGATTCGCTTCGATCGTCCCCGAATGCGTTCGGCGATGTTGAATCGGGCGACCCCGAGCGTGTCGGAAACCGCTTTCATGGGGACCGTCCCTAGGCGCAGAGCTCGGCAGCGAAATCGCTTGTTTCCGCGCAAGGTCGAGCGCCTCCAAGGTCTTGCGCCCGAGAATGCGTTCGAGATCGCGCACGCGCTCGTCAACGCGCCGCACCTCACTGGCGCCCGCGACGTCAACGCAAACGGCGTCCTTGCCGCCTTCGCTCATCAATTGCCTCCATCCGAGGCCGGGCAATCGCCCACGACGACGGGCAACATAGCCGAATCGACATGCCGGGTCGCATGGCCTCGGCCATGACGGCGAGCTTCTGCTCGGTCGTGAACTGCCACGGAAAGCGATCCCGGTTATCACTTCCATCTTCGCTAAGGTCTCGGGCATGGGCGTATCCCCAGGTCAATGCTAGGTGCACCGGCAGACGCCGATGTACGATCGAAACGGGGAGCACTTCTTCTTCACCAGGAAAACCTCTATAGCAGATAAACGTTCTCGCCAGGGCTCATTTATCGAATTTTCGCCATGGAATCTAGTCTCTGATCCGGTCCCCAGAAAATGGACCGTTTGCGCCGCATCACTCTCCCCTGCGATCGATGCGGTTAGAATCGCGGCCTACAGGCCGCCCACGTTTTGTAAGCGCGGTGCCGCATCGTTGCGCATGCGGCCGGTGAAGTTAACCGCTCCGGGTTTCCCGGAGGCCATTTCGTTTGAATCAGGCCGCCATGGCTGGCTCGTCCAGCATGGCGTAGTAGCGTACCTCGGCCTCGGCCGGCGGGATGTTGCCGATAGGCTCCAGCAGCCGGCGATTGTTGAACCAGTCGACCCAGGTCAGCGTGGCGAACTCGACGGCCTCGAAGCTTCGCCAAGGTCCGCGTCGGTGGATGAGCTCCGCCTTGTAGAGGCCGTAATCGTCTCGGTGAAGAGCGTTGTCGTAAGTGTCGCCGACGCTGCCGACGGAGGGCTCGATACCGGCCTCGGCGAGGCGCTCGGTGTATCGAATGCTGATGTATCGAGAACCCCGGTCGGAATGGTGCACAAGGCCGCCGCGATTGACGGGGCGTCGCTCATGCAGGGCCTGCTCCAGCGCGTCGAGCACGAAGCTGGCGTGTGCGGTCCGGGATACGCGCCAGCCGACGATGCGACGGGCATAGGCGTCGATGACGAAAGCGACATAGTCGTAGCCCGACCAGGTGCTGACATGGGTGAAGTCCGAGAGCCAAAGCATGTTTGGCGCCGGCGCACGGAAAACCCGGTTCACATGATCGAGCGGGCACGGCGCCGCCTTGTCGGCCACGGTGGTGCGCATGGCCTTACCGCGGACAACACCGTGCAGACCCGCGCTTCTCATCAGGCGCGCCACGGTGCAGCGAGCGAGTTGGAGCCCTTCTCGCTTCATCTGCCGCCAGACCTTGCGGACGCCATGAACCTCGAAGTTCTCGTCAAAGACCCGCTGGATCTCCGGCAACAGGTCGGCATCGCGCCTCGCCCGGATCGAGAGTTTGGTCGGATCGGCACGCCGCGAGACATGGGCATGGTAAGTTGACGGGGCGATCGGCAGCACCTTGCAGATTGGCTCGACCCCATAGGCTCGACGGTGATCGTCGATGAACGCGATCATCGCTTGAACGGGCGGTCGAGCTCCGCCTGGGCAAAATACGCCGATGCCTTGCGCAGGATCTCGTTGGCCTGTCGAAGCTCCCGGTTCTCGCGCTCTAGCGTCTTGAGCTTGGCCGCCATGTCCGTGGTCAGGCCGGGCTTACGGCCACTGTCGACCTCGGCCTTCTTGACCCATTCGTTCAGCGCCTGCGCCGTGCAGCCGATCTTGCCCGAAATCGACATGATTGCGGCCCAGCGGGACGGATGCTCCCCTCGTGGTCCAGCACCATCCGCACCGCGCGGGACCGCTCCTCAGGCGAGAACTTGTTCGTCGTCTTGCTCGTCATAGCTCCACCTTCTCAGGAGTTGGAGCCTCCGACAAACCCGGCGCGCAGACCACACGATGAAGCGCTTCTAGTAAGACACCCGTGGCCAGCTCAGCAAGCCCCTGTCAGACTTCGTCGCGGCCTACAACTACGCCCGTCGGCTCACGGCACTTCGCGGCCTGACGCCCTACGAAGCAATCTGCAAAGCCTGGGACGAAAGCACATCTCTGTTTACTGCCAATCCGCACTACCAATTGCCGGGAGCAAACATCTACTCGACCTCCGCCGCGCCGCGAATCAGTGTCGCGACCTAGGCGGTTTTCGGGAGCGCCGGCCGTGTTCGGTGCCTTGGATATCCGGCTCCCCAACCGTGACCAGCTCGGCGGGCCTCGGTCAGCTATCTACAATACAGATGAATGTCTCTGATGTCCTAAGGAAGCTCTGGTGTCAGCCATCGACCGATCGTGCATCTTAATGTGCATAATCGCAAAAGCAGCGAGCCAAAATGGTTCAATGCAATATCGAAAGAACAGTCGCCGAGGGCTGCACGCGAGTCTGTAGGCCCATTCGAATCCGATCCGTCCAATCCATCGGGGAACGACAGGCTGAGATCCTGCTAGAAGATCGAGGAAGCCACCACAAGGCATCAGGACCGGAACGTCAAGCGCCTCTTTATTCCTTTGTATCCATTTCTCTTGCCGAGGCATTCCCATCCCGACCAACAATATATCAGGCTTCCATTCTTTGACAGCCTTAAGTATTGAGCGTTGGTGTTCCCCTTCGAGGTCGCTCAAGTCAAAGTGCCCGTGGTATCCCGCAATCTGCAGTGATGGTTCCATATTTTTAATTTTGGCGACCCCGAGATTCAACGCTTCTTCCGTCGAGCCAACGTACATAAGGCGTTTTCCGTTTGCGGCCAAGTAACGAAAGATTATTGGCATAATATCGATATGGCCCATCCTCGACTCAGTTGTGACATTTTCGCCAAGCAACTTCGCAGCCCAGACGATAGGCATTCCATCGATGTGGACTAAAGTCGAACTGCACTTCCAGAGTTGAGACATTTCTGGATCACGAAGCGCACAGTACAGGCCATGCAGATTAATACTTGCTATTGTGACTTGCTCGCGGGTGTCGATAGCGTTTGCTATTATAGAGATAAGGCTCTTCGGAATAATTGGATCGACAGGCATGCCCAGCAGGTGAAACCGATTTGCTGCAACCATTGCGCCCACCCAGATCGCGGAACAAGACAGAGAGATTATTGGGTCGCATCAGTCCCGGCGCTTGTCAACGCAGGGTGAGCCTTAATCCGCCTAAAAACGACCTCCAATAATGAATTTAATGCGTTTGTCTGATAGATTTAGGTTTCCGTCTGATGGATTTATGCAAAATTTATTATTTATTGTGTGTTTGAATGTAGCGGCAGAAAACTCCGCTACTTTGGGGTACGGGCTTTTACTAATACAATCAACGCCACCGCACAAATCAGCGTTAACAGGCCCGTATATGCCCCCGCGGCCAACTGGGCGGCGCCACCTTCGTCTAAGTCGGCCACCATCATCACGTTCTCCGACCAGTGATAAAGCCGAGGAGACAGGCCGGCCAAGGCCTCCGCGCCGCAAGCGGCGAGCTACCCGCTCAAACCCGCGCGACCAGGCTGGGGGGCCTCGATCATCCGACCTCGACGAACTGCCCCAAATGTGAATAGGATCCGCGGAGAGAATGTCACTCTTAAGTTCCGGCTCAGCGCCTGGCGCTCTATGTACTGCGCCGCCTCCTCAGCGCTGCTCTCAACAGATCACGGCCAGAGCACGGCGCGCCTTACCTGCCGCTGGAGGCCGACGGACAATGCCCACATCAGGTGCTTGTACGGCAAGCTCCGGGGAGAATGCCTGAACGCTCAGCCGCGATGGGCAGGAGCCGCGGTCGGGTCGTCTTCATCCTCGATCGAAGGCGTCATCGCCCTGGTGCAATGGCCACGTTCGCCGCGAAGCGACCCTATTCTAGCAGGACCCGCCGCAGACGAGCGACGTCAAGCCGATCCGTCTTGGCGCGGCGACGGTCCCGTAACACAGCCACACTGCTCGCGTGGATGACGTGCGCCTCCGCGCCTTGGCGTCTAGCCACCGCACCAGCCAGAACCCATACCGCCCGGCCTCATATGCGATAACGAGGAGCTCGATGTCATGCCCACATTCCCGACACTCGTCGCGTCAACGATTTACAACCGAAAAGAGGCAGTCGGGATCAGGTTCGAGCTTCTTCAGCGGCTGACGTTGGACTCCGGGAAGCGAGCCGCCGACAGGCCAAGTGGATTGGCTCATCTCAATGACGACGACAAGCGTGCTCTCTTAAACGAAGGCCGCCGTCGCGCGGTTGGCCGTGAATGGATGCAGCATGGGCGTCTCCATCGTCTCGAAGGGCGCCAGCCTGCCATGGTCCGGTCCACGCCCCATAGCGTCTGGAAACCATCGCTCCTCCCGGCGATAATCCCACCGCCATCCTGCCCATCGCGGCGGCCTGACAGACTCGGCTCTGCCCGAGGACGCTGTACCGGCCAGGCCAGCTACACCACTCCGTGGGACACGACCCGCGGTCGCCTCCGAAACTCCGCCGTCGTGATCCCCTCGACCAAGGCATCCGTCAGGTCTCGCCTAAGGAGTGGGCCCGCATGAATCCTCAAGTGAGGTAGCTTGCCACTATGACAATGGGTGAATAAAATGCGGCGGCATCGTGAGGCGCGCTTCGGATCGTGATCTTTCATTTATTTTGGAGACCACCAAAATGACCCCGTGGTATACATCTGCTTTGAAGGACTCGTTAATAAGCAAAAGACTTTCGAGCGTTTTAGACCTGACACGTTGGGCCTCGGCAGTTCTCGTTTTACTGTACCATGTACGACTCAACGTAATAGTCCAAGAACCAATGATTCTAAATGAACTGCGCAGCGCATGGCTACATTGGTTTTATATCGTCACCGATTGCGGTGCCCAAGCAGTGATTTGCTTTTTTGTTCTGAGCGGTTTTTTAGTAGGGGGAAGTACCGTGATTGAAATACGCAAGGGAGTGTTCAATGTACAGCGCTATTTTATAAATCGAGCTTCAAGAATATACGTCGTACTGCTGCCGGCCCTTATCATTGGTTATGCGCTTGACGTCTATCGTGTATCCGCTCTTGGATTAAGCACTGCTGGCGGCGAGACCCCTGCTAGTTATCAGTCAACTACATTTCTGGCGAATATATTAAGCCTGCAGGGCTTCGTTTCCCCGACGCTGGGCAGTAATATCCCGCTTTGGAGTCTCGCGTTTGAAGTTTGGTTTTATATTCTTTGGCCGTTTTTGCTTTCTTTATTCTGGATGAATTCCAAGCGCATTGCAGTTATTATGTCAGTGGTGACAATTTTTACAATCGTTTTAATGATGGCAAAAAATCATAGCTTCGCAAGCAGCTTCATCATCTGGTTAATGGGGGCGTCCACCCGCGTATTGCGCATCAGGTTGATCGTCAAGCCTGTGTTAGCATGGTTGGTCGCTCTCTCAATCGCGATAATTTATCCGACAATGACCCCACTTTTTGGAATTTTTACAAGTCAAATACTTGGATTTACTATCTGCATTGCGCTGCTATCGACCCGCAACTCTCAAATGCAAACTCCGATTCCAGGGGCGGCAGAATACAAGCGTTTGGCCAATTACTCCTACAGCTTGTATCTTGTTCATGTGCCTATGCTACACTTCTTCCTCGCAATTACCAGCGGTCGGCGCTCGGTCGCGCTTGAACTCCAGCCAATTGGCTGGCAGCCGCTGGCCTGGGGCGCGTTAGTTTTGAGCGTGATTTTCGCGTACAGTTTCGTTTTCGGCCGGATATTCGAGCGGAATACGCCTCAAATGAAACGGATCCTTCAGCGAAGTTACCATTTCATTCGAAGATAATGCTGCAATCTGTCCACTGCCAAACCCCAATTCGCCGGCTGATGTGACCGGTAGCTTTCCCATGCGGCACGCTCAGGCGCTGGCCACGCGGGGCTCTTCCCCTGGCTCGGGTCATCTTGGTCGTCGCTAAGGTCCTCGTCGATGGAGACGAGCGCGCTTCAGCTCGAGATCCAGTTGGTCGTCAAACCAGGCCTGCCTGAGTCTCAGGATGTCCGGCCGGTCCTGTTGCGAGGCATGCGCCGGCTTTTTGAGTGTCAGCCCGTGGCGGCGAAAGAACCGCCAAAGCGTGCTGATCCCGGCAGCCACGCCCTCCTCGGCCAAGCCGGCCTTTCTCGACCAGAGCGATGTCGGGCTTGGTATCGACCAGCGCCAGGATCGTTGGGGCGCGGGCCTCGATCCGCGCGGTACGCCCGATCACCGCCGGGCGGCATCCGGACGGGGCCCTCCTTGCTCGCGAACCAGGCGGGGCGCAGATCGATTATGGGACGACCGTCGCATTCCAAAATCCCTACGCAACAGACCAATGAATTGACTCACCCGCGTCATTAGGCAAATAATATTCAGCTAAACAGGAGGGTTATCCATGGTAAGATATGTGAGATGCGCTGCCGCCGCGTTGGCCTCAATCGTCCTTGTTGGCCCTGTAGTGGCTGACCCAGGGGGTGTGCCGCACAATGGGAGCAACGGCATCGGCCGTCCCGGATCTGGTCACGGTGCACCGGGTCCGCTCGCGGCCACCGGACTGCCCATTCTTCTAATTGCAGGAGGATATGCGCTCTGGCGCAAGTATCGGTGCAAGACACCGCATTGATCAGCGTCAGCGAGACATGCGCATGTGGCAGTCCGGCATCTCAATCCAACGTCATGAACTGTGGCTTAGCCTTCTTGTGCTAGGCTATTTGAATGCTATCATTCCTCAAGTTGCCAGGACCATCTATGAGTTCGGGTTAGTATGGGCCTTGTTCGACAGTTTTGGCATTAGCGCGATTGTCTGGGCCGCGGTCACTTTTTCCTTCGTACTTATTTCCAAAGAATCTGGCCGGACCGTATCTGCTGGTGATCTTTGTGCCAGCATTGTTGTGGCTTTTTTTTTGTCTTTCCGATGGACTACCTGAGCTGGCTGGGGCTAACAGCGCTGTCGATACTTATCTTGTCGAGTTCACATCCAATGTCTCCTGGAAAGCGTGGCGCCTGGGTTTTGCTGGCTGCAACCTATCCCATGTTTTGGAGTAAGTTAATATTTTCGCTCTTTAGTGGGTATTTGTTGATCCTCGATGCGAGCCTTGTAAGTTCCCTGATGGGCCTGCCTCGGCAAGGGAATGTGATCACTCTCGCTGACGGTGTCTCTCATCTTTGGATCGCACCGGCCTGCTCATCCATGGCGAACGTGTCGCTTGTCGTTGTGTGTTGGACATTGTTCTGCCAAATTGGCCAACGTGGATTTCATGGGCAAGGTATCTGGTGCGTTGTGTGCTGCTGTTCAATCGTTGCGATCAACGTAATTCGGATTAGTTGCATCGGCTGGTATCCGGATCATTACGATCTCATCCATGGACCCATCGGCTCGTCGATCGTTAGCTGGCTGTTAGTCGGCGTGACTTTAACGATCGTAAAATATGGTATGTTACGTGCTCGGTAGGAGTTTCCTTGCACTGATGGTATTTATACTTTTGGCATCTGCCCTCTCGAAGGTGCATGCCATATATATCTTAGCATCTGCCGACTCTGTGTCGTATGACGACCTGGTCACAGGCCGGTTAAGGGAGTTGGTTCGCGAAGATGGATTTTTGGACCATGATGAGCTCGTCGATGACCTGCTTTTCGTGAGCGGCGAGTCTGATAAATGCCGTGTAATGTTGGCATCCATATCCGCGAATGGATGGCATCGAGATCTCATATTCAAAATTGCGGAATCATCTGATCATGTTCGTTTTTTCTATAACGGACAAGTTTTCAATGATCAGCCGCACTGGCAAACTTGGCTGGCGCAGAAATTTCATTCACTTCGAACGCTATCTTCGGGATCAGCCGTTCCAGTGATAGGCGCTGTGTTTCGCGCCGACTGCATCGTAGACGAGTCACGATGGGCATTGCGTTTGACTGGATCTGACGTCGATAATAGGTCGAACAAGACTCGGCGCCCGACTCTGAGGTCGGCAAGTTAGAATTGGCGGGCGACGATCAATGTCACTGACCAAGGGTGTTTAGCCGTCGACTTTGCGGAGGGTTTTCTTAAATCGACTGAGGCATTCTCGTTCGATCGAAAACTGTGGCGGAGCGGGAGTAGAGAGGCTCGCGCTAGTGGCGAATCTGAGTCACAAATGCCATGCGTCCCGCCATGACGGCGAAGAGCTGGCAGATTTCGTGCGGGCGGACGGGAGTACGAGTTGATCTGGGCTGGGCGGAGCATCCAGCAACAGTGACGCCGCACATTGGAAGACCACGATTTTCTCCATAGCCGAACACCTGGCCCGTCACGCTCCGAACCAATAGATTCAACTCCTGCGGCTTCGAATGCTTGCTGGATCTCAACGGGAGTGTTGGCTCGGCTAGCTGGAATACCCTGTTGGCGTTCTAAACGCTCGATCGTAGGCCTATTAATCTTAGTTTGAGCGGCTGTGTCCGCCGCGGTCCAACCGAGCGTCGCGCGGGCCGCCTAATCTGCGCACCAGTAATCACAATTTCGCCATTCCCGCAGCCGCCGTGGCCTCGACCTGGTGAATGCCCTGGTCGATCCCGCCGCGCCGACGCCGGAGGAGCGGCGCCACCTTAATGAAGCCGTCCATGTCGGCGGTGGCGCCGTGACGATCGTCAGCGGTTGCGGGCACGAGGTTGTGGCCATGCCGCACACGATGGCGGCGACGAGCTGGGAATTATCGTGCGGGCGAATGGGAGTCAACCTGGATTTAGGTAGGGCCGAGGATCCGGCCCCAGTGACGCTGAGCACGGCATCCCAAACCAGCGAGGCCTGTCGGCGGCTGACGCCGCGCCTCCTGGCAGGCTTGAGCCGCCTGCTGACGGACACCCAAAGGGGACGTTAACGCCTTTGACGGTGTCAGCGTCGCATTGAGGGGATCAAGCCGCGCGCCTCCGCGCTATCCCACCGTACGACATCGGACGCAGCCTTAACGTTGTTGCCTTATCGCCCCCCCCCCCGATTTCACGCGCCGGACATCCGCAGTTAAGTAATTTCACGGGTTGTCTTGATCTTGCATTAATTCTATTCGTCAGGGTCGATGCGTCTGGCTCCAATCGGTCCCATTTGACGTCTGCTCGCCTCAATGGCTTCGGTCACCGCGCGCCCCCGCAGAAAACGCCGGTACACCTTTTGCATTATAGGATTAGAACCGAAATTATGTTTCATTGTGCTCTTCGAGAGGACCGCATGCGCAAATCGAGATACAATCCTATGCGGACAAGCAATGGCAAGGTTTGTCCGCTAAATTGCGGCTTCCCTGGCTTGACGTTTAAAGTGCAGGCTTCGAGAAATCGGTTCTTTGCCGAATAATTAAGGGAAATGGCGCGTCTCGCTTCAGCATGGGGATCTATGCCGGCAAGCGTGCGTTTTTCTGTCGCAACAGCTAGGTTACGGTATGGGCTTCAACTTCCCCGACCCTCATGAGTTTCGAATGCGCGGAACTGCTGATGCCCTTAGTATCGATATGGTCGCAGACAGCGCCTGGCTTCTTTGGGCCAGCAAGCGCCTGTGCGACGTCGTGATCGCGGCGTTGGCTCTGCTCGTATTTGCCCCTGTGATGCTGGCCGTGGCCGCGGCCATTAAATGGGATTCACGAGGACCTGTGTTGTTTTGTCAAAACCGCTTGGGGCGACGAAACCGTCCCTTTCGGATTTACAAATTTCGGACGATGCACGTTCAAGACGATGGTCCTGTGGTCGTTCAGGCGACCCGCAATGATCCACGCGTGACCAGATTGGGGCGTCTTCTCCGCAAGTCCAGCCTCGATGAACTGCCTCAACTCTTCAATGTGATCCGCGGAGAGATGTCCCTTGTCGGCCCAAGGCCGCACGCTGTGGCTCACGACCAATTTTATGACATGGTGATCCCGGATTATTCAAAGCGTCGTCTTGTGACGCCCGGCCTGACCGGCTGGGCCCAAGTCAATGGAGCTCGTGGCGAAACGCCATCCGTCGAATCCATGGCGGAACGGGTTCAACTCGATTTGTGGTACGTGCGCAACTGCTCTTTGGCTCTGGATTGCAAGATCTTGCTGAAGACCTTCGTTGAGGTCCTCAACTCATCTCGAGCCTACTAGGAGAGTTTCCGCAAGAGACCGGCTTAGGCCTGGGATCGTCGGGACTTCCCGTCCTTGATCGTCACGAGCGTTTCTGTCCGGGACGCGTCTGCTTCTTTCAAGAGCGCGTCGCGCAGCGCGCCCACCATCGCATCGGCGTGCTCGTCGAGCGTCACAGTCCGATCACCGGCAGCCCTGCTGGCGATCAACGCGCCCGCTAGCAACGCGAAACCATTTCCGCCGAGTACGGCGCCGCCGAGGCCCCACAACGGCCCTCCCAGCATCCCGCCTGCTACGCCTCCGGCGAGCGCCCCGGCGATTGAAAGTAGAGCATACACAGCCGCCATCGCTGACCTCACGTTCGTCCCACCATCTGGGGCGAACGCTGTTAAGGATTGATTACGCGATCCGTTCTGAACCGTTGGATTTGTCCGATCAGCTTCTACTCGGACCGTCGGGTCGGCAGCGCCCCGATCACGGCCGATTGTTCGACGACGGCGGGGCCGCCCACCACGGACGCATTCTGACTCGCTGGCCGGCGAGACTTGAGGCGACCGACGGCGGCAGCTCGGCCGCTGCGTGGGCGGGGATGAGATCTCGACCTCCACGGCCCCGTGCGCTCTCATCGTTCGCCGGCGCTGGGGACCTCCGGCTCGTCCATCGACGCCGCGGGTTCGCTGGAGCGTGGGATGTCGCTGTCCTGATCGGCCTGAGCCGGCGCACTGGACGCCTGCCGCGGCTCTGCTTCGAGCTCACGCTCCGATTGCACGCCTCGCTTGCGCCGGCGCGACTGCCCGAGGCCCGACGACTTGGCGAGCTGAGCGCGCAACGCGGCGTAATTCGGAGCCACCATGGGGTAGTCCCTTGGAAGGCCCCACCTCTCCCGGTACTGAGCCGGCGTGAGGTGATATTTGGTCGCAAGATGCCGCTTGAGCGACGTGAACTTTCGGCCGTCTTCTGAACAGACGATGGCGTTCGGTGTGACGGACCTTTTCACCGGCACCGCCGGCCTGCGTTCGGACACGGGGGGCTCGATCTCGCCCGCACGGGCCGCCGCCAGAGCCCCGTGAACGGCGATGATCAAATCGGGAACGTCGCTTGCTGCGACTGGGTTGTTGGCGACATAGGCCGATACGATGTCCGCCACGTATTCGACGTCCGCCTTGTTGTCATTCATGGCAAATGGGAACCTCACTCTCGAAACAACTTTTTCGCGTTGCTGTCTTCGCCACCGATAATCGCGACACATGTCTTGAGTTTCTAGCTATATTGTTGGCGATCGGCCCTACCGAGGAATTAACACCATCGAGTTAAACCGATTGCTTATTAAAGGGCTGCTCCGGCGTGTTTGACAAGTATGACTCTCCGGCTCCGCCGCGGCTCGCAACATCCATTTCGGCCAGGTGGGCCGGCGAGCAATGAGGGGATGCTGATGGCGCCCATCTTGCCACTGTCATGGAAGGTGACCCCGAGGTGCTCATGAGCAGTCATGTTGAGACGAGAAGCGTTCCGAATCACGACGGCGAAAGCTCGAAAGAAGTCGCGAAGGAGCCCAGCCTTGGAGCTGCGCATCCCGAGGGCGAAAGAGGGTCTGGCTCGGCGGGAACAAAGATGATCGTCGGCGCTGCGCTGCTGCTCACGGCGAGTTGGGCGGCGTTTCTCGGCTGGATCTTGGTCAAGATGATGCAGTTCCTCTGACCCGCGAACGTTCTTATGCGCAGACCGGAGGGCTCCCTGCGTTTCGCCGGGCGACCAATTCGGTCGCGGGGCCGCGATGCACAGATTCGAGCGCTCAACGGCCTGCGCCAGAGCCGCTGGGTCCTGGGGCTTTAGCGGCAGCGTGACGCCTTCCGCGGTCGCTCAAGATGCCGCCGCGCTCGAGCCGCTCATGAGCACCATCCACGGGCCGCCGTAGCCGGCGGCGAGGCGCCAGATGACGGCCTTTCGTGTGTCCGGGCCTGACCGGATCCATGGCTCCATTCAGTCTTGAGCGGAGCACGATAGACGCGTCATCTCTCGATCGCATGCAGCGCTGATGACGTGGCGGAGCCGGCGCAGCCCCGTTGCGCAACGTCAGCGCGCCCGGTTTCGTGCTCGCGCGCCAATTTGCGGGGGGCTTGCTGGATCCTCAGGAATTGGTCGTCCCGCCAGCCACCAGCGCCGACTTCCCTGGAATGACACACTCACGAAATCAGAGGCCTGCGACAGGCTCGAGGAGACGGAACTGACCGTGGTGTGGGCGCCTAATCCGTGCAGCTTGTCGACGATCTGGCTGGTGCTGAGCGGCCCGCTCTCCTCCAACAGCTTTCGCGCCCAGTCGCGGACACCGTGCGTGCGGTTCGCCTTAGGCTCAGCCGCTTCGGCCTCTTCGATGGCGAGAATGGCGTTTTCGAGCGCGACATAGACTCGAAAATCGGCGACGTCCTGCAACAGCCGCGCCCTGAGCTCATCGCGCAAAGACCGCAAGACGCTCAATGGGCGTTGCGGCGCCTTCGTATGCGTCCCTTCGGAAACTGATTCCTTGCGACGGTGTTCTTCTTCAGTCTGCATCACTGGTTCCGAGTTCCGCGTTCCGAGCTCCGCGTCGCGATCTTAGGAAGGTTCGTACCACGACATTGCTTTCGAACGATTGATTTAATCGTCTCATACAATTGCAAAACCTAAAACACCGGTGGTGAGCACGGGACGAGTAGTCCTTTTGTATGAATAGGACCTGTGTGGATTCCATGGTTGAAAATGGGGGGTCACGGGGAAGGTCCATGCTGTCAGTTGAATTTCTAAGCGACGAAGCGTTGATGCTGTTGATCGTCAGCGCGCTTCGGGAGGCTCACCAACGCGGTCTGACGAGCGTCGCTTCTGGCGACCTCCACGACGACGACTGGGACCCGGCCCACGCGACGGATCCGCGCTCCCCGCTCTGGCCTCGCCGAGAGGACGACCCTGTTCGCTGAACCGGCGCAACCTTCTAGTTCAGACCGTTCGCGACTCTTTGGGCCGAATCTTTCGGCAGTTTGAGCGCGAAGGGTCGTCATGATCAAGGGAAACTGTGTCACAGGGCGTTGACGGCGGGGCGCGTCGCGCGCCGGGCTGAAAAAGGGCTCGCCCTGCGCAGGTGCTCAGCTCGGATCACCTGGGGCGAGCGTCGGGATTGCGCCGGAGACGTCCAGGGTTGCGCCCGCCGCATTCAGCCCTGAAGCGACCGCCGACCTTGAGCGAGGCCGAACAAGCTACGTCAGCGCCGCGCGAAACCGGCCGAGCGGATCGAGGCTCGCCCTGGCTTGGTTCCGGCGCCTCCGACAGGGCTAAGTTGCGGGCTGCCCCGTTGCCAAGGAGCCCCCCCTCATCGACCTGCACGCCTTTCGGCAATGGGCGATTCACGCCGCCCAATGGTCGGCCGATTACCTCGCCGGCCTGCGATCCCGGCCGGTGCGGGCCCAGACCGCCCCCGGCTCCATCTACACCGCCCTGCCGGCGAGCCCCCTTCGGAGGGGGAGAGCATGAAGTTGAACTTCGCCAGTCTCGCAGCGCATGATCTGCCCGAGATGACGCAATGGCAACATCCGCGCTTGTTCGCCTAAGCGCCCCGCCCCCTCCCCCGTCGCCACGCCCTTTGGAGGACGGTCTGGGCGTGGCGGGGATCGGCGCAGCCTTTCTCATGTGGTCGTCCTCGCAGCGCGCCACGGCGCCCGAGGGGATCGAGCCGGCCGCCGCGTCGACGAGGCTGCTCTGCAGCCGCAGGCGCGTTCTCACCGCAGCCTCGATCTGGTCACGGCCCTGTTAGATCCGGCCGCGACGACGCGCTAGGAGCGACGCCGCCTCGACGAGGCTTTCCATGTCGGCGACGGGGCGGCGCCGATCGCCAGCGGCTGCAGCGAGACGGTGGCGATGCCGGTGGCGGCGGCGGCGCGGCAGTGGACGCTCTCCTGCGCCCGGCTCGGGGGGCCGGTTGATTTCGGCTCCCCGGAGGATGCGATGACGCTGCGGCTCGCGTCGGCGGCACAGTCGGCGGAGGCCTGCCGAACGCTGACGCCGCGGGTCACGGCGGCGCTGGGGCGCGTGCTGGAGAGGCCGGCGACGCTGCAGGCCGCCGCGCCGGTCCTCACCCGAGCGTCGTGAGCGCGGGGGCCTGTCTGCCGACTGCGCGAGGTCAAGCGCCGCGTCTGATCATGGACTGCAGCTGCTACGCCACGCTACGCGCGGATGCGGATCCGTGGTGGGCGCAAGCGCGGCTTCGACCCGCCCGGCGCGCTGCCTGCGCAGCCCATGACGAGATTGACGACTGCGCCGGGTGCGGGCATCCCACCGCACGCGCCCGCAGCCTAGTGAGTTGCAAGACTGGGCTGACCCGCCGCAAGCCAGCCCCCATCTTATTTGACCGGCAGCATCAGGTGCTCATAAGGCGTCCCCGCCCACATCACATAGGGCTTGGTCGGGTCGGCCTTGGGCGAACGGGGGTAGCTCTGGATCATCGACTTGGCTTCGGCCCCCACGATCATGACGTGAGACCCGGTCTTGATCCAATTGTTGTCAGGCGTTTCACCGGTGGCATAGGGATCCGTGTTGCTCGCGCCGTTGTCGCCGCGAAGCATGTAGATGAATCCAAGCCTCTGCGGCGCCGGTCCTTTCGTCATGTAGGCCTTGCCCCACTCCATCCCGCCGGCGTCAGCGCACATCGGATCGGTTCCGCTTGGGTCCATGCAGGTCCAACCGTTGTTGCCCTCGCGGACCACCTTCATGGTCCCGTCCGGCGCCATGTTGAGGACCGTGGCCCCGGCGAAAACGCTCGCCGGCGCGGCATCCTTGAGAAGGTTCAGCAACTCCTCGTCGGAGACGTGTTTGTGTTGGGACAGGGCTGAGGCTCCCGTCCAGGAACTCACCGCCACGGCGATCGCTGCCGCAGCGCGCCAGTTTCTGCACCTGTTCATAGCGCTCTCCCAGGGTTGAGGTCTCGGCGTCTCAGCGGACCGTGCCCGCTCGCATATTATACCTCCGAAACAGACCGTCGCTGCGGAACGCAGTGGCTCGGAATGTGGCGAAAGTTGGCCATGGCCGCCATGATCATGAATGACCAGGGGCCATTGCGGAACGCCGGCCCGCCCGCCTCGCCGTCCGCCGTCATGACTTGACCTTGGGGCCCTTGCATCCCGGCCCAAGACGTCCGCGTTTTGCGGCCTTTCCGCGCCGCGCATGCGGCTACTGCTTCACGCCCAGTCTTCGAGACTGAGCAGGGCCATGTGCTCTTGCTTCTTCGGGCGGACAACCGGCCGGGAGCGCGCATTAGCGGCCACGCGTATGGTCCTCTCGCGATAACGGCCAGCGCCGTCGAGACATGACTGAGCTCGAATGCCGGCCAGTAGTCGTCGACCACATCGAAATCGGCGTAGACGGACCGCGCCGGCCGGAACCCGCTCAGCCTCGTCCGCCCCCCACCTGACAATGAGATCCAAGCGCGAGACGGCGCTGGAGCGGATCTCGCCCGTCCTCAGCCCGGCGAGGTCCCATTGCCAGTCATCGGTCACCCGCAAGTTGACCCTCGTTCCCTCTCCTTTGCGGGCGGAAAAGCGTCGCAGTTCGTCCGCGAACAGGGTCCAGTCCTGATGGCCGCGCGCTCATCGCCTGCATGCGCGCTTTCACGGCGCAGGCTGAGGATTGACCGCGGCCAGCGCGCTCTAGCCATCTTCTCCGCGGGAGGGCCGGGGCTGCTGTCTGAGCGACGGACGTCAGGATCCCTTCCAGATGGGCAGACCCGCCTGCACGGCCCTGTCAGGCTAATTCCATCAAACCTTCGCCAGAACCGGTCGGTCCGCCGCTTCGTGCGTCCGCGACTGCGCGACCGAGACGCAGGCTGCGCAGGCCTTCCGGAAATCAGCAGCCGAGAGATCCGCTTTCGTCGCCGCCTGCAGGGCGGTCGCGATTTGGGGCTCCTCGCCGAGAACGGCGATCATGATCGTCAGACTATGTTGCTTCCGGCGAAGCCGTTTCACCAAGTTGCGAAGGTGGGCCTCGTGGCGGGCCCCCACGCTCACCAAACACACCATCGCGGTTTGACTGAGGTCCAGTTGCAGGATGTTGGTGGTCGTCAACACCTCCACGCCTGTGGCCCTGGCGCCGAGCCCGTGCTTGGTCAGGAGATCCGCCAACACGATCGCCGCCGCTTCGTCCACCGCCGTCTTTCCCGCCACGCACAGCACAGGGCAGGTCGCAGTCCAACGTCCGGTCAGACTGTCTGGCGCCAGCACTGGCGTGTCGTCAGCACGTGATCCGCCGGCTGTCACTTCGAGGGCTGCAACCGTTTCCGGAGAAGGCTCCTCGTGCAGGTTGGGCGGTTCGACCTCTTGCTGCAGATCGCTCACGAGGTCGACCATCGCCGACCGCACCACTTCGGCGCGCTCCGGGGTGAGTGAGCCGCCTGACAGGTCCGCTTGCGCAAGACCTAACGCTTTCAGAACGATGCCATCGTAGTAGTCAGCATAGCTGCGCTCTTTGAGAAATTCTTCGGCCTGCTCCACCGCCTCTGACGTGTCGGCAACCAGCAGCCTTTGATACAGCATCTCCCACGGCTCCAGAGCCGGACGGTCTCCCAGAAGGACGTCGATCAGTGAGAGCCGTTCAATGTGCCGCCCGAGCACCACCAGGCAGACCGTGAGGGGCGTCGCCAAGACTAGTCCGATCGGCCCCCATAGCAGGGTCCAGAACGCCGCCGCGAGCACCACCGCCACGGGCGACAGGCCAGTGCTCTGGCCGAGCAGCACGGGCTCCACGCCGTGGCCCACGACCGGCTCCACCACCAGGAACAAGAGCCCCGTCAGGATCAGCATGCTCCATCCGGGATCAACCGCGGCTGCGAGCGCCAAAGGAAACGCCGCCGAAATGGCGGCTCCGATATAGGGAACGAAACGCAAGATCGCGGCGAGAATGGCCCACAGAGCGTAGCTCGGCACGCCGATGGCCCATAAGCCCACGCCGATAATCAGCCCAAACGCGCTGTTGATCCCCAGCTGGGCCAGGAAAAGCTTGCTGAGCCGGAGCGCCGCATCGTCCAATGCCGCAGTTGTTCTTTGAATATCATGAGAGCCACCGAGCTTGATGAGCTTGTTTCTTAAGTCCTCACGCTGCACCAGGATGAACATCACAAACACGATGATCAGGCCGGTCGTGGCGAGCGGATGGAGCAAGGGGGAGATCAGGCTTGAGAGGCTCTCCAGCGGCCCTGGCGCGGGAGCGCTAACCACGACGTGAATGGGTTTTCCCGCGGCGTCAGCCGCGGTCGGGATGGGAGCGCCAAGGGCGGGCTTTTCGAGCTCCTTTCCCAGGCTCTGCAACATGTCCGCGGCGCGCTCAAGCGTGCCGTCCCCTGCTGACGCGCCCCTCAGCGACTGCACCTTTGAGCGGATCGTCGATTCGTAGCGCGGCAGTTCCGCCGCCAGTTGCGTGAGCTGGCGCCCCATCAGGGTGCCAACCCCAAAAAGAGCCGCAAACGCGATCGTCACGACCAGCATGACGGCCAGTCCGCGCGGCGAGCCAAACCGTTGGAGGAGGCGGACGAGCGGCGCTAAGACAAAACTCAAGAGCAGCGCGAGCGACAAAGGCACGAACAGGTCGCGGCCGAGAAACAGGCTGGCGACGATCACCACTGCGATGAAGGTGGCAGAGGCTGCCCCAACGAGCGATTGGCCTTCGTGCTCCGGCAGCAAGGATTTGCCGATGTTCGTCATCATCCACCCCGCAGAGCGCTGCCGGCGCGATCACGCCTTCCCCGAAGAGCTTGCAGCTTGCTGGACCGAGCAGAAAGCTTTTATTCAGGCTGTGTGGAATCCTCGCCGGCGAACTGACCCGGCGCGCGGCCCTACCTCCCACCGCCCGGAGAACGCCAAGACCAGCCGGACTCTGTCGCCGCTGCGGACGCGGAGGCGCCGCCGTCCAGGCCTGCCCGCCAGCCCCCCTCCCGCTGACGGCTCACAGCTGCCGCAGAGGACGCGGCATTTGGGATCTACGCCGACGTCGACGTCGACTTCGCTGGTCCTCCCGCCCCGGCGCCGCACCCGCCCTCGGCGCTTCGCTACCGGGCCACGCGGGAATTTGGCGAATGCGCCATAGAGCACCAACGAGACGCACCGATCGGGGTGGGTTGCGGCGAACAGACAGGCGAGTGAGCCGCCTTCGGACACACCCAGCAAGACGGCGCGTCGCGATTGCGCCGCGTCCATCACAGCCCTGGCGTCGTCCATCCGTTCGTCCAGGCCCGGCAACGCCGACGAGCGGTCCGACAATCCGGTCCCGCGCTTGTCGAAGGCGATGACGCGGGCGAAGCGCGCCAGGCGTTTCAGCCAATGCGAGGCGCTTGGATTTTCCCAGCTTTCCTCCACGTTGGAGATGAAGCCAGGAACGATCACGAGGTCGACTGGCCCGCTCCCGAACACCTGATAGATCTTCGCCGATCTCGATCGGGTGATCCTGTGCCGTGGAGCGCGGCCGTGACCAACCCGGCAAAGCCCCGGCCCCTGCAGAGGCCGCTACGGCGTCGTCCGACGACCGGTATCCCGTCCGTTGAACTTCGCCCTTCCGTTGAACTTCGCTGGCCCGGTGCGCACGCCGTTCTCGCTTGTGCGTTAGTCTGGCAGGCCATTGTTACTGCGCGCCGGATGTCGAACGCGTTCCCCGAGGCGCTGGACACGGCAATCCAGTCGAGCTCATTGGACCACGCAGAGCCATGATGGCGCGTCAGCGCAAGCCATTCTGGGCGCCCGCGGAGACCACCATCGCGCCATTCGTTGAACGCGAGCGCGCAGTGCTGAAACACGGCGACGGCCGAACAGACGCATCGAAAAAGCCGCGCGCCTCGCCGATTTAGAGCTGGGCCTTTGCGTCGGCCGGCGGCCGTCACGCTAACCTCTCGGCCATGGGCAGAACGCCGCAGTGGCAAGCGATGACGACACCATCCTGCCGACGCAGGGCAGACGGGACGCCGGCTCCAGTTCATGCAATCCTGAAGCGACTTCAGCCTGCCGGGAGCGGACCATGTCCATCAATGGAACGATCACGTTCAACAATGCTGTGGGCGAAACTCCGGATATCCTGAATCTCCTCACCATCGACATCAATTCGGCATTGGCGACGTGGTCGTCGCTGCTGGCCGGAAACGCCAGCCTCAAACTGAACGTCGAACTGCTCAATTCCATACCGTCGGGCCGAGCGGACGGGGCGCCTGCGAATGTTGTCCCGATCAGCACCGGAGCAGTCACCGTCGTTGAGGGCACGGCGGCTCACGAACTAAGGACTGGACTCGACACAGTCGGCGCTTTGCCCGACATCAATATCCGAATCCAAGATTCATTCCTCAAAAACGTGCTGTTCCTCGATCCTACGCCAGACGATGCGTCCGACATCCCCTCCCAGCGCGGCGACTTCGTCACGACCATCATCCACGAAATCGCGCACGGGTTAGGATTTTCAGGCTACTTTGGCTCGACAGTCGCCGGATCTTATCAATCACCTTTCGATCAATATATCTCCAATTCAGGCGGAAGTCAGTACTTCACGGGCCCGAACGCTGTATCGGTCTATGGAGGTCCTGTTCCTCTGACCAACGGGAACATGTATCATCTCGGCAATCCTAGTCCCGGCGCGGGCTCTAACCTGCTCGGCGACATGATGAATGGCGTCTCGTATACTGCTGGACTGCGCTATCTGCCCAGCCAGTTGGATCTCGCGATGTTGGCGGATCTTGGGATCGCCACTACCCGGTCCGATCGGCTGGGTTTACCCTTGAGCGGGTCACACGTCGATGGGGGCGCAGGGCTGGACACCATTGTGTTCGGGGCCTCCTCCACGGCTTACTCGGTCAAGCCGAATAGCGTGGGGTTCAGCCTTGGCGGGCCGAACGGGTACACCGCCGATGTGGTGCAAGTGGAGCGGTTGCTGTTCACGGACCAACTCGTCGCGCTAGACACGGCTGGCGATGCCGGCCAGGGATTCCGCCTGTACCAAGCGGCTTTCAATCGCACACCGGACAAGTCGGGTCTGTCATACTGGGTGGACGCACTCGACCGGGGCGCCTCCCTTCACGACGTCGCAACCGGGTTCGTCGCATCGGCTGAGTTCAAGGCCGTTTACGGGGCCTCCCCAAGCAGCGGGGAGATCGTCGACCGCTTTTACCACAACGTCCTCGGACGAGCCGGGGAGCAAAGCGGAACTGACTATTGGGTTGGACTGCTTCAGAAGGGTACAAGTGCGGCCGACATCCTGGCGAGCTTTTCGGAAAGCGCTGAGAATGTGGCCAAGGTCGCTCCCTTAATCAGCAGCGGCATTTCTCTCGATGCTGGACTGTTCGCATAGCACGACGCGCCTGGACCGGGCACGCTGTGCCGCAGAGACGGCACCTCAGGCCGCATCCCGCCAGTAACGACAGAGCCCGCCACCGGGTGCTTCGTGACGGGGTCCTGCCGACTACCTCACCATGTCTGGTGCACGAGCCATGCGAGGTGCGCCGTGACCAAAGCCATCGGTGGGAGAGAGGCTCAGTCGCCCCAGCGGCCTGCCGCGCGCTGACACCGCGGGTCACGGCAACGCTGGGACTTGTGTTGACCGCGCCGGCATCGCTGCAATCCGCCGGGTCGCTTCTGAGCCGCGCGCCGTGAGCGTGACGGTCCGTTTTGCAAACTGACCGGGGGCCGGTCAGCGCAGCGCGGTCGCATGGCTGCATGCGGATGGTCAGCCGCTCTGGCAGCCACTCTGGCTCGCGGGCTCACGTGGCGCGGAACCTTGAGACTCAGGCGGCGACGACGGCGCCTTGATCAGGGCGCGAGCGAGTTTGAGCGCCTTATAGAGTTGCTGGTCGACCACGAGCGCGGAGATCTGCGCGATCTGGGCTCGGGCTGACGGCGCCTGCTTCACGAGATCGCGGGTCGAGGCCATCAGCTCGGGCGCGGCCGCGTCTGACCCGGACAGATACATCTCCTGAAGTGCGACATAGATCCGTTCGGCGGGGCTTCGCGCCGCATGCGGCGGCAAGTAGTCACGCTGCTTGAGGATCGGCAGCAGCCCGTCAATGACCAGCCGCGTCCGATCGCCCGCATTGGTGACGACCGCTCGCCCGACATGGATCACTTCCTGGGCTGCAAGTTCCAATAAAAACGGCACAGATCACCTACCTCATATCGCGGTCGTTACACTGCATTGCTTTGGCTTAACGAGCGGTGAACCAAGGCGTCAGCGAAATTCGCCTGTTAACGGCTCGTTAGGCCGCCCTGGATGAGATGGCCGTGCTCCCAAGTAGCGGAGCGCTCTAGACACCAGAAGGTGCTCATCATGGTTGCTATCTCGACCGGCGTTCGCAACGCCCTCTCCTCCCTCCAGTCCGTGCAGTCTCAGTCCCAGGTCGCCCAGCAGCACCTGGCCACGGGCAGGAAGGTGAATTCGGCGGTCGACAACGCCGTTAACTACTTCACCGCCGCTGGCCTGAACGATCGCTCCAGCCAGCTCTCGGGCCTGCTGGACGGCATGTCCAATGCGGTGCAGACCATCAACGCCGCCTCCAAAGGCATCGACGGCATCACCAAGCTGGTCCAGTCGCTCCAGTCCACGCTGAAGCAGGCCCAGGCCGATGCCGCCACCAATCGTCCTACTAAGAGCGGCACTGCATTGACCGCGGCCGGCGACAAGAACGGCGCGCTGAGCGTCAAGGACGTGGTGCTGAACAAGGCGCTCGGCGGCGCGGCTGCCGTGACGGCTGACTACACCGCCAATCCGCAAGTGGCCGGCGACCTCGGCGGCAACTTCGGCGCCAACACCGCGCTCAGCATCTCGGCTACGGACTCCACCGGCAACGTGACGAGCTTCGTGTCGACCTCGCTGACCGCGACCTCGACCGTTCGTGACCTCGTCAATGAGGTCAACAAGTCGGGCATCGCCACCGCCAGCGTCGACGACACCGGCAAGCTGGTCGTGACCGGTACGGGCTCGGGCACTCTCAAGGTCGGCCTGGGCACCGGCTCCGGGGCCGCTACGGCCCTCAGCAACGCCCAGTCGGCCACGCTCAATAGTAACGCCACCATCGGGCTTGCCCTCACGGACGCCTCCGCAGGCATCTCGGCGAGCAGCAACTCGACGGTGCGATCCAACCTGGTCAAGCAGTTCAATGATCTGCGCGACCAGGTCGACCAGATGGCCAAGGACGCCGGCTTCAACGGCACGAACCTGCTCGACGGCAACAAGCTGTCGGTCGTGTTCAACGAGAAGACCGGTTCCGCCCAGAACAAGATGGACGTTCAGGGCCAGACGGTCACCTCCGCCAATCTCGGCATCCAGCAGATGTCGAACGGCGCCTCCGCCGGCAAGACCAACATCCAGGACGACACCTCGCTGCAGGCGGCGTCAGACGGTCTCACCAGCGCGCTGTCGAGCCTGCGCGGCATGGCCTCCACCTTCGGTTCCAACCTGTCGGTGGTCCAGGCTCGTCAGGACTTCACCAAGTCCATGATCGACACGCTGAGCACCGGCGCCGACAACCTCGTCAACGCCGACCAGAACCAGGAGGCCGCCACGCTCCTCGCATTGCAGACGCGCCAGCAGCTCTCGCAGACTTCGCTGTCGCTCTCCAACCAGGCGGACCAGGGCATCCTGCGCCTGTTCTGATCCAGAACGGATCCAACTCGAAACCATCAGGCGGGGCGCAAGCCCCGCCTTTTTCGTGCGTCCGCGCCCGCACCGCCTGTCAGGGCTTGCTCGGCGCCTCAGGGCGCGAGGTCGGAGGACGCTGGACGCCGCGACCAAAACTCGGCGCGGGCGAGGATTGCTGGCGGGATCCCGACGACCGGCGCTCATCCAGGCGCGCACGGACGGCGCAGCCGTCTTCGTTCTCAGCGACCAACCGCGCCCGACCCATCGTCAGCCCATCTTCGGGGCGGCGGCCTGCATGGATGGTCGGGCGCCGATCTCGCTCCACCCATGCTGGCGCCCGGGATGGCTCGCCCGCTCTTGTCGTGATCAGGCCTGGGCCCCGTCAGCCGTCGCCGAGCCGCGCGCACGCAGCCGCATGGGTGACGGACGTCCGCTGGCGCGTCGCTTGCGCAGGACGTGGCGAAGTGGCCCGGAGGCGCATAGGAGCACGCGTTTTGAGACGAGCGGCGTTCTGAACGGAGACAGACACAGGGCGTCGCCCGTCGTTTCGGCGCCAAGCTCGGACGCGGGAGACCGCGCCGGAGCGCCACGAGCCGAGCGTTCGCCGACGAAGCTGATCCTCGGCTCTGCGGTTCTCTTGACCGTGAGTTGGGCGGCGTTTCTCGGCTGGATCTTGGTCAAGATGATGCAGTTCCTCTGACCCGCAGACGTTCTTTCGTCGAGGCGCCGCGCGCCCGGGGGCCCAAGGCGGCGCGTCTACGCCCTCTCGGCGATTAAACGGATCGGCCGTTGCGCGGCGGCGCCTCGCCTGCGGCGGCGAGAGCCCGCGCCGCAACGCCGATGGCTGCGTCGGCGCCCCTCCCCCCTTGCTCGCCGGCGAAACGCTCGCGATTGCGCACGGGGCTAGGAGCCGACGCCACGCCTGCGTGGACGGCCGCAAGGCCGCCCCCTTGACCGACGCATTTCTTTGCGGATATATAACCGTATGGCTATTGATTTGGACCAGGCCTTCGCCGCGCTGAGCGACCCGACTCGACGCGCCATCCTCGCCCGTCTGGCGAGGGGGGAAGCGACCGTGGGAGAACTGGGGGCGCCGTTCCGGCTGTCGCAGCCGGCGATCTCCAAGCATCTGCGCGTGCTGGAGCGCGCCGGGCTCATCGAACAGGGCCGAGACGCTCAGCGCCGTCCGCGACGGCTGCGGCTCGACGCCCTTAAGGACGTCGCGGCTTGGGCCGAACCGTTCCGCGTTTTGTGGGAACGACGGTTCGATAATCTTGAGCAGCATCTTGCAAACGACAGCACGGAGATCACGTGAATGATGGCGATGGACCAGGCTTCGGCCAGCTTCACTCTCGACGAGGCCACCCACACGCTGCGCTTCGCGCGCGATCTGCGCGCAGCGCCCGTGCGCGTCTTTGAAGCCTGGACGCAGCCGGAACAGCTCGCGCGATGGTGGGACCCCACGGGGGAAAGGCTCGCGGTCTGCGAGATCGATCTGCGGCCCGGCGGCGCCTTCCGCTTCGTCTCGGCCCACCATCCAGACCGGCCCTTCACCGGGCGCTATCACACCATCGCCCCGCCGGCGCTGCTGGTCTTCTCGGCGAATGGCGCGACCGGCAAGGTGATGCTGGCGGAACGGCCGGGCGGGACGCGCATGACCGTCGAGATCGTCTGCAGCTCGGCCGATCACCTGGCGCAGTTCGTGGCGATGGGCGTCGCCGCAGGCACCAGCAAGACGCTGGACAACCTCGAACGGTTGTTCAGCACGCCGTAGGCGAAGCGCCATCTTCACCCTGGTGTTTGCAGCGAGTGGTGCTGGACCGCCGTCCGCGGGGTCGGGCGCAAAGCGAGCGACGGCTGGTGCGCTGCTCTTCTCCCGTGCCCTGTCCTGCGGCCAGCTCGGGCCGCTCCGTCGATTTCGGGCAATCGGAGGATGCGGCCAGCTTGCGGCTCGCGTCGGCGCCTCAGTCGGCTGAGGCTTGCCGCACGGTGACGCCGCGTGTCACGGCGGCGCTGCGCGCGTGTTGGCAGCGCCGGCATCGCTGCACTCCGCCGGGTCACTTCTCAGCCGCGCCCCGTGAGCGTGACGACAAGTCCACTGCCTGAGCGAGATCGGATCGTCGGCTCGTTTGAGGGCCTCAAGGAGGGACGCGCTGCTCAGGCCGCCTCCCGAGAACGCCATGTCCGCCGCCCCACGCCGTCTACTCTGTTAAGCCTTCTTCGGGACGCCCTGTCGGCCGGGATCGCTGCCGCAGGCGCCGTACGCGCCACGGCGCGGCTCCTCACCGGCTGCTCCGTCCTGCGGCCGGTCTTACGTCCGCTGCTTGCGGAAGGAGTTTTTGACGCTGATCTTGCCGTCTTCGAAGGTAAACACGTCGCAGCCGAGCATGTCGGCGCGCCGACCATCGGGCCCGGTGCCGGTGAACCGCCACTCCGACAGGCCACGATCTCCCGCAACGACATGGCGGGGCTCGTTCCAGCGGGCGTCAGGGAAAGCGGCGAAGACCGCGTCGATTCCGGCCCTGACGGCGCTCGCTCCCCGATAGCGGGTCCCCTCGACGTCCGGGCCCCGGCTCGCCTGGAACACGCAGTCCTCGGTCATCATCGCCAGGATCGCGTCCGTGTCGTGCCGGTTCCAGGCGTCGGCGAAGGCGTCGAGGAAGTCTGTCGTCACCTGACCTGGCTTGTTCATCGGGGTCGCTCCAGAGGCGGCCCCCGAGGATGCACGCTCCTGCGGCGGACGCCAAGCGGAGGCCGCAGCGGCGCGGCGTGCTGGAGGCGGCGTCGCTGCAGGCCGCCGATTCAGTTTGCGACCAGGCGCTCTGCCGGGGCGCGGTCGGCATCGGGGGCCGAGCGCCCGCGGCGCGGCGCGTGAGCGTGGGTCCAGCAGCCGGCGGGGCGGCCCAGGCCGCGCCGCCTCACATCGGCCTTTCGCAAAGGACGTGCAACGCCTCTCCCGACCCCAGTATGGTCGGCGCTATGAGCATTCTCTCGGCGTTCGATCGTGCGGTAGTGAGATCGGCGTGCTGCGAATGGTCGCCTTAGCCGGGTGGTCGCGATGCCTCGTTCTGAAAGCGGCTCTCTCCCCGAACCGGTCCGGGTGGCGTTCCTGCTGACGCCGGGCTTCAGCTTCTTCACCCTGAGCTGCGCCATCGAGGCGTTCCGGGTGGCGAACGAGCATACGGGCGCAAATCGCTTCGAGTATATGACGGTCGCCGCCGGCGATGAACTGTTGGTCCGGTCCTGGGATGGGCTGCGCCTCACGGCGGACTGGCGCATGGCCGATTGCCCGCCCGTTCGCATGATCTTCGTCATCGCCAGCCTGCAGGCGGCGGAGTTCTTCACCGCTGAGGCGGCGCGCTGGCTGCGCCGGCGCGCCTATGCGGGCACGATCATCGCGGCTCCGGGGTCCGGGACGGTGTTCGCCGCCAAGGCCGGCCTTCTCGACGGCTACGCGTGCGTGACCCATTGGCGGCTCCATGACGAGTTCAAGGAGCGGTTTCCCCGGGTGCGCCTGCAAACCGGTCTGTATCTGATCGATCGGGACCGCTTGACCTCCGGCGGCGGCCTGGCGACCTACGATCTCGCCCTCGCGATCGTGGCCGGCGAACTGGGCGCCGCGGCGGCGGCGGACATCGCCGACCAGATGCTGCACGCGCGCATCCGACAACCGGCGGAAAGCCCCCGCATGGCGTTGCCGCTGCGCTATGGGATCACCGACGAGCGGGTCGCGACCGCCCTCGCGGCCATGGAAGGCGCCATAGAACAGCCCCTCGGCCTGGCCGAACTGGCGGCCCGCGCCGGGTCCTCGCCCCGCCAGTTGCAGCGCCTCTTCGTCACCACCCTGGGGCAGACCCCGCATCAGGTCTACCTCTCCGTCCGGCTCAGGGTGGCGCGGCAGCTGCTCCAGCAATCGACGTTGTCGATCGCCGACATCGCCCTGCGGTGCGGCTTCGTCGATGCGTCCCATTTCGCCAAACGCTACCGGACCCACTTCCGTCAGACCCCTCACACAACGCGCCGCCACCCTGAGGCCGACACCCACATGACGTGATCATACCGAGCGTTGTCGCCTATCTACCGTGCCGGCGGACTGATCGGGACTACCCTGCCAGGCGAGGAGGCTGCCGCGCTCTCCCGCGCCCAAGGCCTTCACCAGTCAGCGACATGGGACGGAAACGATGGACACCAATTGGGATGTGGTCGTCATGGGCGGCGGCACGGCGGGGCTGTTCGCCGGCATCGCCGCCGCGCGCCTGGGCGCCAAGACCCTGATCATCGAGCGTGGCGGCCATCTGGGCGGCAACATCGCGACCGGCATGAATCTCGGCGGCTTCTTCGACGGCAAAGACCGCCAGGTCGTGCGCGGTCTTCCGGAGGAACTCGTCCAGCGCGTCGTCGCCCACCGCGGCGGCGGCCGGGGCCACATCTTTTTCCATGACATCGACCGCTGGATCTCCAGCTCCGCCTCGCTCGATCCGGAGGTCTTCAAGCACGTCGCCTTCGAAATGGTGCAGGAATCCGGGTGCAGCCTTTGGCTCTACACCGCCTTCGTGAAGGGCTACGGCGACGATGGACTGGTGCGCTACGCCGATGTGAGCACGAAAATGGGCGTCGCTCGCCTGGAGGCGAAGGTGTTCATCGACGCCACCGGGGACGCCGATTTCGCCGCGTCCGTCGGCGCGCCCTTCGAGCGAGGCGGCGGTACGCGCCAACAGGCCGTGACCTGCATGTTTCGCGTCGGCAATGTCGATCTGCCCGCTGTCGAGCGCTTCATGGAGGAGAAGGTCAATGTCGACCACAAGACGCCATGGACGTTCGAGAACTGCGCCCTGCGGGCGAGCCATCGCTACTGGACGCCCTGGAAGAACATGACCGACGTGCCGGCCTCGTGGCCCAAGCAGTTCGGCATGTACTATCACGGCACGCCGGGCGACGTTTTCGTCAATTGCACCCACACGGCGATCGACACGCTCGAACCCGACGACATCACGGCCGGCGTGATCCGGCTGCGCAAGCAGGCGATGGAGTTCATGGCGTTCTTCCGAACCCACATCTGGGGCTTCGAGAACGCCTATCTGACCCATGTGTACGACCTCGGCGTGCGCGAAAGCCGACGGGTCATCGGCGACTACATGCTGTCGGTTGACGACATGACGTCGGAGCGCGACTTCGACGACGTCGTCGCCATGGGAGCCTATCCGCCCGATCTGCACGACGCCAAGCGGGGCGACATCCTGATCGCCGGCGAGGGCTTTGGAACCGCGCTGACCGAAGACGAAATCCAGCGCAGCAACTCGCTGCCCTACAACCCGGGATACCAGATCCCCTACCGCAGCCTCGTCTCGTCCACGCATCAGAACCTGCTGGTCGCCGGCCGCTGCATCTCGGCCAGCTTCGAGGCGCAGGCCGGAACCCGCGGCATGGGGCCGTGCTCGGCCATGGGACAGGCGGTCGGAACCGCAGCGGGCCTCGCCGTCCGGGACGCCGTCTCGCCCAAGGCGCTGGACATCTCGGCCCTTCAGCAGGAGTTGCTGCGGCAGGGCGCCTATTTGGGCGAAGCCGTGTCGCTGCGGCTGAGCGCCGGGCGCGGCGACGTCGCGGCCGAATAACCAGAAGCGGACCGAAGAGGCCGCCGTGTCGGAGGAGGAAACCATGAGCGAAGTGTCTCGTCGCAGGTTCTTGGGAAGCGCTGGAGCGGGTCTGATGCTGGCGCGATCGGGCGCGGCGGCGCTTGGAGGCGGGTTTGGGGCGTCCGCCTTCGCGCAGACAAAGCCCGATCTAAAGGGTCAGGCGATGTCCCATTGGGACTTCCTCAGCCCTGAGGGCAAGAGCGCCCGCGAGGTCGCCATCAAGGAGATCGAGGGCAAGTTCCGCGACCTCACCGGGATTGAGGTGAACTACCAGATCCTGCCCTGGCAGGAGATGGGCACGAAGCTGATCGCGGCCGTTCAGGCCGGCAATCCGCCGGACGGATCGCGCGTCAATCTGTTCCACCTGAAGATGATCCTGCTCGGCGACGGGCTGCAGGAGCTCGATCCTTACCTCAACCAGAGCTTCAGCGACGATGATAAGAAGGACTTCCTCGTCGACTTCTCGCCCGCCATGGTGGTGAAGGGCAAGAAGTGGAGCATGCAGATTGAGGCCATTCCGAAAGCGCTCTTCATCCGCAAGGACTGGCTGACGCAAGCCGGCATGCAGGCGCCCAAGACCTGGGACGAGTTCGTCGAGGTCGGCAAGAAGATGACCAGTCGGGGACGCTGGGGCTACATGTACGGGGCGTCCAAGACCCAGCTCAATCAGCTGGAGACGATGTTCCAGCCGCAGATCCAGGGCCGCAACGGCAGGATCTTGGACGACAACGACCGGGCGGTGTTTAACGACGACATCGGGGTAAAGGCCTACCAATTCCTGGCCGACTGCGTGCTCAAGCACAAGATCACGCCGCCGCAGGTGATCGGCATGACCTATGACGACGTGACGGACGCCTTCAAGGCGGGGCGCGTCGGCATGATCCAAGAGGGAGCGCACCGCTACCAGGACATCCTGAAGGCCGTCGGCCCGGACAACCTGATGATCGCCAAGGTGCCGTCCGACGATCCGAACAAGCCGTCGCCGACAATCGTGACCGGGTGGGGCATGGGCATCCCGCGCGGCTCAAAACACCCGGACGCGGCCTGGGAGCACCTGAAATACTATATCGGCGCGGATGCGCAGGAGATCAACGCCCGCGTCGCCGGCACGCTGCCCTCCCGCAAGAGCGTGCTGGAGAGGCCCTATTTCCAGACCCCTGAAGCGGCTCACCTGCGGTGGTGGGTCGACTATATGGCCGAGCGCAGCGAGACGGTGATCAATGTGTCCACCTTCGCTCAGCTCAATGAGACCATGGTGGACGTGCTGCACCGAGTGCTGGTCGACGCCTCAAGCCAGCTCAAGCCGCTGCTCGATGAGGCCGCCAAGAAGTACAATCAAATCGCCGGACTGTGATCGAGACACCCTTGGCGAACGCAGTCGCGCGGCCGCGTTCGCCGGTGTGATGACAGGACCTTGAGAGACCATGACCAACGCACTGACGCTGCACAAGGCGGCTCCGTCCAGAAGGGCCCACGAGGCTCCGAGGCGGGAGAAGATCGACTTCTTTCCCTATCTGCTCATGGCGCCCGGCCTGGTTCTGGTCGGGTTTGTCACCCTTTATCCCTTGTTCTTCGCTGTCGATTACAGCCTCGCCAAGACCCAGGTGTTCAAGCAGATCGAGTATGTCGGGCTCGCCAATTACGCCCGCCTGTTCTCCGACCCGCGTTTTCAGACCAATTTCGTCAACTCGATGATTTTCGTTCTGGCCAGCGTCGCCCTGACCTGGATGTTTGGCCTGTCGCTGGCGCTGTTTTTGCGGCGCCAGACCTGGGGCACGGCGGTGCTGCGGACGATCATCCTCATCCCGTGGGTGACGAACCAAGTCGTGCTGGCGCTGATGTGGAAGTGGCTCCTCAACGGCGACATGAGCCCGATCAACGATCTGCTGGACCTGTTCGGCTTGCCGGCGTTCGATCCGCTCATCTCCATGTCGCAGGCGTTGCCGGCGCTGACCTTCGTGAACGCCTGGAGGGCCACGGGCTTCGCCCTCTTGCTCATGCTGGCGGGGTTGTCGGCGATCCCGGTGGAGCTGGAGGAAGCGGCGGAGATCGACGGCGCGACCTACTTCCAGAAGATTCGCTTCATCATCATCCCGCTGCTGAAGCCCATCTCACTGTCTTGCATCATCACCCTGACGATCAGTTTCTTCAACATCGTGGTGCTGCCGCTCGATCTGACGGGGGGCGGGCCGCTGAACGCCACGGAGGTGATCAGCCTGCGTCTCTACCGTGAAGGTTTCCAGTACTACAATATCGAGACCGCTTCAGCGATTACGGTTGTTCTCGTGAGCCTCGACCTTTTCCTCTCCTGGATCTACTTTCGCATGATCCGTTCGGAGGCGGACAGCAAATGAGGACCGCCCTGCCCCTGCCTATGATCTCGGCGACGCTACGCTGGCTCGGCATGATCGCCACGGGAGCCGTCATTCTCGTCCCGTTCCTGTGGTCGCTCAGCACCTCACTGAAATCGAAGCAGGAGATCCTCCGGTTCCCGCCGAGCCTGGTGCCCTGGTCGGCGACCCTCGACAATTACATCAGCGTGCTGAGTTCCGGCTTCCCGCGCTACCTGATGAACAGCGCGATTGTGTCGCTCTCCACCGTCGTGGTGGTCGTGTTCGTCTCCATCCACGCGGGCTACGCCGTGGCGCGTTACGAATTTCGTGGCAAGTCCGCCATGCTGTTCCTGATCCTGCTTGGAATGGCGATGGGCGAACTGGCGACGGTCGTCCCGCTCTATTTCTTTGGCAGCAAGCTTGGCCTGCTGGACACCTATCTGGTCTTGATCCTGGCCAACAGCGCCTTCATCTGCCCCCTGGCGATCTGGTTCATGCAGGGCTACTTTCGCTCCATCCCCCGCCAGATCGAAGAGGCCGCCATGATCGACGGCACGTCGCGCATCGGCGCCCTCTACCGTGTGGTGCTGCCGGCCGCCATGCCAGGCCTCGTCACGGTCAGCCTGATCAGTTTCGTGCAAGCCTGGAATGAGTTCATTCTCGCGCTGGTGCTCACCTCCTCCAGCAAAATGCGAACCGCTCCGGTTGGCATCCACCTGTTCATGACCGACTACGGCGTCGAATGGGGGAGCATCACGGCAGCCGGGATCATCTCGATCCTCCCCGTTCTGATCCTGTTCATGCTGCTGCAACGCCACTTCGTTCGGGGCCTGACAGCAGGAGCGACCACGGGCTTGTAATCGGCGCGTGTCCGGCGAGCGCCGCCCCTCCTCCGGCGGATCGCCTGTTCTGCTGCGGCGGCGCGGCAGTGGACACTGTCCTGCGGCCGACTCGGCGTCTCCGTCGATTTCGGCTCCTCGGAGGACCCGGCCAGCTTGCAGCTCGCGTCGGCGCGTCAGTGGCCCGCCGCGCGCTGACGCCGCGGGCCACGACGGCGCTGGCCCGGCTCCTGAAGGCGCCGGCGACGCTGCAGGCCGCCGCGCCCACTGCGCGAGGACAAGCCGCCGGCGCCTGGGTCCGTGATGGCGCAAGCGCGGCTGTGGCCCGCCCGCACGCGCCCGCGGCCTCGCGGTTTGCAAGGTTGGGGCTGCCCCCCCCGCAAGCCTGCCCCCCGTTCTCATCTGACCGGCAGCGTCAGGTGCTCGCAAGGCGTCCCCGCCCGCATCACATCGGGCTTGGTCGGGTCGGCTTGGGCTTCGGCCCCAGGGGGGATGTGGTCGGGCTGCGGCTCACCTTGGCGGCTCCGCCGACCGAGACTTGCCGCACCCTGACCCCGCAAGCCGCAGCGGCGCTGCGCTTCGTGCTTGGCGCCCGGCGTCGCTGCAGACTGCCGCTGCACTGCTCCGCCAAAGGCGGTGAACGCAAGGACCGGCCCCGCAACGCGCGAGTGAGGCGCTTGGCGCGTCTGGATCGATGGTTCGCTGAGCGCCGCCGCGGCCGCCTTCGCCCCCGCGCGCCCGGAGCGGTCCGGCCCAGGGACTCCTCAGGTCCTAACCCGTTGGGTCCTGCGGCGGCCTGAGGAAAGCCATGAGCGCGGCGTCGATGAAGGACGCATCGGCCGGGTTCTGGGCAGGGACGTTGACGCGGTGGCCCCATTTGGTCGGAATCGGCAGCAAGGTCGCGGCGGGCATGGCGGCGGCTTCGCTGCGGCTGTCCTCGATGCTGAAATAAAGGTCCGTTTCGCTCGGCATCACCAAGGCGCGCGCCGCAATCGCTTGCAGCGCTCGGGTCAGATCGCCCTTCCAGGCGGGCGTCAGGCTGATGTCGGCGTGCTGCCAGGTCCAGATCATCGCCAGCAGGTCATTGCCGTCGCGTCGGCTGAAACGAGCCTCCCAATCGCGGACGAGAAAATCCTCCAGCGAGCGGAAGCCGAGCGTCAGATAGGTCTCGTCCCGGTAGAAGGCCGCAGACAGGCCCCAGCCGGCGTAAACCCGTCCCATGGCGCGCAGGCCCTGGGTGGGCTTGGCGTTGAAGACGCCGTCGCGAAAGGTCGGGTCGGCCGTCAACGCGGCCTTCACGCCCTCCAGGAACACAAAATTGTGCCGGGAGGTGCGGGCCGAGCCGCAGATCGGCGCGATGCGCTCGACCAGGTCGGGATACAGCGCGCCCCAATGAAAGGCGGCCTGCGCCCCCATGGAGAAGCCGACGACCAGCGCGATGCGGCGCACGCCGAGGATTTCGGTCATCAGACGCTGTTGCGCGTGGACGTTGTCGTGCATCGTGAGCTTGGGAAAGGCCTGCGGCCCAGCGTCATGGTTGCTCGGCGACGAAGACAGGCCGCTGCCGAACAGGTTGATCATCACAATGGCGAGGCGCTCGGGATCCAGAGCCTTGCCGGGGCCGATGAGCCATTCGAGATCCGTGTGATGGGTCGCGAAGGAGGTCGGATAGACCACCACCGGTCGACCGGCCTGCAGCCGCCCGAACACCTTGTAGGCGAGACGCGCGTCGTCCAGCACGCCGCCGCCCTGCAAGGCGACAGCGCCCAGGCGGGCCACCTGGAAGTCGATCGCCGCGGCCGCGCCACCGGGACTTTGCGGCCTTTGACGCGTTCGGCGCATCCGGGTCAGGCCCGTCCGAGATAGTAGCGGGCCATCGTCTCGTCGTTCAGAAGCGCGCTCGCCGCCCCGGAGAGCACGATCGCGCCGCTGTCGAGGATGTAGCCGCGGTGGCTGATCGCCAGGCTCTGGCGGGCGCGCTGCTCGATCACCAGGGCGGCGATGCCCAGATCCGGCAGCGAGCTGATCAGCGCCAGAACCTGCTCGACGAGGGCCGGCGACAGCGCCGCCGTGGGTTCGTCGAGCAGCATCATCTTGGGCTGCGGCATCAGCGCCCGCGCGAAGGCGAGTTGTTGCCGCTCACCGCCCGAGAGCGACCCGGCCGCGGCGCGCCGGCGGGCCGCCAGCGCCGGGAAGAGATCGAACATCGCGCTCAGGCGCTCCGACCGGCGGGCGACATGCTCGACCACCAATAGATTCTCCAGCACCGTCAGCGGCGCAAACACATTGGCCACCTGGGGCACATAGCTGATTCCGGCGGCGACGCGATCCTCGGCTTGCAGGCGCAGCAGATCCAGGCCGGCGAAATCGATGCTGCCGCTGCAGCGCGGCGCCAGTCCCATGACGGCCTTGACGAGGGTCGATTTGCCGGCCCCGTTGGTGCCGGCGATGGTCACGATCTCCCGCTCATCCACGCTCAGATTCATGTCCCTGACGATGTCGATCTCGCCATAGCCGGCCGACAGGTTGGCGACGGTCAACAGCCTCATGCGACAACCCCGCCCATATAGGCTTCCTGGACGCTCTTGTCGTCGAGCACCTCGTCGGGCGCGCCGTCGGCGAGCAAGCGGCCGCGATCCATGACCAGCATGCGATCGACAAGCCGCGCCAAGGACGACAGGTTGTGTTCGACGATCAAGAACCCGACGCCGCGGGCGTTCGCGGCTTTGATGCGATCGGAGATCTCATCGATCAGGACCGGGTTGACGCCGGCGAAAGGCTCGTCCAGCAGGATGAATTTCGGCTCCATCATCAGCGCCCGCCCGAGTTCGAGCAGCTTGCGCTGGCCCCCCGAGAGCCGCCCGGCGGGGGCCGTGGCGACGGCGCCCAGCTTCAGAAAGTCGATGACGCCGTCGACGCGTTCGAAGATGCGTCGTTCCTGACGGCGAACCAGACCGCCCCGGAACAAGGCGTTGAACAGCCCCTCTCCCGCCTGCCCTTGCGCGCCGACGGCCAGGTTCTCGCGCACGGTCAAATGCGCAAACGGACGCGGCACCTGGAAGGTGCGGGCCAGTCCCTGTCGGGCTCGCTGGTCCGCGCTCAGGCCATCCAGCCGCTGGCCGGCGAAGGTGACTTCGCCGAGGTCGCTCGCCTGAAAGCCGCTGATCAGCGCAAACAGAGTGCTCTTGCCGGCGCCGTTCGGCCCGATGACGCCGCTGAGGCTGCCGAGCGGCGTCGAGAACGACACGTCGCTGACGACTTCGAGGCCGCCAAGGCTCTTGCACACATGGCTGAGGGTCAGAGTCATGGGCGGCTGCGATCGGGGATCAGCCCCTGCGGGCGATACAGCATGAACAAGACGAGCGCCAGGCCGATCACGGCCAGCCTCAGGCTCGCCATCTGCACCTCCGAGACGACCGGCACGACATCGCGCAGGAAACGGGATCCCTCTAGGAACACCAACAAGAGCGCGGCGCCGACGACGGCGCCCGACCGGGTGCCGGCTCCGCCCATGATCATCGCGATCCAGACATAGAACGTGATGATCGGCAGGAATTGGTCCGGCGAGATATAGGTGACGTAGTGGGCGTAGAAGGCGCCGGCGAGACCCGCAAGGCCGCCGCCAAGCATCAGCACCTTGACCTTCAGCGAGGCCGGATCTTTGCCGACCGATCGCACCGCGTCCTCATCGTCCCGCACGGCTCGGATCAGCCGGCCGAAGGGACTGTCGGTCAACTTGCGGACCACCAGCAAACAGACCACCAGAACGCCGGCGACGAGCGCGAAATAGGCCAGATCCGGCCGGCCCAGTCCCGAAAAGGGGCGCGGAATGCCGGCGAGCCCCCGCGTGCCGTTCGTCAACCACTCCTCGCTGATGAGCACGATGCGCACGATCTCTGAAAAGCTCAGCGTGACGATGGCCAGGTAATCCGCTCTGAGCCGCAGACACAGCACGCCGAGGGGGTAGGCCAGGACGGCGGCGGCGGCGGCGGCGGCGATGACGCCAAGCGCGATCGGATAGCCCGCAAGGACGAGGAGGGCTGACGTATAGGCGCCGACCGCGAAAAACGCGACATGGCCGAAATTGATCATGCCGGTGTAGCCGTAATGCAGGTTGAGGCCCAAGGTCAGCAGCCCGTAGATGCTGATCATGACGCCAATGGCGATCATATAGCCCAGCATGTCAGCGCACCCGCTCGATTTGGCCGAACAGACCTTGCGGACGGACGAGGAGAACGCCGATGAGCGCGACGAAGGACAGCGCGATCTTGTAGGTGAAGCCGACGAGCGGCGTCGAAAGCTCCTGCACGATCCCGAGGCCCACCGCCGCCACGACGGCCCCCACGGGGCTTCCAATGCCTCCGAGCACTGCGGCCGCGAAAGCCGGCAGCAGCAGGTCCCATCCCAGCTCGGGCGTCACCACCGTCTTGATCCCGACCATGACGCCGGCAATGGCGCTGAGCAGCCCCACCATGGCCCACAGCATGACCATCACCTGGCCGGAGCGGATGCCGCTGGCGCGCGCGAGATCGCTGTCGGCCGCCACCGCCCGCATGCGCCGCCCGAGCGGCGTCAGGAACAGCAGGGCGAAGGTTGCGGCGAGGACGAGGACGGAAATCCCCGCCAACCACAGGTCGATCGGCAAGACTCGAACGCCGGAGAAATTCATGGCTCGCATGATGGGAACCCTGAAGACGCGCTGGTCGAAGCCGAGGAACAGGGTCAGCATGCTGCGCAGGAAGAACGCGATGCCGATCGATGCGATCAGGGAGGCGACCAGCCGGTCGGCGAGCTTCCTGAAGACAAGCGCATAGGACAGGACGCTGAGCCCCACCGTCACGAGCATGGCCACGAGGCCGCCGAGAAGGAGGGAGCCAGCCGCCCCTTGCGCGATCACCGCCACATAGGCGCCAAGCGTCATGACGTCGCCCGTCGCGGCGTTCGGAAAGCGGGCGACCGCGAAGGTGAGCGAGATGGCGAGCGCCGCCAGGGCGATGATCAGGCCCTGCACGGCGCCCGACAGCACCAGGTTGATGGATTCGGCGAAATTGGGCATCGACAGTCCTGCTGCGTGATCCGGGCGCCGACGGGGGGCCCGTCCCGCGGCGGGGCGGGCGCCTTTGGCCGGATCTTATTTCAGGCTGTAACGCTTGACGTATTTGCCTTTGTCGATCGTGAACACCGCGAAGTCCGCCACCGCGTTGCCGTCCTCATCGAAGTCAAGCCGGCCCGAAGCGCCTTCATAGTTGATCTTCTGCCCGGCCTTGAGGGCTTTTTGACCCTCGGCGAAGCTCGAGACCTTCTGGCCCTCGGGATTGGCGACCTCGCGGACGGCCCGCGCAATGGCGATGTTGTCGGCCGATGCGCCAGCCTTTTCCATGGCGAGCGCCAGCGTGATCACCATGTCGTAGCTCTGCGCGGCGAAGACATTGTCCTCGCCCGTGGCGCCGAGCGCCTTGTTGTAAGCCTCGCTGTAGCGCTTGAAAGCCGCGCCTTCGACGTCCGGCACCGATTCATAAACCAGGACGTCCTGCGACGCGTCCGGCCCCAGAGCGGAAATGAGCTGCGGTCCCGCCGCCCAGCCCGGGATCAGAAACTTGGCGGTGACGCCGAGTTCATAGGCTTCGCGCAGGATAATGGTGGTGTCGGGCAAATAGCCCGACAACACGATCACGTCGGGGTTTTGCGTCAGCGCCTTCTGCAACTCGGAGCGGTAGCTGGTCCGCCGCGGCTCGTACACGACGGACGCCAGGACCTTGCCCCCCGTCGCCTCCCAGCTGGTGCGGAAGTAGCCGACATTGCCCGTGGCGGCGTCATTGTTGAAGGCCATGATGACCGGCCGCTTGAACCCCTCTTTGGCCACGGCGGCGGCCATGGCTTGGCCATTATATTTGCTGCCCGACTGGAACCCCCAGCTGAGCAGGCGCTGGTTCTGGGCGAACAGCGCCGGCGCCGACGAGGTGTGCATCAAGATAACGTTGGAGGACTGGGTCAGCGGCTGGATGGCGAGCGACACGCTCGACGACCAGGTGCCCAGGATCGCCCCGACCTTGTTCACCTCGATCAGCTTTTTGGCTGCAAGCACGGCCGGCTCGGGCGCGGTTTGGGAATCGTCGGCCAGAACCTCCAGACGACGTCCGGCCGGTCCTCCCGCAGCATTCACCTCCGCGGCCGCGGCGAGGATGCTCTTTTGCATCCCCGATCCGTAGGTGCTGCCGGCGCCGGTCACCGGATTGAGCGCTCCGATGCGGTACACCTCCTGGCTGAGGCTGGGCGTGGCAGTCAGGATCAGAACCGCCGCGAGTCCCGTCGAAGTCAGGCTAAACGTCCGTTTGGTGATCGTGCGCATCGGTCGGAGCTCCACAATTTAAGAGGCGGCTGCGTTCAGGCCCGCAGTTCGTTTTTGACGAATTTGCCGCCTTGGATGATGGCGCGAAGAGACCGACCCTGCTCCTGCAGCAGTCCGAGGTCCTCCAGCGGATCGCCATCCACGACCAAAAGATCGGCGAAGGCGCCGGGCGCGATGACGCCAAGCTGGCCCGCCATGCCGATCAGCTCCGCGCCGGTTTGCGTCGCGCTGCGAATGATGTCGGCCGCGCTCAGCACAGCGCTGCGGATCCGAAACTCGTCGGATTGGAGCCGGTGCAGATCGCCCAGGAGGTCGGTCCCATACGCCATCTTGACCCCCGCAGCCTTGGCGATCTCCAACGACTTCGTCCCGACATCCAGCACCTGCTGGAGCTTGTGAAGCCCGACTTCGGAAAAGCCCAGCGCGCGGCCTTCGCGGGCGAGCGCATCATAGGTCACCAGGGTCGGCACCATGTAGGCGCCACGCGCCACCATCAAGTCGGCCGTTTCCTCGTCGATCAAGTTGGCGTGCTCGATGCTGCGAACGCCCGCTCGCAGGCAGCGGGCGATCGCATCGGCCGTGTAAGCATGGGCCATGACATAGGTGCGCGCGCGCCGCGCTTCGTCGACAAAGGCGTCGAGTTCCTCGTCGGAATATTGAAGAAAGTCGATCGGGTCCGCCATGGAGGCGACGCCGCCCGAAGCCATGATTTTGATGTGGTCGGCGCCGAGACGGATCTCGTCTCGGGCCGCGCGCCGGACCTCGGGGACCCCGTCGGCGATGCGCCCGATTCCGTCAAACAGATGGTCGAGCGCGCCGGGATCAGGCTGGTCGATTTGCGGGCGAAAATCGCCGTGGCCGCCTGTTTGGCTGATGGCGCGTCCTGAAATGTAGAGTCTGGGGCCCGCGAACAGCCCCTGTTCAACGGCAAGCTTCAGCCCGCGGTCGGCGCCGCCAGCATCGCGCACGGTCGTGAACCCGCGCATGAGCATCCCGCGCATGATCCGGGCGGCGCCGGCGGTCACCAGCGACGCCGGCAGTTGCCGCGTGGGGGCCAGGTTGAGCTGCACCGCATTGACGTGCACGTGGCAGTCGATTAGGCCGGGCATCAGCACGCGGCCTTGGAGATCGACGATCTCGCCGTCGCCCGCGTCCAAGGGTCCATCGCTCACATCCACGATGCGATCGCCCTTGATCGTGACATGGAACCCGGGCTTTGAAGCGCCTTCACGCACGTCGAGCAGGCGCAGATTGGTGAGATGCAAGCGGCTCAACTTGTCCTCTTTTCGTCTGAGGATCGCCGCGCTCGCCAGGGCGGAACGTGCGCCGCAGGGCTGAGCTTTGAGCCGGCCCCTGGCGCTATGGCAATCACCTAAGCGATTACGTATCGTTGAGCGATTAAGGTCGGTCTGTCCCCCACTGTCCAGACGCCATGCTTACCTAGGCAATCGAACGCGGCGCCCGACGCCTTCCGGGGCGCGTCGCAATCCAGAGGCTCCGATGAACTACGAAGAGGTTTTCGCTCATCTTCCCGTCGCATGTGCGGTGCTCCACAATCGCATTGTGGCCGAGTGCAACACTCTGTTCAGCGAGATGTGGCGGGACACGGCGGCGAACCTAAAAGGCGCCTCGTTCAGCATCTTCTATTCCTCCGACGATGATTTCGAATCGAGGGGAAAAAAGATTGCGCCGATCCTCGCCGACAAAGGCGGCTACTCCGACCGATGGCTGATGAAACGATGCGACGGCGAGGTCTTCTGGTGCCACGTCGACGGCGTGACGCTCGACAGAACCAACCCGTATGGGCGCGTGATCTGGACCTTCACCGATTTGAGCATGGAGCCGGAATTACATCATCTTTCCATCGGCAGTAGCCTAACACCAAGGGAGCGAGAGGTCGCTAAACTTCTGTACGAAGGGTGCAGCAGTAAAGACATTGCCCGCCGTCTCGCAATCAGCCACAGAACAGTTCATATTCATAGATCCAACGTTCTGAAGAAGTATTCCGTTTCCAACACGCCCGACCTGCTGAAAATTATCTCCATTTGACACTGCTCGAGGTAGGAAATACTGGGGCGACCTTCAGCGCTTGCCTGCTGCTGGAACTGGCCTCCGCCGCCCCGATCCGCGCGCGTCGCCATGGGCCGCGGACCGGTGAGGCCTGCCGCGCCCTGACTCCGCGAGTCGCGGAGGCCTGGGCGCGCACTGCCGCGGCGCGTCTCGCGCGCACGCTGCGACTTCTCACCGCCCAGGCCTCCGCCGCCCACCTCCCCCGCCGCCCCGACCTCTGGCGGACGGTCTGGGCCGCTGCGGCTTCGTTGCGCATGGCGTCCCCCTTCTGCAAAGAAGAACAAGGATGCGCTCACTTCGGGTGTAAGCACCTTACGGTCTTCCCAATGTGCGCGCCGGTGTCTGGGCTCGGCCGGGGACTTGAGCCGATGCAAGACCGAGCTCCCACGCTCACGATTGTGGGATGAGCCGGACGGCCTGTTCCGGGTTCGAGCCGGTCTAACGACGGACACCGCCCCTGAAGGAAGGAGCGTTCAGCCGGCCCCGTCTTACCGCCGGCGCAGAACCTCTCCGGACTTAAGCGTCAGCGCCCCCGTGGCGCTCTCCGGGATAGGCCCCACCGCCTCAACTTCCGCCTCGGCCGGGTCGAGGTTGACGAAGCGGCGGATCGCCATCACAGCGGCTTTAGGTTCGTCTAACGCTGCAAAGTACAAAGGCTGGCCGTCGGTCATGACCTTGCCGCCCACAATGAAGCTGACCTGAACGGCCCAACCCGTTGCCATCGTGTGCCCCCTAACCGCGTTCCACTGGGCCATTCAAATCGGAGCGGCCGGCTGTGGCAAGGCTCGCGGACCGGTGCGCGAACGGGCGCAGGAGAGCGTGCCCCATTCACCACACACTCAGTCGGGCGCTCACCACCCGTCCGAAACTTGAACCCACGGCTCCGTCTTGTGCTCACTGCCGAGGATCAGACTTTCAGAGCCCTCGGGCGAGGAGAGCGCCCCAAGTCGAACAGGTCTTTAGGCGACCGCGCATGCTTGCCGACTTCGGCGAACTCGCTCTTTGAAGCGAAGATCTGGACGAAATTCTCACAGAGGCGTGCCGCCTGGTCGCTGCAGCTCTCGGCAAAAAGCGCTCCAACATTCTCGAGCTCCAGGGCGACAGCTACTTCGTCCGGGCAGGCGTGGGCTGGCACAAGGACGTGGTCGGGAAGCTGCGATTGCCGATAGCCGTCTTCGGCTGGACAGCCGAGGAGATCGCAGGCCAGCCCGCTTCGATCCTCTACACCGAGCCCGACCGCGCCAACTGACAGCCAGTCAAGGAAACCATCATGGCGGCGGGGGCCAAATTGCGCCCGATATTCGTTGGCACGTCCGAAAGGACGGCTCGCCAGTGTACATCCACGGGCCGGCGCGGGCGCTGCGCAACGAAAGCGGAGACCTGCAGGGATTCCTGAAGATCGGCCAGGACCTGACCGAGTCCGAGACTTGGCTCAGCAGCTCCTAGATCGTGGCGTCCCGTTCCTGCTCGCGACCGGAAGCGCCGATCTTTCGAGTGAGCCGGCCTCTAGCGGAGCGCCGGCGCTGGACAAACCCGTGAGCCCGCGAACTTTGATCAGAGCCATCGTGCAGTTGCTGGCTGCCCCCTCGGCGGACAAACCTGCAAAGCAGGACAAGACGTACGATCCCGATGAATTGCGGCGCGATGGGTCGTCCAGCGTCGTGAGAAGCGGCGGGTCGTGCTGTCTGGCAGCATCGTCTGGTAGCGGTGCACGTCGATTGGTCGCTCTTAGATCAGGTCCTCAGGATTTTGCGAGGCATGGAACCCGCTGGAGCTGCCCTTCGACGAGGCGGGGGCGCGCTGCTTGACGCTCCAAAGCTTAGGGGGCCCACTTCGATGTGGCGCGGCGTGTGCGGGCGGGGAATGGGGGGCTGCGACGCCGGAGCAGGCGTGATCGGACCGCGCCACAGACGTGATGGCCTCGGCAAGAGCTCCTGGGAAGGTGGGCTTCTCCAACCACACGGCCGCGTCGATCTGCACGGGGCACGTCTGGCGCTGAAACCCGGACAGGATCACGAGCGGGATCCCACGGCGGTCCAGTTCGGCCGCCAAGGACGTGCAATCGCCGTCCAACAATCTGATGTCGAGCACGGCGCAATCAGGCTGAGCGCTCCGAAGCCACTCCTCAGCGTCGCGGCATCGGGCGAAAGGCCCGGCTACCTTGAAGCCGGCTTGCTCTAGCTCCTCGCTGACTGCGGAGGCAATGACTGAACTATCCTCGGCCACGTGGATCAACGGCTTGTTGGCGGACATGAGGGGCTCCCAGACGCATAGCGTCGCAGGCGCGACGAGGTCGCTGGTTCAGAAAACGGCATGCAGCGTCATGGGCAGCCGGTAAAAGGACAACACATCAACGTGAAAAAAGATGCATGCTTCTCTCACTGCAGTGACGCGTCTCAATTGAAAATAAAGGGTCAGGGTCAATGACAATTTGTCCGAGCAGTGGAATTGCTGGAACGCCTCAGCCTGCCTCTCTGCTTACTTTGGAGCAGTCCGAGGACTATTCAAGCCGAGGATTCACATCAACATCTGGCATGGATCCGAATCCATGCTCGACGTTTGCGGTCAGGCGAGGAAGGGTCCAGAATAAGCTCGGGCTGTCGGCGGGCCTGTTTGACGAACTCTCGCAGCTCCTCAAATGTTTTGCCTGGTCGGCGCGGTCCAGCAGACTGAAGACTTCGTCGCCTAGGAACTGGATGCGCCCCTACCAGCTGGCCAAAGATGAGGCCACAACCCGCGGCTCAAACCGAACGCCTTCGAGCCAAGAGGCTCGCGGCCGGCGAACACAAAATAGCGTGAGCGAGAGACTCGGCTAGTTCGCCGCAGATCCTTTGAGCCGAAGCGCGTTGGCTTGGACCACCTCGCGATATTCCCGATGACTTTATCGATGGAATCGCCCGAGAGCAGGCTGCCTACAGCCTGCCGTGCAGCCGCGACCTACTCAGAAATCATCAGTTCGGTTCGGCAGGCAGAGGCACCGCGCCAAGAGCGGCCAAGTCGCCTGCGCCGCAACCCTGGAAGCTCGTCCCCAACCAGATTGAGAATTGTCGCGCGCCCATTTCGGGAGTAGGTTATCGTCCTTGCTGGTTGAACAGGCTGCCAGCTCGACCACCCGACGTTACGTTCGATCCCCTTCGGCCCACTTGCTGCGCCTTTGCGGAGCCCAGCAATTGGGTCACCGACATGGCGCGCCGTGAGGGCGACGCGACGAGATCTCAGGGCGTCATGAGGCGCCGTCCTTCGCACCAGGCCGAGACCTTGCTCTCCGCTTTGCACCGAAATGGCTCCTGCGACTGAATTGGCCCAAGCAAGACCCATAGCGCCGCTGAAAAGACCACTGGGACGGCGGCGCCAGCCGATGGGAGGGGTGGCGATGGCAGAGGCGTCGATTAAGGTGGGAATGATCGCGGAGCAAACCGGGGCTCTTGCATTCATGGGCGGCGCCAACGCCAATGTGGCGACAATGGTGGTTGACGACCTCAACGCCAGCGGCGGCCTGCTGGGGCGACCGATCGAGCTCTTCCTTGAGGACGGCGCTACAACTGACCTCGTCGCGGCGGCCGCGGCCGCCACGCTTGTCGAACGCGACAAGGTTGACGTGATTTTCGGCGGCATCTATAGCTCGACGAGGCAGGCCATCAAAGGGGCCGCCGTCGAAAAAGGCGGCACGCTTTACATCTACCCGGAACAGTATGAGGGACAGGAAAGCCATCCGCTCATCTTCTGCACGGGCCCGGTTCCAGCGCAGCAACTGGATCCGTTCATCCCCTGGCTGATGAGGACGACCGGCTCTAGGACATTTTACCTGCCGTCCTCGGATTATATCTGGCCCCACGTGATGAATCAGAAGGTCCGCCGGCTTGTTATGGCGGAAGGCGGCACGGTCGTGGGCGAGGAGTACTTCGCCATGGATGCTGTCGAGTTTGGCGACGCCGTCGACAAGATCATGTCGAGCGGCGCGGAAGTGGTCTTCAACACCATCGTCCCTCCGGGCGTCGCGCCGTTCCTCCAGCGGCTTCAGGATGCTGGATTCCGGACGCGGGGCGGGCAGCTGATCTGCACTTATTTCGACGAGAACCTGCTCGGCCTTTTGCCGTCCGAGCACGTGGAGGGCCTCTATGGCTGCCTCGATTTTTACCAGACGGTGGACGATCCGTTCTCGCAGAGCTTATTGGGCGAATACAACAAACGTTTCCCCGGCAAGGAGCAGTTCACAGGAGGCAGCGGCTGCTCGGGGCTCTACCGGGGCATGATGCTGTGGGCGGCGGCCGTGAAGGAGGCTGGCGCCCTTGATCAAGACAAGGTCATTGCGGCGCTTGACCACGCGAAGATCGGCGATGGACCGGGCGGGCCGGCGGAGATGGCGCCCGGCCAGCACCATGTGCGGATGAACATGTACATCGCCAGGGCGAAGGGCGGCCGATTTGAAATCGTGAAGGCTCTCGGCGCCATCGATCCGCAGGAGGCGATCGTCCGAAGCGACGCTGCCGGCATGTGATGGGGAGGGTGGCAGGCGCGATCGCTCGCCGGCAAAAGCCGGCGCCGACGCGCCGGTTAGGCAAGATCTCCTTATCAGGAGCGGCGCCCTCCGAACCGCGACGCGTGCGCCGAAGCGGCGCAGCCTCGACGAGGCCTTCCACGTCGGCGACGGGGCGGCGACGATCGTCAGCCGCTGCGGCGAGACGGTGGCGACGCCGGCGGCGGCGGCGGCGCGCCCCTGGTGGCGGTCCTGCGGCCGGCTCGGCGTCTCCGTCGATTTCGGCTCCTCGGAGGCTGCGGCCACTTGGCGCCTCGCGTCGGCGCGTCCGTCGACCTCGGCCTGCCGCTTCTTGACGCGGCGGGTCACGGCGGCGCTGGGGCGCGTACTGGAGACGCAAGCGTCATGGGCGGCCGCCGCGTCGCCCCTCACCCGAGGAGCCATAAGCGCGCACGCGTGTGGGCGGATTGCGCGACATGAAGCGCGGGCGCGTCGGGCCCGATGAGGCGTTCGCGGCGGCGAAACTTCGTGATCTGCGAGTGCGGCTCCGTCCCGGCCGCAAGCGTGACCTTGACCCTCTCACGGCGCTGGCGGCGCAGCGCCGCCAGCGCCGTGGATTGGACCTGTTCGCCACAGCCGATCGCCTTCTATGCTGACAATCGGTTTATTGGCCCAGGTGAGGTGCATGATGTGGCCCAATCGTCGGTTTCTGGACATCGTGGACATCGATCTGCCGATCATTCAGGCCCCCATGGCCGGATCGGTCACATCGGAGATGGTGATCGCCGTCTCTGAGGCCGGCGGGCTGGGCTCGCTTCCCTGCGCGATGCTAACGCCAGACCAGATGCGCGCGGAGCTTGGCGTCATCCGGCAGCGGACCTCACGACCCCTCAACCTGAATTTCTTCTGCCATCGTCAGCCCGCACCGGATCCGTCCCGCGAGTCGGCATGGAAGCAGCGGCTCTCAGCCTATTACCGCGAACTGGGCCTCGATCCCAAGACGCCCGTCGCGGCGGTGAACCGAGCGCCTTTTGACGAAGCGGCCTGTGAGGTCGTGGAGGAGTTCAAGCCGCAGGTCGTCAGTTTTCACTTCGGCCTCCCCGTCAGCCATCTTCTGGAGCGAGTCCGCGCCACAAAGGCGACGGTGATCTCGTCAGCCACGACGGTCGATGAAGCGCGATGGCTGCAAGAGCATGGGTGCGACGCCATCGTCGCGCAAGGCTACGAGGCTGGCGGGCACCGGGGGCTCTTCCTCTCCGACGACATCACGTCCCAGGCCGGGACCCTGGCGCTGGTTCCGCAAATCGTCGATGCGGTGACCGTGCCGGTCATCGCCGCAGGCGGGATCGGGGACGGACGCGGCGTCGTCGCCGCCTTGGCGCTCGGCGCGGCGGCCGTTCAGGTCGGCACGGCCTTCCTGTTCTGCCCCGAGGCGAAGGTCAGCTGCATGCATCGCGCCGCGCTCAGGGCCGCCCGGGACAACGGGACCGTTCTGACCAATGTGTTCACGGGCCGTCCCGCGAGGGGGTTGGCGAACCGCGTGGTGCGGGAGGTCGGACCCGTGTCCGACCTCGCTCCCGCCTTTCCGCTTGCTGCGTCGGCGATGGCGCCACTGCGGGCCAAGGCTGAGGCCAGCGGCTCTGGAGATTTCTCGCCCTTATGGTCGGGTCAGGCGGCGGGGCTCGGGCGAGAGATGTCGGCGGCCGCCCTCACGGCATGGCTGATGGCCGATGCTGCAGCGCGGCTTCAGGATCTCGCCACTCAAGTCCCGGCTGTCAGGGATCAGTGAATGATCTTGCCTGGCTCATTCACCGCGCGACCGGATCATGGCCATTGCAGGCCTTTATGGCGCTTCAACGCCGTAAGGCCCTGCAGGACCGATCCCGTGGACGACAAGTTCCGCGGCGCGGGAGACGCTGGCCCCAAGGTGGTCCGCCCTGTCGCCCGGCGCAGCTGATGCTCGGTTCGGCGGTGATTGTGGCCGTGAGTTGGCGGTGTTTATCGACTGAACTATCTATCAGACAGATGGTCCAGTTTCTCTGACCCACGCCACCTCTGCGGAGGTCAGGGGCCGCCCGCTCCGGTCTGGCCGAGCCGACCCCTTCGTCGCGCGTCGGGGCCTTTCGCGCCGTTCCAGTCCGACGCCGCCCAACAACTGGCGGCAGGATGGCCCGGCCTTTGTCTTCGGCCAAGAGCGCTCCGGTTCTACCGCGTGCGCAAGGCGGCGTCCTTGGCGCGCCGCGGCGGCGGGCTGTGGTCCATGCGCCTCCAGGGCGGCTCTGGGCAACGGGACCCGCTCTGTCGGGCTGGCGGACCCAATGAGAGCATTTGTCGCGACAAGGTTCGACCGCGAGCACGGGTCCAGCGACGCTGTTTCGGCGCGCAACAGCGCCGTGCGCCTACGTCTCACCCTGAAGCCGGACATCAAGCGGCCCGCCTGGCCGAAGGACGCCTCGCTGCCAGGCCACGCAGCCTGCGCCCGCGCGCGCCTTTATCGCTGGGTGGCGCCCGGCCCCTAACGCCCTCATTCTCAGCAAACCAAGTTAAGATGTTGGGTTTAGGCTTAAGCAGCCGACCCGCAAACCCCTTTGGCCGCGCGGTGCGTGCGCGTTCCTCAGTTCACTGTGCGGGGTGGCAGCGGCGGAAACATGTCCAAAGGCTGTGTATCCTGTTGCTCAACTTTCGCTAACACAATATGTATTGCCGGGTGGCTCTGATGAACAAAGTGGGCCCGATCGGCCTCTTCTTTGCTCCACAATTCAGCCACTTCCTCCAACAATTTGCTAATCCGTTCTCGATCGTCTTCCGACATCGATGTCGTCTCCAGCAAACGCAAGCACAATCACGATACATTGCATAAATTTATATGGCAATAGTTGCGTATCGGAATCATCGGTCCTCAGTTCGGGTCGGCCCAGCCTTGATTAGGATAAGTCATCGTCAATGCGAACAGCGTTATGGGCGCGAATGGCGTGGACTGTCGCAAACTTTTTTAGGCGCTGGCGGCCGACCTGGAGTGCGGCGCGCCGGGCTTGGCGAGACGGCTTTGAACCGTGGTGATGGTCGACCTGGGCAATGTGGCAACGACTTCGCACACGCTTAAGCCCAATGCGCTGGGCGCCGCCGAGGCCGTGGCGTGCAGCGCCCTAAGCCGTCAGACGTGCCCCGCCTGCTGGGCGGCGGCGACGAGCCCGACAATCTGCACGTCGTGCGCCCGCCTTGCCGCCGCCACCACCGGCAGTAAACCAGCCGCGACTTCTGCGCCGTGGCCAAGGCCAAAAGGATCGAGGCGCGCCATTGGGGGGCCTTTCGCTCGCCCGCTCCCCTGCCCTGCGGTCGCGCCACGCCGTGAAAAAGAAGCCTCACCGGCTTGCTGACCGGCGCGACGGCGGCTGTCCTGTGGGCGGCTCGGCGTGTCTGTCGACCTCGGCCGGACGGAGGATGCGGCGGCCTTGCGGTTCAGCTCAATGGCGCAGTCGGTCGAGGCCTGCCACGCGCTGGCTCCTCGGATCGCGGCGGCGCTGGGGCGCGCATGGGGCGCAGGCGACTGAGCAGCACTGCTACATCCAATTGGCAAGCAAACCGCTTTCAGACAACGCCTTGGCGGTGTGGGCCGGGCTCACGCTCGGTGCTTGTTGCGGGCGAAAGAGCCGTCGTGCGCGCCGGAGCGTGACTCAAAGCCGGATCTGCTGGCGACCTGAGCCGAACGTTGGATCGAGCCGGCTTGGGCGTCTCCGGCAGCCCCCACTGGGAGAAACGCTGCAGGAACTCTGCCTCGGACAGGAATTCCGCGCTTTCGATTTCAGCCAAATTGAAGCGGGTCCAGGGCAGTTGTTTGCCCGCCATGACAAAGGGCTCGCCGGACACGACGACGGCGGGCCGATCGAGCCAAATCATCCAAAGGCTTTGCAATGCGGACCCCCTGCACCGGCGGATGAAGCAATGAATGATGGAACGCCCCGCTGCGCGAGTCAGGAGTTCTCCTCATTCTTCGGCCCCGCAGCCTCCGGCTCGCTCCCCCGCTCAGCCGCCTCACCCCAGGCGCCGCCGCGCGCTGTGCTGAGGCTGCCCGCCAATGGTCAGCGGGCGCGGCGGGGAATGCGGCATGGCGTGCAGACCTCTTTAGCGTCATCTAAGGAGCACTTGCTGCTTTTCGCCGCGTCAGTCGGAATAGGATCAGCGGCTCGTGGCCAGGTGGGCTTGCACGGTCCGAGGCGAGCCCGCCCCGTCCCATAGCCAGTAGGACCAAGGCTTCGGCGCGTTCACCGCCACGACCGAGTGCTCGCCATTGGGGGCAACTGCATGCAGCGTGATTCGGTCGATCAAGCCGCCCTTCAGTCTTGAGAGATCGCGCACGACCTCGTCCAAAGCCTCGCGGACGCCCATCCCCATTTTCATGTAGAGGACGGCGGAGCGGGCCGCGGATGTGCGGATCGCCATCTCGCCGGCGCCGGTGCACGCCGCCGCGCCGTACTCAGAATCGGCATACATGCCGGCCCCAATGATGGGGCTGTCGCCCAGCCGACCCGGATATTTGAACGCCCAACCGGCCGTGGACACGCCCCCGGCCAGCGATCCGCGCGCGTCTAGAGCGAGGAAGACAGTGGTGCCCATCGGCTTTTCGGGGTCGATCGCGGCCCGGCAGTGGTCGGCGAGCGAGATCGCCGGAAAGGCGGCTCGCTCGGCGGGGGACAACTGACTGGCGAACCATGTCTCCCAAGGCGCCATCGTGTCGGGAAACAGGTTGTCGTCGCGCTCGGCCTCAATCTCCGCCGCGAAGCGGGCCGCGCCCTCTCCCACCAGCATCTCGTGAGGAAGCCGCTCCAGCACCGCGCGGGCGACGCTGATGGGGTGCGCGAATCCCTTCAGCGCGCCCACCGATCCGGTCCGCAGGGTGTCGCCGTCCATGATCGCGGCGTCCAGCTCGATTTCTCCAATGAGGTTCGGCCACCCTCCTTTTCCGACGGTGCGCACATTCGGGTCGCTCTCGACCGCGCGAACACCGGCTTCGATGGCGTCGAGCGCCGACGCGCCCTGGGAGAGCAGCTCCGCCGTGACCGGCGCGCCTTGGGTGCCTTCGTTGTTGGTGATCAGGATCATCGCAAGCCTCTTCCGAACCCCACACAAAGCGTATATTGGATCCAAACCGACACGCCAATGAGCATCCATGGCTACGTTCAAAAAGCTGGAGCGGAGTACGGCGGCGGCGCAGGTGCTCGACGCCCTGCGCGAACGCATCCTGTCGGGCGCCATCTCAGGAGGCGAGCCGCTGCGCCAGGAGAGGCTCGCCGAGGAGTTGGGCGTGAGCCGGGTGCCGGTGCGGGAGGCCCTCAACCAGCTTGAGGCCGAAGGACTGGTCCGCCTGGTGTCGCACAAAGGAGCTGTCGTCACCCGGCTCTCCGTTGACGAGCTGCGGGAGGCCTATGAGATCCGCGCCCAGCTGGAGACGTGGTTGCTGCGCCTTTCGCTCCCCGAGCTCGCCGAACCGGACTTCGCCCGAGCCGACGCGCTTCTGGCCGAGCTCGACGGCGCTGCGCCGGAGCAATGGTCGGACCTGAACTGGGCTTTCCACGTCACGCTCTATCGCCCTGCGCAACGGCCGCAGGCGGTGGCCCTCGCCCGCAAGATGTACCTCAACGCCTACCGGCACCTGCCTGTGCCGGCCCGGGTCATGGGTCACCGGGACCAGATGCAGGCCGAGCACAGGGCTCTTCTGCGGCTCTGCCGAGACCGCGCCGTGGACGACGCCTGCCGGGCGTTGGCGGCCCACATCGCGGATGCGGCCACGAGCCTGATCGCTGTGCTCGCGGCTGCCAGACAGAATGAAAACCTAAGAAAACAAGGGAGTGAAGCATGAGAGGGTTTTTGACCGCCGTCTTCGCCGCGAGCTGCCTCGCTGTGGGCGCCGCGCCCGCCGGAGCCCAGGCGACGCTGGACAAGGTGAAGGCGCGCGGTGAGTTGGTGTGCGGGACGAGCCAAGGCGTTCCGGGCTTCTCGCTCCCGGATGCGGCCGGAAAGTGGAAGGGGTTCGACACGGACTTCTGCCGCGCATTATCGTCGGCGATCTTCAACGATCCCGACAAGGTTCGATACGTCTCTCTGTCCAGCAAGGATCGGCTGATCGCGCTGCTGAGCGGGGATGTCGACGTGCTTCCGCGCACCACGACCTGGACCTTGGCGCGCGACGCGGGGCAAGGCGTGATTTTCGCCGCCGTGAACTACTACGACGGCCAGGGCTTCCTGGTCCGCAAGTCGATGAAGCTCAACAGCGTGAAGGATCTCGACGGCGCCTCGGTCTGCGTCGCTCAGGGGACCACCAACGAGCTCAATCTCGGCGACTACGCCCGCACCAACAACCTGCGCTTCAAGCCGGTCACGTTCCAGGCCATCGACGACGTGACCCAGGCCTATGAGACCGGGCGCTGCGACGCGCTGTCGACGGACATGTCGCAGCTTGCCGCCTTGAGGCTCAAAATGGCCCAGCCCGGCGACCATGTGATTCTGCCCGAAGCGATATCGAAAGAGCCGCTCGGTCCCTGGGTCCGCCGCGGGGATGAGAGCTGGCTCACGCTGGTTCGCTGGACCCTGTTCGCGTGGCTCGATGCGGAAGAGCTGGGCGTCACGCAGGCTAACGTCGACGCCATGCTGAAGTCCGAGAATCCGAACATTCGTCGGCTTTTGGGGACGGAGGCGAACCTGGGCGAGACGATCGGCCTTTCGAAGGATTGGGTGGCGCGGATTGTTCGCCACGTAGGCAATTATGGCGAGTCCTTCGACCGAAACCTTGGGCCTGGCAGCCCTGTGGGTCTGCCCCGCGGGCTGAACCGTCTTTGGAGCCAGGGAGGGATCCAGTACGCGCCTTCAATCCGTTAGTGCGCGTTCCGCAGTGCTCGTTGGGCCGGCTCCCCGACACTCCGCTTCGGTGGCCGAACGATACGAGCGGATGCAGTCTCGGGGGCGGGCCGCCGACAAACAGGACGGAAGCCCACCGAGGCGCGTACTAAAATCTGATGGGAGTCGCGCACTTTGGCGATGCTCGCGAGAATCCCTGTCCAGGCTGCGGGCGCGCCGAGAAGGATAACAAACCGGGAAACCCTTTGTTCGCCAGCAATGCTGCGCTCGATGGAAACCGGCGGCCGCTTGCGCGCCGGCGCATCCAAAGTCTCCGCAACAGCCCGGCCAAGAATCTCGGCATGCGGCAAGCCTCGCGCGCTCCCGACCGTCGCAAGCGGTCGCGCCACCGATATCGCGACCCGTCTGCCGGCAGAAATAACGCGGCCGGTGAACAAGCCCGGCTGCGCGCGCGTTTCAAGAGATTGTGGCCGTGGTTGAGAGGCCAGCGCTGAGCCGTGCAGGCGACGGGCCACGTTCTCAAAGGGGCTGATCATGGCGCTCGCGACGCAGGTCTACTTTTAGAACTTGGTCCATGCGACCAGCCAGCCGGAGAGTTTCATCGGCGTGGGAGCCGCCGATACCGTGAGCTACGACAATGCGCCCAGCATCGCCTCGGTCGGCCGTTACGACTTGGGCGTCACCATCGACCTCGCCGATGCGGCCTTGGGAACCGGGTGGGCGGCCTCCGACAGCTTCATGGGAGTCGAGCAGGTCATCGGCAGCCGGTTTACAGACGTCCTCTACGGCGACGCTCAGGCCAACGTCATCGACGGCGGCGGGTCCCCGGACTTCGTTTTTGGGCGCGAGGGCGACGACACGCTTTTGCGCGGCGGGGGATTCGATTTCATCTGGGGCGACGCCGGCGACGACGTGCTTGATGGACAGTGGCAAACCGACCAGTTGCACGGCGGCGACGGCGACGACCACATCTGGGGCGGCTCCAATTACGTCGCGCATGTCTACCCCGGCACGAACTACGCCGACGTGCTTTCCGGCGACGCCGGCAATGACGACCTGCATGGCGACGCGCGGCTGCCTCAGGCCGGACTCCCCTCTGAATACAACGCCATTTCATGCCCGGGCCTAACGAAATGCATGGCGGTCCGGGCGACGACGCCCTGAACGGCGATGGCGGCGACGATCTGCTATGGGGCGACGCGGGGGCGGATAGGTTTGTGTCTGACCCCTCCTACACGGTCCTCGACGTGACAGGCGCCGCGATGCGGATCACGCCCGGGGACAATGTGGTAGTCGATTCAACGCCAATGACGGCGATCGCCTCGACTTGAAGGGCGAGATCTACGCCGCCGCCTATTAATCCAACGGCTATGTGATCTTCATGCTCGAACCCATTGACGACGAACTGCAGATTGCGGGAACTGTGACCTTGGCGGGCGTACACGCCTTCAGCGGCTCCTGGGTGACCTCAGGCCATCACTGGGTTTAAAAACGTAGCGCGCGTAGGGAGGGATCGGCTGATGCCGATCCCTCCCTATCATCTGGCGAGCAAGTTTCGTTGGGCCATGCAGCGCGTTTTCGGTCAGGACGAGGTCCGCCGCAGTAAAGCCGGCCGCTGTCACCCCGGTGGTCCTTACCGCCAGGTCGGTGGCGGCGCTGAAGTTGCCGTCCTTGTTGACGTCGACATCGATGGTGTCGGTGGCGTCGTTGAGAACGACCCGGTTGGCGCCGGTGAAGAAGCCGGCGGTATCGCCGGTCAGGGTCGCTCCGGTTGTGCCGACAGTCGTGTCGGCTCCAAGCGCGAAGGCCTTGAGATCCAGTTTGTCCTCGGCGTTCTGGTTGAAATTGACCACCGTGGTGAGCTTGCCGAAAGTCGAGACGTTGTCGGCGGTGAACTGGATCGGGTCCGGCAGGCCATTGCCGGCTTGGAGCGTGCTGGCGTTGACGCCTTCCGCCAAGGGCAGGGTCGTCAAGGGCCGGGTCAGCGCGTGCCCACATCGACGGTGAAGGGCATGTCGCCCTGGTGATGCGACGCATCGAGATGAGCCAGCGATGTGAACACGCTGGCGTCGCGCCCCGATTGAGGGTCCCCTCGCGGGTCGCAGCGATGGTCCAAGCCGGAGAGATCAGCCCGTGATTGTGGAGGCGTCGCCCGCCCGCGGTCGCCGGATCTTCCGACTGCGCCAAGGTCAGTGCTCAACCCGCCAACGGAAACGAATTTCGTCGCGACATTGAACGTGACATCGCGCAGCTCCAGCGTCGCCTTATCCTCTGTTCCCGTCGCGCGACAAAATCGAAGGCCGTGTTATCTGTAACTGTTTCCGTGAGCCCAGTCACTGTGCTCAGTTTCAAGTTCGACCCGACGAATGTGCTACTGGAGCTCTCGTTCCAAATCACCGAGACGCCGCTCGAGTCTTCGTCAACGCTCGCGGAAGCCCTTGGCGAACGCCTCCTTGAGAGGATGGATCATGTATTCCAGCGCGGTGCGCTCGCCCGACGGGAACACGACCTCGGCCGGCATGCCGGCCCTGAGGCGCGCCTTCATCTCCTCGGGGATGTCGGTGTCCGACACGGCCACCTGCGCCAGGAAGTAGGGCTGGTGCGACGTCTCGTCGACCAACCGGTCGCGCGACAGGCTGCGGATCTGGCCCATGATGGTGGGCGTCGTGCGGGAGTGGAAGTTCGGGAAGCGGATCTCGGCGGCCTGGCCGGTCTGCAGCCGGTCGACGTCGGTGACCGGCACCTGCGCCTCCACGACGAGCTGGTCGTCCGTGGGCACGATCTCCAGCAGCGACTCGCCCGGGCGCAGGACCTGCCCGATGGTGCTGATCTTGACGTTCTGGACGATGCCGGCCCGCGGCGCGGTCAGCTCGGTCCGGCGCAGGACGTCCTCGGACACGCGGATTTTCTCGCGCAGGTCGGACATCTTCTGCCGCGTCTCCTGCATGGAGGCCGCCACGTCCTCCTGCAGCTTCTGCTGCAGCTGGTTCACCTGCAGCCGCACTTCATTGATGTTGTTGCGGGCCTTCGACTCGTCGATCTGGTTGCGGCCGATGACGCCGTCGAGGCGGGCCTTCTCGCGCTCCAGCGCGTTGCGGCGGGTCTTGGCCACCAGCCCCTTGTCGGCCAGGTCGCGCACGCCCACGAGCTCGTCATTGATGAAGAAGAGCTGCTGCTCGGCCGCCGCGCCCTCGCGCTTCAGCCCCTCGATCTCGGTCTCAAGCTGGTGCACCCGGCTCTGCAGCACGTCGATCTGGCTGCGCAGCGAGTTGCGACGCTCGCGGAACTGGGCGTTCTGGTCGTCGATGATCTTGCGGACGCTGGGCGACGAGTCCCGGCTGCTCAGCTCAGCCGGGTAGGCGATCTCCGCGGCCCGGTCGCGCTCGGCGATGAGGCGGGCCTCCTGGGCGATCACCGCGTCGAGCTGGTTGCGCACCAGGTCGAGGCTGGCGCGGGCCTGCGTGTCGTCGAGGCGGACCAGCACCTCGCCCTCCTGCACGAGCTGGCCCTCCTTGACGGCGATCTGTTTGATCATGCCGCCTTCCAGGTGCTGCATGACCTTGCGGCGCGAATCCAGCGACACCGACGCGTTCGCCACGACGGCGCTGTCGAGCTTGGTGAGCCCGGCCCACAGGAACAGGCCGCCGATGCAGGTCGCGATCACCACATAGCCGGCGATCGCAAGATTGCGAAAGTCGCTGGACGCCGGAGGCGCCTCGATGACGCTCATGTCTCTCTCCTCTGGCAGCTGATCGTATTCTTGGACGAGCCTGGACGAACCTGCGCTCAGGCGGCCGTGGCAGCGCCGCCGCGTTTCTCCAGCGACGGCGCCCTCGTTTCAGCGGCCGCCGAGTCTCGCGCTGGCGACCCCGCCACGACGCGCGGACCCATGATGGCGGCCAGCGCCTCGTCGCGCGGACCGGCGAGCTGGACGGCGCCCTCGTTCATCACGAGCACATAATCGACCATCCCCAGGATGTTGGTCTTATGGGTGACGATCACCACCGTGCGGCGGGCCTGCCTCATGGCGGCCACGGCCTGCACCAGCGCCTGCTCGCCGACGGAGTCGAGATTGGCGTTGGGCTCGTCGAGCACGATCACCGCCGGCATGCCGTAGATGGCGCGGGCCAGCCCGATGCGTTGGCGCTGGCCGCCCGAGAGGGCCTGCCCGCCGTCGCCGATATGGGTGTTGTAGCCGTCCGGCAGCTTCTGCACGAGGTCGTGCACCCCGGCCAGCGTGGAGGCCCGGATGATGTCGTCCTGCGTCGCCGCCTCGTCGAAGCGGCTGATGTTCTCGGCGATGGTGCCGGAGAACAATTCGACGTCCTGCGGCAGGTAGCCGATATGGCGGCCGAGGTCGTTCGGATCCCAGTGGTTGAGGTCCGCGCCGTCGAGGCGGACCGTGCCGCCCGCGACCGGCCACACGCCGACCATCACCCGCGCCAGGCTCGACTTGCCGGCGGCCGACGCGCCGACCACGCCCAGCACCGCGCCGGCGGGAAGCGTGAGGGAGACGTTGCGCAGCACCAGGGTCTCGCGTCCGGGCGCGCGCGCATGGACGTTCTCCAGCGTGACGGTGCCGGCGGGGGTGGGCAGGCGCAGGCGCTTGGACGGCTCCGGCACCTTCTCCAAGAGGCCGTTGACGCGGCGGTAGGCCTCGCGCATCGAGACGAAGCCCTTCCAGTTGCCGATCGCGATCTCCACCGGGGCCAGCGCCTTGCCGATGATGATCGACGCCGCGATCATCATGCCGGGCGACACCTCGCGCTCGATCACCAGATAGGCGCCGACGCCCAGGATCAGGCTCTGCAGCAGCGTGCGGTTGAACTTGGTGAGGGCGATCAGCACGCCCGCTTTGTTGCTGGCCGCGGCCTGCCAGCCGAGGGTGGCCTCGTGGTGCTTCGACCAGCGCGAGCGGAGCGCCTCGATCATGCCCATCGCCTGCAGGACTTCCGCGTTGCGGAACGTCGCCACGGCGTGGTTGTTCGCCGCCATGGCGTTGCGCGACGCCTGGTCGAGGCTGCTCTTGGTGGAGTACTCGTTGGCCAGCGCCAGCCCGAAGGTGATGACGCTGCCGCCGACGGCGAGCCAGCCATAGATCGGGTTCAGCGCGAAGGCCGCGATCACATAGACGGGCACCCACGGGAAGTCGCAGAAAGCCAGCAGGCCGCTGCCCGTGAAGAACTCGCGGATGGTGTCGACGTCGCGCAGCGACTGAACATGCCGCGGGCTCGGCTGGATGATCGTCGCGCGCTGCACGCCGCGGAACACGTCCGGATTGGCGACCTTGTCGAACTTGACGCCGGCCCGGACGAGGATCTTGGACCGCAGCATCTCCAGCGCCGACGACACCGCGTAGACGAAAGCCAGGATGACGGTCAGCGCGACCAGGGTGCTCAGGCTGCGGCTGGACAGCACGCGGTCATAGACCTGCAGCATGTAGAGCGGCCCGGCGAGGGCCAGGACGTTGATGAAAAAGCTGAACACGACGGCCGTGGCGAGGGCGGGCCGGGTGGCGCGAAGCGCGGTCTTGATGGCTCCAGGGCCGAGCGGCTCACCAAGATTGAAAGCGTGCGCACTCATTTTCGTCGCCTCATCGATTGCTGAGCGACCATATTGCCGCAAAGTCAGCCGACGACGTGTGCAGGAATGCACGAACGCCGCACGACTGGCAGTCTGCAAAGCTGAGCGGTCATGGCGTTTGCGGCGCCACCAGTCACGTGCGGCCGAAAGACATGGTCCGCCGCCGTCCCGTTTACCCGACCAAACCGACCCGGCTATCGCCCGAAGCGCGGCAACCGGTGGTCGTCGCGGATTGCGGACGAGCCGCAGCCAGTGCGGCTGGCAACCAGGCCGCTTTGGCCTGTGTGACGTTTCCCTGCGGCTGGATGCCGAATGAGCGAATTGCGTGACGGCGTTCACCACATAGTCGTTCCAGTCACGGTCGGCCCGGACCAGGTCGGCCGTCGTTCGCAAGCAGCGGCTCGGCCTTTTGGGGAAGCCGTTGTAAACCATGCGGACCCAAGCCTCAGGCCAGAGGACTCATGGTCCCTCTCCTGAATCGGGTAAGCAGGTCGGCCCCGTTTCGCGACGGGGCCGACCCGTTTTGCGCCTCACTCGCCTGTGGAAAGCGAGGATCAACGCAGCCCTCTCTCGCCATCCAGCGCGGGGCCGGGCACCATGATCCTGCGAGGAGAGGTCGGGCGGCCGCCGGAGTTGGACCGGCGGTCGTTCGCGTTCCTGTGGCTTGCCAGGACAGCGCGATCCCGCGCACGGCGCGTGAACAGCGGCCCCCTTTAGTTCAAATGGGGGCTGGATGTGAGCGACTCGGCGATGCTGCGGCACGGCATGACATTTCGTGCGTCGGGTCCCGTCATCCAGACCAGTTGGTCAGGCGCAATGACACCGGCCGCTTTCCGTTCACGAAGAAACCTGAGGGCGGTTTGAACGGCGAGTTCGTCTGTCGAGGCATACAACCTTACAAGGACGAAGGGGGCCCCCTCCATGTGAGTGTAGATCTCATAGGCACGCAGGCTACTCATGGCGCCCCTCGGCTTGATTTTGACCACTGTATGATGGATATAGAAATAGCTCAATTGGTTGGTCTACCAATATCTGCCGCGCAGTAGCCGGTGTGTCGCCATGAGAGGAGCCCTCTACTGAGAGCTGGTGGAAGTCGGGATTGCTGAGAATGTCCAAAGCGGCACGGCGGGGGCCACGAGAACGGGCAGTTATTTTCATCTCGCAACACGGCATCAGAAAGCCCCGCAGCGGGGGGCTGATGCTGCGGGGCTTACGTGAGGTCTTCCACTGCGGAATACCGATTCAATGGCGATGGCGGCGTCTGGTTCCGACAGTCAGACGAACAAGATCATGACGTCCTTCAAACCGGACGAGCCAGCTGTGGTCCGGCGCCAAGCCAAGCGGCTCCGCCCGACCAGGGACAGCAACGGACCTCGGTCGCCCGCCCCTGGATCAAGGCGGTGAAACGGCTCTGGGCGCAGCCTTGAAACCTTCCTCTGGTGTGGGATGAGACCGCATGTCCGCATCGGACCATGTCGACAAGGCTGCCGCTCTCTGCTCGACCTCGGCCTACGCGCCCCAGGTCCTCAAGGCCTGTCACGCAGGCCGCCTGTCCTAAGTCGCGCTTTCGCTTTCCGGCGCGCCCGCGCTTTCGACGGCTTTGGCCAGAGCCAACGGTTCGTAGGGCTTCAGCAACAGGGTGAAGCCCTCCGCTATGGCCCTGTTGGCGGCCTCGCTGTAGCCGGTCATCAGCACGATCGGCAGGCCGGCGTGACGGGCCGCGACGGCGCGCGCCAAATCGAGGCCGTTCATGGCTCCGGGCATGACACGATCGGAACGGACCACGTCATAGGCGCCTTGCGCCAGGAGCGCCAAGGCGTCGCGGGCATTGGCGCAGACCGTCACGGCGTGGCCGCGCTCGACCAAGATGGCGCGGCCAACCTCGGCCACCGGCAGGTTGTCTTCGACCAGGAGCACGCGGCGCCGGGCGGCGGCGGGGCGCTGGTCGCCGCTTGTGGGCGTGGGGGCCACCCGGGCGTCGATCTCGGCCCGGGGCAGGTTGAGGGTGCTGGGCCAGTCGCTGCGCGGCGATATTGCGATCCAGTATGACCTTCCCGAGGACCTCTGGCTGGTCCGGGGCGACCCGTCGCAGCTCCAGATCGCGTTCATTTCGCCCTGATGCAGATTGGCGAGGGGCCCGCTGTCAGGGGCCAGCTGGACGGGCTGGCGTAGCGGCTGCGGCCCACGCGCCAGCATGGCGCCGTCCTCCCGGATGAAGGAGATCGCGTCGTCAGGGCTGACGACGAGGCCCTTGAACGCGTTGGCGAAGAATTCAGGCCCTAAGGAAGCGACAATGACGCCGTCGAAAGCTCCCGTGGGCCCGGCGCGGCGGCGCGCCACGTTCAAGAACACGTGACCGATAGTGGTGCGGCCCGGTCGAGGCTCGCCGAAGACAAGACCGGCGGCTCCGGACTGCAGCGCCCCGAAATAATCGCGGTCCGCCACCCGGGAGGTTGCGGGAGCGGGGAAGAAGCGGCTGGAATGCGCCCATGCCCCTGAGGGTCGATCAGCCAGACTACGTCGATCTGGGCGACGCGGTCGTCCATCGCTTTCAGCCATTGATGCAGCGTCTCGGAGGAGCCGATCTCGTCCCACGTCATCGCGGCGACGCGGTCGTCGGTCTGCTGCAGAATGAGATCTTGCACCTCAAAGACGCGTCGTGCCTGCTGATCCAGGATGTCGACCGTTCGCTCGACCGACTGCGCGGCCTCGCGCAGGCGCTGATGATAGCTCTGCCCGGCGCCGAAGGCGAAGAAAGCCAGCGGGACCAGAACTGAAGCGACCTTCAGCACGCGAAGGTCCGCCCGGCGCAAGTCCGCCAAAAGGCGCAGGGGCGAAACTGAGCCCATCAAAGGCCGGCATGCTCCGATGCGAGGGAGAGCTCCATCGGCGAGACGGCTTCCTTCAACCCTCCGTTAGCATGGCCGCGCCGGCGTGGCCATGCCGTTGCAGGCCCGACCAGGCGCCGTTCGCGCGCAGCCATCGTCGGCGTCGGCACCGTCTTCGCTCGGCGGGCGGACTGCACCCCGTGTATGGCCCGAGGCCGCTCAGTCGCGCCGCGGCTCACCGCGCTTTGCCCCCGTCGGAGCGCCGCCGGGGTCTACTCCAGCGGGCTTGGTAGCCCGCAAAGGCCGGCCAGGCAGAACGAGCTCCGAGCCGGGCCGCTTTCAGCCGCGCGCCGTGAGCGTGAGAGTCCAGACCGAGCGAGGTCGGGTCGGCGGCTCGACCGAGGCCAGTGGAGCGCTGTCCATAGGAGTGGAGCGCTGCCCAGGCGGGCCTTGCCGGCGCCAGCCAGAACGGGTTTGGGCGACAGTGATCCTAGACCGCAACATCACTGCCCCACGACCTGACCTGGCATGATCTCGATGCAGGCTCGTGAAGGGCTGCCGAGCGAGCCGACGCAGGAAGGCGCTTGCTCGGACGCCGTCCGTTTCGCGAGGGTCGGCGGCAAGGGCAACGGCGGGGTGATCCTGGCTTGCGGAACGCTGCACCGGTCCCCAAGATCCAGGCCGCCTGAGCATCGCGGCTTCGCTCTGAATCCGAAGCCTTGGTGAGCGCGGGGAGACCGAGCAGGTTCCCGCGCTCCCCTCGCCCGCTAGAAGCCCATGCCGCCCATGCCCCCGCCCCCAGGCATGGCGGCGGACGCCTCTTTGCTGGGCTTTTCAGCCACCATCGCTTCGGTGGTGACCAGAAGACTCGCCACCGACGCCGCGTTCTGCAAAGCCGTGCGGACGACCTTCGCCGGATCGACGATGCCGGCCTCAAGCATGTCCACGTACTTCTCGGTCTGGGCGTTGAAGCCGAAGGTCTCGGACGGGTTCTCGCCGATCTTGCCGACCACGATGGAGCCTTCGACGCCAGCGTTCTCGACGATCTGGCGCAGGGGCGCCTCGAGGGCCTTCATCACGATGTTGATGCCGGCCTGGACGTCCGGGTTGTCGGACTTCAGCTTGGAGACGGCGCCCTTGGCGCGCAGCAGCGCGGTGCCGCCGCCGGGAACGATGCCCTCTTCCACCGCAGCGCGGGTGGCGTTGAGCGCGTCGTCCACGCGGTCCTTCTTCTCCTTCACCTCGACCTCGGTCGCGCCGCCGACGCGGATCACCGCGACGCCGCCCGCGAGCTTGGCCAGGCGCTCCTGGAGCTTCTCACGGTCGTAGTCGGAGGTGGTCTCCTCGATCTGCGCCTTGATCTGGTTGACGCGCGCCTCGATGTCGGAGCGCTCGCCGGCGCCGTCGACGATCGTGGTGTTCTCCTTCTCGATGCGGACCCGCTTGGCGCGGCCCAGCATGTTGAGGGTGACCGACTCCAGCTTGATGCCGAGGTCCTCGGCGATCATCTGGCCGGCGGTGAGGATCGAGATGTCCTCCAGCATCGCCTTGCGGCGGTCGCCGAAGCCCGGAGCCTTCACGGCCGCGACCTTGAGGCCGCCGCGCAGCTTGTTGACCACCAGGGTGGCGAGAGCCTCGCCCTCGATGTCCTCGGCGATGATGAGGAGCGGCTTGCCGGTCTGCACCACGGCCTCGAGGATCGGCAGCATCGCCTGCAGCGACGACAGCTTCTTCTCGTGGATGAGGATGTAGGGGTCCTCGAGCTCGGCGACCATCTTCTCCGCATTCGTGATGAAGTACGGGGAGAGGTAGCCGCGGTCGAACTGCATGCCCTCGACGACGTCGAGCTCGGTCTCGGCCGTCTTGGCCTCCTCGACCGTGATCACGCCCTCATTGCCGACCTTCTGCATCGCCTGGGCGATCATCTCGCCGATGGCGGTGTCGCCGTTGGCCGAGATGGTGCCGACCTGGGCGACCTCGGCGGAGGACGCGACCTTGCGGGCGCGGTTCTTGATGTCCTCGAGGGCCGCGGTCACGGCGAGATCGACGCCGCGCTTCAGGTCCATCGGGTTCATGCCGGCCGCGACGGCCTTGGCGCCTTCCTTGACGATCGCGTGCGCCAGCACGGTCGCGGTCGTCGTGCCGTCGCCGGCGACGTCGCTCGCCTTTGAGGCCACTTCGCGCACCATCTGGGCGCCCATGTTCTCGAACTTGTCCTCAAGCTCGATCTCCTTGGCGACGGTGACGCCGTCCTTGGTGATGCGGGGAGCGCCGAAGCTCTTCTCGATGACGACGTTGCGGCCCTTGGGACCGAGCGTCACCTTCACGGCGTTGGCGAGGATGTCCACGCCGCGCAGCATCTTCTCGCGGGCGTCAGAAGAAAAGCGAACGTCTTTGGCAGCCATGACGTCATGCTCCTTGAATGGGATTCAGGAAAGGGCGGGTAGAGGCAGTCCGATCAGGCGACGACGCCCATGATGTCGGACTCCTTCATGATCAGGAGGTCCTGACCGTCGATCTTGACCTCGGCGCCGGACCACTTGCCGAACAGCACGCGGTCGCCGGCCTTCACGTCGAGGGCGACGAGCTTGCCGCTCTCGTCACGGGCGCCGGGACCAGCCGCCACGATCTCGCCCTCCTGGGGCTTCTCCTTGGCGGAGTCGGGAATGATGATGCCGCCCTTGGTCTTCTCCTCCGACTCGAGGCGGCGGACGACGACGCGGTCGTGCAGGGGACGGAACTTCATAGCGTTGTCCTTCATCGAACGAGGGGCGCAGACGGCTGCCGAGCACAACTTTGGCACTCAGAACGGGAGAGTGCTAAGCACTATCACGCTTCCATCGTGGCGGAATGATGCTGGCTGAAACGTCGCCGCTGAGGTGGCCAAGCCGCCTGGAGCCAGGCTGCTTTGCATGTCGACGCCCCCAGGGCCGCCTCGGTTTGAAGGCGTCTTCGCCGCTTCGGAGCGAGATGGTCACGCTGCTGGAGGATGGGCAGAAGCCGTTAGCCCATCTTCGGCGCGGTGGCCTGCATGGACGGTCGGGCGCTGATCTCGCTCCACCAATGCTGAAGCCCGGGGTGGTCGGCCAGGAGGTCGGCCGCCTCCGGCGTCATGACAAAGTAGGCGAAGATCGGCGCCAGGAAGAGGTCCGCCAGCGTGATCTCGGACCCGGCCAGGTAGCGGTCGTTGCCCCGGATCCGTTCGAACTCGGACAGGCAGCGGCTCACCATCGGTTTTGACGCCTCGATCACGCTCTCGTCCGCCGCGCCGCCCATCATAGGCACGATCAGGCGCTGCCACGCGAGCTTCCCCACGATCGCCCCATAGGCGTAGGAGTTCACGATGCTGACCGCCTGGTTCATGCGCGCCGCCGCCTTCGCGTCGGCAGGCTGAAGCGCCTTTCCGGGGAACACGGCGTCGACGTAGCGCGCAATCGCATCCGTCTCGTAAAGCTCCAGCCCGTCATGCTGGAAGGCGGGGACCTTCGCGAAGGGGTGCTTGCGAAGATAGGCGGGGTCCTGAGCCTCGCCGCCGAGAATATGAACCGGCGCCAGCTCGTAGGGCGCGCCCTTCTCTTCAAAACAGAGCCGTACGGTGCGGACATAGGTGCTGTAGTCGGGGCCGTAGATCACAGCTTGGCTCATGACTGTCTCCCTCTTCTGTCCCCCACGCAGCGTTTTCGATCGTCGAAACCTGAATGTCGCGCCCAAGCGCACGGCCTTCAAGCTCAAAGCGCCAAGGGCGACAGGATGTCCGGCCGGCCTGGCTCCGTCGCGGCGTAACGGCTTCCGCCAGATCGACGCCCGTTCACCTAGGCGGCGGCTTGGGATTGTCCGGGTCCGTCTCCTCGAACGCCTGCCGGAAGCGGCTCAGCTCGTTCGCGCCGAGATCCGACACGGCCCAGAACGCGAGGCCGGCATGGGCCCAGCCCAGCAGGTTGTATCCATCCCGATGGACCGTGCGGCGTTGGGCGTCCGAAGCCGGCCAGATAAAGAGGTTGATGAGATGGCCGTTCCGGCGATAGACGAGCGCCGCGACAGGACGCCCCGCGACATAGTCGAGGCGCCCTCCCGCCAGCGGGAACCCCTGCCCGCTCAGGTCGACGACGGGCGGAGCGAAGTCGACCTTGCCGTTGAACCACGGCTTGACCGTGTGCTGGTCGGACGTGGCGACGTCGGTGAGATGGCTCACCTGCAGAGAGCGGACATGGCTCTCGACGAGTCCGGCCTCGAGCCCCGGGACCGCGCGCCATGTCAGCGTCATGACCAACAGGCTGGCGGCCAGGAGGCCCGCGGACGAGGCCAGCGACCAGCGCCCGAGGCCCGCACGCCAGGTGCCGGCGGCAGGCGGGGAACGCCGCCTCCCCGCCGTCGATCCGGACCGTTCGGCTGCCAGGGCGGCCTCGATCCGGGCGCGCAAAGAGACCGGCGCCGCGTGGCGCAGGCCGGGGGCCGCCAGGGCGGCCCTCGTCGCCCGGATGGAGCGCAGCATCGACGCGCAGGCCGCGCAGGCCTCGAAGTGCTCCTCGCATCCGAGCGCATGGGCGGCGTCCAGTTCGCCGTCGGCGAAGGCGTCCAGCAGCGGGCGCCACTGCGAGCAGGTCTCCCGATCGGTCATCGCGCGGCGCCTTGCATGATGGTGGCCCAGCGCCGCGCGAAGGCTCGTCGTGCGCGCGAGATCCGCGACATCACCGTGCCGATCGGCACGCCCAGCACGTCGGCGATCTCGCGGTAGGAACAGTCTTCGATGTCTCTCAACACCAGGATCTCGCGGGCGTCGTCGGGGAGGACGTCGAGGATTCGGCGGACCAATGCGTCCTCATCCTTGCGCAACAAGGCGAGTTCGGGATCGCCCTCGGCCGGGAGGCCCAGAACGGGGTCGTCCTCGCCGTCGTCGCCCTCGCCCGGGCTTCGGCTTGCGACCGGCGCCGCGCCCCGCCGGTCCCGCTCCCGCAGCGAGAGGTGGCAATGGCGCACGATGGCGAAGAGCCACGCGCGCACGCTGCCGCCCCGGAACTCGGACCAGCCGCGGAAGGCGCGCAGATAGGCCTCCTGCACGATGTCCTCGGCCCGGTCGGGGTCGCGGCAGAGATAGCGGGCGAGGTTGTAGACGGCGTCGAGATGAGGCAGGGCCTCCGTCTCGAAGTCGGGCGACGAACTGGCCGGAGCCGTCCTTGCCTGCAGGACGCCGGCGAAGCGGCGAGCCATCGCCCCGACGCCCTGCACGGCGCGATGAATGAGGGCGGCGGAGGTCCCGAGCGCCGATGGGCTCCTCGGAAGGCCGGCCGCCCCGCGCGGCGCGAAGGCAGGCGACGAACAGGCGACGTCAGCGGCGCTCATGAGGCACGGACCTCCTCTGTCGAGCGGAAGTCGTGACGGGGCGGCCGCATCGCCTCCGCACCCGGATCAAGCCGTCCGCAGGGCGCCACCACGACGGTAGGCTCGCTCAGGGCTGGCGGACCCCGATGGCCCATGGCCACCAGGCCGAGGAACGCGCAGGCCCACACGCCCAGGGTCGCGACGGCGCCGGACCATGGATGGCGGTCGTCGTCCGGATCGTCCATCATGACAGAGGCTCCGGCGGTGTCTAAGAGCCAGATTTCACGATGACCTTGCCGGTCATGTGAGGATGAAGGGAGCAGAAATAGACAATACTTCCTGTCGACTTGAAGGTCATGGAGAAGCTGTCGTCGGTATCCAGCGTCTTCGACTTGAACGACTTCTCCGCCTCCACCACCGTATGCGGGATGTCGTCGTGATTGACCCACCTCACCGTCGTGCCGGGGGAGATCGTGATCTCCGTTGGCGTGAATGTGAAGTTGTCGATGGTGATCTCGACCGGCGGGGGCGCCTGGGCGGCCACCTTCTCCTGGGCGGCGCCCACGGGCGCTCCCGCCGCCTCCCAGGCCAGGACGGCGGCGAGCCCGCATCCGAGCGGAGCGAAACGCATCCTTTTTGTAATCATGACGACCATGCCTCAGCCGGCCAACGGCTTGTCAATGATGGCGAGCGGCTGGTTCACGCGGACGAAATCAACGGTCGCGACGCCCAGATATTTCCGCAAGTCGCCTGCCGGAACCTTCAGGGGACCGGGCGACGCGGCCGTTCCGGGGGCCGGCTGCGGGAAGGCCGTCGACCGAGCCGTGTGGAAGGCCACGTTGCCTTCCACCTTCTGCATGACCTGGTGAATGTGCCCGTTGAGCACCGTCACCGAGCCGAAGCGTCTGAGCAGGGCAAGGGCTTGCGCGCTGTCGGCGGTCCCCCATCCCCATTCCGGGGCGATGGTCCACAGCGGGATGTGGGCGAAAACGACGATCGGGGCCGAGGAGGACAGCCCCGCGACGTCCTGCTCCAGCCATTGCAATTGGTCGGCGCCGAGAGCGCCGAGGCCTCCCGCCTTCAGGTTCACGACGTTGACCAGGCCGATATAGTGAACGCCGTTGAGATCGAAGCTGTACCAGCCGGCTCCCTTCGCCTTGCCGCCGAAGCGCGCCAGATAGGACTTGCCCTGTTCGTCATCGAGCAGGTCGTGCTCGCCGGGCACGTAGAACACGGGCAATCCGGCGTCCTGAATGAGCTTTTCGGCGTCGTCGAACTCCTTGTCTTTCGACAGGTGGCTGATGTCGCCCGTGTGGATCATGAAGGCGGGCTTGCTCGGAAGCGCCTTGATCCGATCGATGGCCTCACGAAGCGTGTCGAGCGCGTCCGGGTTGGCCGGCTTGTCAAAGCCGATATGGCTATCGCTGATTTGCAGGAAGGTGAAGGGCTGTGCCGGCGCCTGCGCCGCGACGGCTTTGTCGAGGGCGATGGCCTGGGGCAGGCCACCCGCGAGCGTCCAGAGCGCTCCGGTTCCCGCCCACGTCATGCATTCGAGCAAGCCGCGCCGATCAATGCCGTCCGCGTCGGGCGCAGGTGTCAGTTCGGTTGGGCCGCTCATGATCGCCTCCGGGTCTGTTGCGCGGGACCTCGTGTCCCACACAGATCAAGACCGTCCGAAGGAGCGATTTATTCCACGATGCCGATCGCACTCGCGACAGCTGGGGAGGATGTTGAGCGACCTGGGTGCGAATGCCAACCGGCCCAACGCCCGTGATCTTCTCCAGGGCGTCGGCGGCGGAATGCAGCTCGCGAGGCGCCGGCCGGAACCCTGGTGTGTCAATGGGCCGGCGGCTTTGCCGACGGTTTAGGCGCTCCGGCGCGCCAAGGCCTTCGACTGCGCTTGCGGGGGCGCCGTGGCCAATTCCGAGCGCTTCCAGCAACTGCGGGCCGAGGTGTTCGCCCAGCTAGCGCTCCGACGTATCTATGCGGAAGACTTCGTCGCGACGGCGAAGAACAGCCATCAGCGTATTCGGGGTCGTATTCGGGTGCGGGTCGCCCCTTGCGTAACGGCGCCTGTGACCAAGCGGCGGAGCTGGCCTCTCATGGCCGTGTTGGCCGGCTTGGAACACCTCGGTTTGCGCCTATGCGTCCCCCTGCCGGCGGACCGACCCACATGCTGCGCCAAGCAAGGTTTCGCGATCCTCTTGCCAATTCGGCCAAACCGACACATGAGCGGCCCACGCGCGTGTTGAATGTGACGTGGGTTGCAATGTGACGGGGCTTGCAAGTTGCCGCGGCCGCGCGCATTTCAGCGCTGGGGAGAAAGCGCTCCGCATGTTCAAGCTCGGCTCCGCAAACCTTGCAAGCGCCCGTTTGCGGTCGCCTGTCGCCCACGCCGTTTCCGCGAGCAACTCTCCTGGACCAGAATAGACGCGTTTCCGATCGCGGCGGGAGGGCTGATTAAGCCCCTCGCTTGCATCAGCGGCTCTCCCCAACCCCGCCACGGTCCTGGCTCTATCCGCCAGGGGCGGTGGCGCATTCCGGTTGTGACGCCGCCGGCCCGCTCCACCACGCCTCCGCACCGGCCAATGGCCCATTGCCGTTGTTGTCAGAGGCGAAGCCGTTGCCGTTGCCGTTGCCGACATTGCCATTTCCATTATTGTTTCCGGCATTGCCGTTGCCATTACCGTTGCCCACATTGCCGTTGCCGTTGCCGTTGCCCACATTGCCATTTCCATTGCCATTGCCATTGCCCCCGCCGCTTTGGGCGGCGAACCCGGGCAAGGGCGCTCCGAACTCCATCGGGCCGGCCGGAAACGTCAAACCCTGTTGAAACCAGCCGAGCAGGGAACAGGCGACGATGGCGGTTGTGATCGTAGTCATGGTTCGCCGGTCCTTCTGAGCGTAAAAAGGCATGCGCAAAGCTGAGCGTCGCTTACAGACGGGCGGACCGATGCGCCCCGACCCCATCCCGGCTTATGGCCCCGCCGCGATCCGCGTCCGCCGCAAGATCTCATCATTATCCGACCGGCAGCGGACGCCAACCGTCCTTTGGACGTACGTCTTGATCGAGCCTTGAGGGGCGCGCCTGGCCCACTCGTCGCCTGCGCCGCTCGGGGGGCGGACAGCGAAGTGTACGGCGCGCAGGTTAGCATCTGAAATTGGCGTCACTTTAAGCTTTGACAGGCGAGGATTACTGCCTCATTCTTCAAATTGCAGATTGGGACTGTCGAATACTACGTCTTTTCGTCCATCCGGCAGGGGGAGGGAACCGTGGGTAAATCTTCGTCCACGCGCGACCGTGACACGTCCGCCCGCAACCCCGACGCGTTCACCCGCTCGTCCCGCCCGGAGACGTCCCTCCCCGACGCTGGCGGCCATGGGTCACCGACGAATTCACCGGCTCTCGCCGCGCCGCACCCGCACGGCGGGCCAGCGCAGCCGACCTTCACGGTGACGGTCAACAGCGCCGCGCAGCCGGGGACGGTGGCTCTTTTGGGCTCCGCCAGCGCGGATCTTGATCTGCAGGGCTATGGCAATGTCGTCCTGGCCGATCCGCAGTCCGGCGGCGCCGTGACGGTTCGCGGCGGGACCGGCCTGAGCACGCTGGCGCTCGGCGACGGACCCGCCCATGTCGATCTGAAAGGCGCCTTCAACACGGTCGTTCTCGGAAACGGGGACAACGTCGTGGTCGCGGGCGACGCGACGGCGACGCTGTCTCTGGCCCATGGCATCGCCACAGTGGCCTATGATCCTGTCTTCAAGGCCACCCTGGGCCTCTCCGGCGGCGGCCCTCATCACGCAGCTCTGCTCCAGCCGGCAGCGGCGTCCAGCGTCGGAGCCTTCAGCGCCGGCACGGGCAATATCGGCGCTTTCAGTGGCTTGGCTAACGCCTCGCCCACCAACGGCACCCACAATATCGGGGTCTTTAACGGCAACGCCAATGGCGGATACGACAACGGCAACGGCAATATCGGCGCCTTCAATGGAAATCTCAATGGCCTGAACACGCCCGATCCGTCGAGCGGCGGCCACAACGGCGATTTCAATCTGGGCGCCTTCAACGGCAACAATAACGGCAACAACAATGCCGGCCCTGACAGCGGCGCCGGCAATGGAGTGGGGAATATTGGGTTCAATAACGGCAATTCGAACGGCAACGGCCCGACTCCCGGCGGGGTCGGCAAGCACGGTCCAGCTCCGTCAGCCCAGCATGGCGCGCAGCTGAAGGGCGGTTTCGACACCGTGGTGGCCGGCGATGGATCCAACAGCATCAAGGCGGTTCAAGGCTTTTCGACCATCGTCGCCGGCGACGGCGACAACGCCGTCGAGATCGCCGGATCCTACAACACGGTCGTGCTCGGGAACGGCAAGAACGTGGTCGGCGGCGTCCATGTCGACCATGCGGTGATCGTCGCGGGAGATGGCGGCGATACAATTAAGCTCTTGGGTTCGGGCGGCAATTGGATCGTGACCGGCAGCGGCGACGACGTCGTTCGCCTGTCCGGCTCAGGCAATGTCGTCAATCCCGGCGGAGCGCTCACTTACAACGCAATCTATGGCGCGCGCGGCGCCGACACTTACGTGATCGACGCCGGGGCCGGATATGACCGGATCTACGATTTCAGCGCGGGGCGCCGGGACGTTCTGGACCTCAGGCCCGCCCTGGCGGCCACGGAGTGGACGGGGCGGCCGCGCGATCTCACCCAGGTCCTGAGCGTCGTGACCAAAAGCGGCGACACCATCATCAGCGCCGCTATTGGGCCCGACGGCCAAGTCGTGGAGGTGGCCCAGCTTGTGGGCGTTCGGCTGTCGCTCAGCGACCTCGCCCATCACAGCATCCTGAGTTGACCCCGGACTCGCCGGCCTGGCCGATCATCCCCAAAGTGATGAGCTCGCTGCCGTACCTGACCGGTGGGCCTCGCCGACTGGCCGTTGGGAGTCGCGCATTGGTTTAATTCGGCGGGGTTTGCCGCAATGCAGGCGTTAACGGTCCAAGTGTGGCCTCAAGACGCGCCAGGTGACGTAATCCTTCCGACCAATCATGAATAAATCCACGGCGCTGTGTACTGCGGAAAGCCGACTGGGCGCGCTGCGCCGACTTCGACATGGTGACGAGGTGCCCAGCGGTTGCGGCACTGGACGCCACATTCTCGGACGGCGGCCATGTCAATCACATCGGGAGATCGGTCATGAAGAAATTCATCATTCCGGTTGCGGCTGGCTTTCTGGCGTTCGCGTCGATGACCTCCATGGCGTCCGCCCTGTCGATCGGAAGCGGAAATGGCAACGGCAATGGCAACGTGGGGATCGGCAACGGCAACGGCAACGGCAACGGCAACACCGGCGCCTTCAACGGCAACCTGAACGGCAACGGCAACTACGGCGTCCTGAATGGCAACCTGAACGGCAACGGAAACGTCGGCGCCCTGAACGGCAACGTGAACGGCAATGGCAATGTCGGCCTCGGCAACGGCAACGGCAACGGCAATTTCAACTGGGGCATTGGGAACGGCAACGTCAACGGCAATTTCAACCGTTAAGCCGCAGACGCCGCACAGCTTCAGAGCGTTCGCTATGCCGCCCTCGGTGGAAGGCGGCATAGCTGCGTGAAGGCCCGGGCGGCTCCGGGCGCAAACCGCGCGACGCTAGGGCGAACCCGCGATGGGAGGATGCAATGAAGACGCTTATCCTTATGTTGGGCTGCACGGCCGTCATGACAGCCGCGGTGGACGCCGCGCCAATTAAAAGGCCCGGCAAGATGACGGGAGTTCAGTTGGCGCTCAGCATCGGCAGCGGCAACGGCAACGGCAACGGCAATATCGGGCTGTTCAACGGAAATCGAAACGGCAACAACAACACCGGCTCCGGCAACGGCAATGGCAATGGAAACGGCAACGGCGCGCCTCAAACGAACGGCAATTGGGGTTACGCCAATGGCGGCACTGGCAATGTCGGCGCCTTCAATGGCCTCGGCAACACGAGCTCCACCAGCGGAAACAACAACACCGGTGCCTTCAACGGCAATCTCAACGGCGGCCTCAATAACGGAAACAACAACACCGGCGCCTTCAACGGCAATCTCAACGGCAACGGCAACACCACGCCCTAGTGGGAAGTTAGCGTTCTGCGCCGCGCAAAGGGTCAGGCGGCCTGACGACCCCAGTCCCCAACCGAGCGCCCCGCGCCCGCGCGGGGCGCTGCACGATGTTTGTTGCGTCGGCTCATCGCGCAGGTCCTCGACAAGCCGCGCGCCGTCGCAGGACCGGAGGTGTGGCCTGCGACCCAGCGCCCGGGTAGCATCGCGGCGACCGCGGACGGGTCTTACCGCTTCGAAACTGGTCCTCTCCGCTTGGCCTCAGCGCTGCGGGCGGGATGTGTCGCCAATCTGACAGCGCGCTTGCGGGGGCTGGCTGGCGCGGGGCTGTCGCACCGGCGGAGGCGCCGCCGCCCATCGGCCACTTCGCGCATGGGCCCGGCTGGTCGGTCCGGGCGTCGGGGCGATTGCACGCGCCGGCAGGCGCTGGTGCGCAGGCCTGACTGGTGTAGAGGCCTGACCGAGCCTGCCAGCTGGGCCTTGAATGGGGACCGGTGAGCCGTCATTGTCGGCGGGAGCCGTCCTCCACGATGGCGAGCGAGGCGCAAGCGGCGTTTCGTGCTGACAGCGGAATTGCAAGCTGGACGGCGTGACACCGACTCTGTGAGGGCGATCGGCCCGCCACGCGGCACCGACCCGACATGGATGACCTCCGGGCCGTCGCGGCGATCGCCATGGTCCTGTTCCATGCGGGCGTAGAGCTGGCAGGCGGCGGTTTGGTCGGCTTGGACGTATTCTTTGTCATCTCCGGCTATCTGATCACGGCGATCCTGGTGCAGGATCCGTCCGACGGGAAGGCACGGGCGGGCGGGAGGAGCCGGCCGCTGATGCATGCGCCACGGCCCTGCGTCTGCAGCGGAACGGCCGAAGGCCGGCTGTCGCTGCAGGAGGCTTCGCTGCGGCCCAGAACCGCGCCCCGATCGCCCTCGGCCCAACCGCCAAGAGCTGACCGCAGGGCGGCAGCGATCTTTTCCCTCCCTCAAGCGCTAAATATCGACGGCTGTGCGGCCGCGTTCCGCTTACAGGGGGCGAGGATGGAACAGGGGCAGCATGAGCCCTGAAGGGCTCCCTTTGGCTTAGCCAAAACGACGTGACGCCGACGGAGGATGGCGCCGTCATCCGCACCCCCCGACTAACCCCGACGCCAGTGTTGGTTTCGCACCGCCCCCTAGTGCGGACCGGCGGCGAGCAGTGCCAGGCGTTTCGCCCAAATTGGAGAGATGGGCTCGCGTGGCCTCGCGCCCGCGGAGCATGAACGGCGGACTCCAGGTGGACTCTGTTTCGCCGAGCCTTAATAGCCGACCTGCCAGGGACATGTCCGCACCTTTGCGCACCGTCAAAGCCGGGCCAGAGCGCGCTGGCTCCAGCTTGGCCAGTTCTGATGGGCTAGTTCGACTGGGCACTCGCAGTTCCGCATGTCTGGGCTGGACGACTATGGTTCCGACAATTAGCCCGTCTTAAGAACGCTTTAGCCCTGTTCCTGTTTCCTGAAGGCTGTATTCAGTATCACTTCCTTCAACGAACGAACCTGGCCCTACCACGTTCAGCGTATTGAACCATGGATTACTCGGAATTACGCTGCTACACCCTCCTTGGAGGGCACAAGAAATAAGCCAAGTAAAACCGCCATAAACATCTAAATTGGGTCACACCGTCCCGCCTCGCGCGTGCGTATGACGGGGCGATCGCCTCCCCATGACAATCGATTACAGTTCAACGTTGGTGAACGGGGATCATTGTGCACAGAGGGACAGCTTACTCGCTACTCGTCTTAGGGGCATGCACTCTGCTGCTGACGCTCAGCGGCGAATTTCTGTCCGGCTCGCTCGGCGATATCTCGCTGGAGCCGATCCGCAAAGGACTGGCCCGGACCGGGGACATGACCAGCCCACCCCAGGCGGAGCCGGACATTCTGACGGCCCCCGTCGAGCGCGGCGCCATCGAGCAGGTGGTGACCATGACAGGCGCGCTGCAAGCGGTGGTCACCGTTGATCTCGGCTCGCAGCTGCCCGGCGAAGTCTCCAAGCTTTTTGTCGATTTCAACGACGAGGTCAGCCAGGGCCAGGTGCTTGCGCAGCTCGACCAGCGCAGCTATCGCGCCCGCGTTGACGAAGGACGCGCCGCGCTGGAGATCGCGCAGGCCAATGTGCGCATCCAGCAAGCGCGGTTCGAACGAGCTCAGATCGACCTTCAGGACGCCCGTGCGCAACGCGCCGTCCTGCAGGCTAAGCTGGAGAACGCCCAGGTCCGTTTCGACGCCGCCGACCGCGATGTGCAACGCAAGCTGACGCTCCGGGCCCGGGACGCTGCGTCTGTCGCCAGCGTGGACGAGAGCCAAACCCAGCTCGCCTCCGCCAAAGCGGCGCTGCGCGAGGCTCAGGCCGTGATCGCGTTGAACAATTTCGCGGTCTCGGGCGCAGAGGTGGACGTCCGACGGTTGGAGGCCGAGCTGACCCAGGCTCTCGCGGCCGTCCCGCAACGCCAGGCGGCGCTCAAAGTCGCGACCATCGATCTCGACCGGACCACGCTGCGCTCGCCGATACACGGCGTCGTAGTCGGGCGGGCCATCAATGAAGGGCAGACCATCGCCATTGGCCTGGAGGCGCGGCCCGTCTTCACCATCGCTCAAGATCTCAGCGAAATGGAAATCCACGCCCGGGTCGACGAAACCGACATCGGCAAGATCAAGGCCGGTCAGCGGGCCAGCTTCACGGTCGACGCTCACCCGGACATGAAGTTCGACGCGCTGGTCAGACAGGTGCGCAAGGCGCCTCAGGTCAACCAGAACGTCGTAACCTATACGGTCGTCCTGCGCACCAACAACGACCGCGGACTGCTGCTGCCCGGAATGACCGCACTGGTGCGCATCACCGTCAAGCAAAGCGATGAAGTCTTGAAGATCCCAACCGCCGCCCTGCGCTACAGCCCCAAGCGCGAGGCCAGCGTGGGCGTTCCGGGCAGCCGCGCCGGGTCCTCGGTCTGGGTCGTGCAGGCTGACGGTCAACTCCGGCCGGTGCCCGTCTCCACCGGCGCCAACTCGGCCGACCAGATCGCCGTGCTGCGCGGCAATCTGACCGAGGGCGACCGCGTCGCTGTGGGAGAAGCGAGCAAACCCGCCGAACGCCGGATTTTTGGAGTTCGCATCGGCTTTTGAGGGTCCCATGCTTCTTGTCGCCAGCAACATTCACCGCGTGTTTGGGTCGGCGGGCGCCCAAGTTCCAGCCCTGCGAGGCGTGACCTTTGCGGTCGCCCGCAACGAGTTCATGGCCATCATGGGACCGTCCGGCTCGGGGAAAAGCACCCTGATGAACATCATGGGACTGCTCGACCGCCCGAGCTCCGGGCGGCTCGACATCGCCGGCCATGAGGTCACCCGGTTGAGCGACGATGAGCTCGCTGGTCTTCGCCGCCAGGTGATCGGCTTCATTTTCCAAGCTTATAATCTTTTGGGGCGCACCAATGTGCTCGACAACGTGGCCTTGCCCCTCATCTACGCCGGCGGCTCCCGGGCGCAGCGCCATGACCGCGCCAAGAAAGCCCTCGACATCGTCGGCATGAGCCACAGGACCACGCACTGGCCGTCGCAGCTTTCCGGCGGCGAGCAGCAGCGGGTCGCCATCGCCCGCGCGCTGGTGGGTGAGCCGGACCTCATCCTCGCCGACGAACCCACCGGCGCACTCGACAGCCGCACCGGCCTGCAGATCATGGACCTGTTCCGCACTCTGATCGACGCGGGCCGCACCATCGTCATGATCACGCATGATCCCGACATCGCCCGCCACGCCGACCGGATCTTGCGGATCAAAGATGGCGCGATCACCGAGGACAGCGGCGCAGCGGCCGCGCCGAATATCCGTCTCCTGTCCCGCAGCGAGGCGTCGTCATGACCCTCGCCGACGCCCTGTTGACCGCTTTCGTCGCGTTGCGGGTGAACGCGCTCAGGAGCTGCTTGACGATGCTCGGCGTCACGATCGGCGTGGCCTCAGTCGTCACCGTCTTGGCCATCGGCGCCGGCGCCCAGGCCAAGGTGGCCGAGCAGATCCGCGCGCTCGGGGCCAATGTCCTGATGATCGTGCCTGGCGCAAGCCGTCAGGGCGGCGTCACCATGAAGGCGGGCTCGCGCCAGAGTCTGACCCAGTCGGACGCTGACGCCATCGTGGTCAAGACCACCCAGGTTCGTGCGGCCGCGCCCTCAGTCTCCGGCCAGGCGCAGATCGTTCGCGACAACAAGAACTGGAATACGGTGATCAACGGCACGACGGCCAGTCACTTCATCGTCCGCGACTGGCCGATTTCGGCCGGACGCTCCTTCTACCGGGAGGAGGAGTCGGCGGCGAGCAAGGTCGCTATCCTTGGCAGCACAACAGCCAAGGAGCTGTTTGGCGATCAAAATGCGATCGGCCGTCAGATTAGGATTCTTAACGTGCCCTTTGAGGTCATTGGCCAGCTCAAGCCGAAAGGTCAGGACCAGGACGACGTCGTGTTCGTACCGATCGCAACCGCCAAGCTGCGTTTCCTGGGCGCGGCCAGCGAGGTTAACCGGGACGCGGTGGCCTACATCCTGGTTAAGGTGACGTCCGACGAGGCCTTGCCCCAGGCCCGCCGCGAAATCGAGGAGCTGCTGCGCGAGCGCCACCGGATCAGGGACGATCTGCCCAGCGATTTTCAGGTGACGGACCCGGCGGCGGCGATCACGGCGCAGCGCGGCGCGACCCAAACGATCGCCCTTTTGCTGGCCGCCATAGCCTCAGTGTCGTTGCTCGTCGGCGGCGTCAGCATCATGAACATCATGATCGTCTCGGTCACCGAACGAACCCGGGAGATCGGCATCCGCCGGGCCGTAGGGGCCCGCGGGGGCGACATCCGCAAGCAGTTCCTCTGCGAAGCCTTTGTGCTGTGCCTCACTGGGGGCGTTCTTGGAAGCCTGATCGGCGGCGCCTCGGCTTCGGTCATCTCCAGCACGGCGGGATGGCCGACAAGCGTCAGCATCGAGTCGATCGTTCTATCCCTGGGCTTTTCTGGGCTGGTCGGCCTGTTTTTCGGTTTCTACCCGGCGCATCGCGCATCCAAGGTCGAACCCGTCGAAGCGCTGAAGTCCTGACCTACCTCAACAAGGGAGGCATGCGATGAGTCAATGGCTTTCACCCCCCGTTGGAGGACGCGCGCACGGCGCAGGGGGCACGCCGGCGCTGAGTTCATTCGCGCCAGCTCTGTTAAGCGGCCTCGTCATCGTCGCCGAAAGCGCGCTGACTCGCGAGTGCTTGAGTTATGTATTGGCGGGCAACGGTTTGGCCGACGACATTAGCGCGGTCGCCCGCGTGAAGGACGTCGCCGTGCCCGCCGAACTCGCGATCCTGGACGTCGCCACAGGCAGCCTCGACCCTGACCAGATCGCAAACGCGGTCGCCGAAATCCGCAGTCGGTCATCGTGCCGAGCGCTGGTCCTTCTCGGCGGTCCCGATCCCGATCCGGACCTCGTTCGACGCCTGCACAGGCTGAGGATCGAAGGCTTCATCCCGATCTCCTACGCAGCCGACGTCGTGGTCTCCACCATCCGGCTGATCGCTTTGGGCGGAAACTTTCTGCCACACGGCGCGGGCTCGCCGAGGGCGGACGCGCCGATCGCGAGCACAAGCGAGCGGGCCGCAATGCCTGCGCCGCAGGGTGGCGGCCACGAGTGTTTGACCGCCCGCGAATGCGAGGTGGTCCGCCATCTGCGCGAGGGTCAGCAGAACAAGCGGATCGCATACGAACTTCACATATCCGAAAGCACCGTGAAGGTTCATATCCGAAACATCATGCGGAAGTTCAATCTTAGAAATCGGACCCAGGTCGCGCTGTTGGACTTGGCGGAGAGGGCCGGCGGGTTTCGAGACGCGGAGTTTACATGGGCGGCGAGGTCGTCGCGTTGGGAAACGACGTCAGCGACGTCTTAGCGCGGCGCGGATGGTTCATCGCACCGTAGCTCCTGCGATCCTAAGGCGCTTTTGGCGGACCGGCGCACTCTCCACGCTGGCCGCCTCAAAAACGCTGACTGCGTCCAACCGAGGAGCGCTTCGATGGTTTATCCGCGAACGCCGAATAGCGAGGACTCCCTGGCCGCAACCCTATGGGTCATCGACCCCGTCTCGTTTCGACGCGAGTGTCTGTGCATGACATTGGCCAGCCGCGCCCATTGGCGCGCGATTCGTGAACTCAGCGCTTGGAGCCCGCCCACTCACGAGCAGGACCGTCCAAGCGCGGTTTTGATGAACGTCGGCGCTGGCCTGAACCGCGGAATTCAGCCCAACGGGGGCTCACGCATGGTCGCCGAGATCGCCGCTGTCGCCCCCGTGTTGCTGCTCTGCGACAGTCCGGAGCCTGCCGAAAGCATCATCGCCTTCGCGCTGGGAGCGTCCGGGCTGTTTCCAGCGTCCCTTGGGGTATCGTTGCTGATCGCCTCGATCGACATGATCGCACGAGGCGGTTTCTTCCTGTCGCCGAGCGCAGCGCGCTGGCTCACTCATCATACGACATAGGGCGAGCGGTCTGGGCCTTGGAGCACTCCCCTGGATGGCGCGTTGAGCGGCCAACAGGCCACGCCGGCCTTGGGTCAATCTGGGCTGGCTGGAGTGGCAGGATTCGAACCTGCGACCAAGTGATTAACAGTCACCTGCGCTACCGCTGCGCTACACTCCATTGCGATCAGGCCCGCATCAAACAGCGTTGAATATGACTCCATCTGCCGTGCCGGACAAATCGATGCGGCGGCGAACCTCCATGCCGCCGCTATGCATCGCTTCTAAGGCGCCTCGCCGCGGAGATTATGCAAGCGATCAAGCGCTGCGGCGACCCCGGCTTTGGCGGCGACATCGTAGAGCTCACGTGCGCGTTTCGGGTCGGGCTTGACGCCGAACGCTCCTGCGACGGCGAGCACGCCAGGGTCATAGGTCTCCGCCAGCCTGAAGGCGGCCGACGGATTGCCGTTTTCGACGGCGCGCGCCAGAAGCAGGCGGGCGGCGAAATAGTCGCGTCTCTCCAGGAGTTCGACGGCGCGCTGCACGAGCTTGTCAGGCTCGCGCGACGCCGGCGGAACGGCCGGTTGGAGCGCTCTTGCGCCCGCCGCGTCGCGCGCAGAAGCGTCGGCGGAATTCGCCGCTTTGACCGATGCGGTCGAAAAGGAGGTGGCCTCGGCCAACGCCGCGCGGAGGCGGGCAGCTTCAGCTTCGTCATCCTGCGCCCGAAGCCGGGCCGCGATCACCTGTTCAGCCATCATTGAACGCTGCTTGCGCAGATCGGCCACAAGCGCGGTCTGAGTTGCGAGCAACTCCTGCGCCTGGTCGGCGGCGGCCGTGGCCGCCGTGAGCTGGCCGCGCAGAGTCTCCCGCTCCTCCAGCGCGGCGCTAGTTGCTCTCTGCAGCTCCTCGCTCCGCTTCCGCAGCGACGCCTTTTCGGCGTCGTCCTCAGCCGCTCGCAGCGTTTCGGCCGCGGCGATCCGCCCCGACGCGTCGTCGGCGCGCTCGCGTTCGGTCCTCAAAGCCGTCTCCAGAGCGCGCGCATGGTCCTGTGCGGACTTCGCCTCGGCGCGGGCGGCGTTCAATTCCGCCCGAACCGAGCCGAGCGCGGCTGTATTCTTGTCGGCGACGTCGCGCAGCGCCGCCTCCAGAATGCTGGACTGCGTTCGCTGACTGTCGAGGGCCTCGCGCAGCGAAGCCGCCTCGGACACAACGTCAGCGTCCGCCTCGCTTGTACCTGCGGCGGCGGAGCCATGCCATCTGTGCGCCTCAAGGCCGCCGCTGGCCGACGCCGGGCCAATCTCGCCTGTCGGAGGCGTCGCGGCCTGGCCAGTCTCTTGGCCGCGCTGCCCGGACGCCGGCGGTTCGACGGGCGCCGAAACCTTGAGACGGTTCACCAGCCGTCGGATGGTGTCCTGCGCTGCGGCGACCTCCTCGACCGCCTCGTTCGCCCGCCGGCGCTCGGCCGCGAGCGCCGCGTCGGTTGACTCGATGAGGCCGCCAGCGTCTCTGGCCGCCCGCCAGGCTTGAAGAATCACCGTGTACGCCGCTGAGGTCCGGGCGATCTGGTTCTGCAGCGTCTCGCCGAGCGCATGCTCGTCGGCCAGCTCGCGCTGCGCGTCGGCTTGCGCCCGCTCGCGGTCCTCCACCGCCTGGGCGGTAGCCGCCTCGGCCTGCTTTACGCGCTCGCGCAGCAGATCGAGCTCCTGCCGGGGGCCGTCGCCAGACGGGGGCGCGGACGCCGACGGGCCGGATGAAGGACCGCCCGTTTCGGGAGCAAGCGTGGCGTCAGGAAGGCGAGGCGGCGGCAGGGCTGCCGTCTGCATCGCGGCGATGAAAGCGGCGGGCGCCGCGGTGCGCACCACCGCTGCTCCTTGCTCCCCGGCCGCTTGGCCCTTGGCTCCGGCAGGCGGCGCGGCTGTCGGGCGGAGCCCCAGGTCTGCGGCGCCTCGCGGCAGCGCCGCCACGCCCAAGCCCATCACACCGATTGCCATGGCGACGCGCCGGACCCTTCGCCACGGCCGTGGCGCGGTCTGGGGAGGCGGAGGCGGGATCGCAGCCGGCCGAATGTCGCCGCTCTGCTCGTCCAGCCCTGTCCAGTGGCTCGGCGCGATAAGCACGGGTAGCCCGCTCGGGCGTAACCAGTTGCGGTTCGCCGGCGACCAACGGCCGATCTCAAACGTGCGCGCCTGTGCGTCGTAAAGCAGGACGACCGAGCCGGTCTGCGCTGTGCTGTCAATCCTTAGCATCGCCACCCCCTTGGGCTAGCCAAAAACTCCGACCTCCCAGAGCGGATGCTCGCCTCGTGGCGCCCGACCCTGTCGCGGCCTCGCCTCCGGGTCGCCGGCGTTAGGGACGGATCGCGCTGTTGCGACTGTGCATGTCGAGCCAGTCCTGGGCGCCCTTGAACCGTCGCCAGCCCGGCGCCGTGGCCGTCAAATTGACGTCCGTCCACTTAGGGTGCCTGCCCGGCTTTTGGAACTCACTGAAACGCGAAAAGAAGGCATCCACAAATCGCTGGATTCGATTGTAGCGGTCCGAGCGCTCCGGCCAGTTGAATACCGCCAAAATACTGCCGACCGCCAAGGTCTTCACCGACTCCTCGGGTCTAATAAGACCCGGATAATCCGCCGCCGTCAGACTAACGGGCAGATAATTGTCGGCGAGAGGTCCCTCGAATGGGATGGACAGGAGGTGAAACTTGTCTGGCTCGCGAAACTCGGTGATCGACCGGACCGGGCGACCGGCCACATAGGCCACAGCCTGAATTTCCCCGCGCCGCAGCCGCTCATACCCGCTCGCCTGGTCGAAGCTGGTGAAAGTCGGGGTCAAGCCCAGCGCAGAAAAAATGATCCTGGCGGTCAGGTTGGTGCCGCTGCCTTGCACGTCGATATTGACCGACTTGCCTTCGAGTTGCCGAATATCGGTGATGTCGGAGCTGGCGAGCAGGTGAACCTCCTCGCTGTACAACTTGGCGATATAGCGAAGGCGCCGGTCGGCCTCGTCCTGAAGCCCTTCGACCTTGAGCGCCTGCCGAGCGTCCAGTTGCACGATTCCGATATCAATCCCACGCAGAAACATGATGTCTTTAAGGTTCTGAAGTGACCCTCGGCCGACCACCGGAAGAATTCTCAAGGCATCGCCGTCGAGCACGGCGGCGAGGTCGGCCGCGATCTTGATGTAGGTGCCGCTGACTCCACCGGAAATCACGCCGACGCTGACTGCGTTATCGCGCCGTGCTGCGTGAGCGGCTTCCCGCTCACGCGCCAAGCCGTCAACGCCCTGCGCGCCAACCTGCGGCGCTGCCGTCAGGCTGAAAACGCCGACAGCGGCTGCAGCGATGAGGCACGTCTTCAAGACGCTAGGCAACGTTCTCATGGCGCTTCTCCTTGCGGCGCAGCTGAATTGCGAGGCGCGTCCTGACTCCTGATTCAGTCTTTAAACGAGATTTTCTAACGATTAAGCCGATTCAACAAAGTTCGGAAGTATGCCGGGCGGCCTAATTACAGACACAGAGCGAAAAACGTACTCAAGAAATCAGCCCGAAGCGGTATTGACAAAGACGGCTGGCGCGGCACGCAATCAGCGGTCCGGCCCCGACGGGCGAACTACCGCCTGACCGCCTATTGAGGGCGCCCGACGCGCTCGCGCCTTGACGAGAGATCGTTGCTTCAGCCGGACCCGAGCCCTTCACGGCCAGGGCGCGCGGCGCGCTCGCGACGATAAGCCGTCGCGCTCATGCGGTCAGGCGCTTAATGCCAAGTTCGTGGCTTGGGGGGCGCCCGGCCCGCCCAGGCCATGGGTCAGGCAAGCGCGCACTCGGCACGCCTTGCGGCCCGACGCCGCCTTTTCGGGCCATCGTGACGCCCCAGGAAGTCAGATCCAGATCCTCAGTGCTGTGGGCGTCCGGGTTTGATGATGAAAAGACACGTCAAATCAAGCGCCGTTGGTTGTGAACAGCGGACTACTTCAGTTCAGATGGGCGCTGGCGGCTGACGAGGCATACAGCCCTACAAGCACGAAGGGGGCCAGTATAGATCTCATAGGCACGCAGTCCTTTCATGGCGCCCCTCCGCTGAGTTTTCATCACTGTATGAGGAGCGGGCACACAAATCGATTTTTGGCGGACGGCTCTCTGATCCGAGCGAGGGAGAAGCTAGTGTGCCGCCACGGCTCCGTCCTGAAGAGCTGGTGTAATCGGGATCGCTGGGAGGTCGAAAGCAGTCCGGCGGGGTCCCGAGAACGGCCGGGCATTTCCCTTAGAAATAAGCGGGCACCAAAAAAGCCGCGAAGCGGGGGCTGATGCTGCGGGGCTTACAGCTGAGCGTCGATTTGACGGCAATGGCGGCGACTGCTTCCGACAATCAGACGAACTCGATCATAGCGGCCGTCACGACCAAGCCCTCCTCCTTCGACGCCTTCTCGACCCCCATCCGGAGGGCGACTGCGTTGAGCCGCCGCCATGCCGCCGAAAGGATGTTCGGGCTCCGCTTCAAGATGGACGTCGCTTGAACAAGCGCCTTCCTGCGTCGGCCTTCACGAGCCTGCATCGCACAGACCGGATCTCGACAGGATCGTCGGCCGACGAATCAAGTGCGTCCTGAGGACCGTCCGGACGACCTTCGCCAGAGTGAATGATCAATAGGCATTGGGCCCAAATTGCGCCGGGACCTTCGCCCGCTCATGACCGCTGGACCCACGGGTCTTCGCGCCCTGTCTATGACATGAGGGCTAGCTCTCATGCAGAATGGAGGCCAATCGGCCGCAAGGCTATTCACGTAGGGTGCGCAACTCAGTTCCATCGCAGGAACGCTCCAATTCGCACCGATCTTGGCGACCCGGGACCACCTGGGGCGGCGCCGCGCAGGCGCACTCGCGAGGCCCCCATCGCGCCTCTGACGTCTCTGCGGTGAAGCCACCCGGTGTGCCCTGAAAATGATCAGAGAGGCGCTTATGGACAGCCAAAGTGACCTGATTCGAACATCGATCATCTTTGGCACCCGTCCTGAAGCGATCAAGCTTGCACCAGTGATTCTTGCCCTGAACCGCGATGACCGTTTTGCGCCTCACCTCTGCGTCACTGGCCAACACCGCGAGATGCTGGATCAGGTCATGGACGTCTTTGAACTGCAAGCAGACGTCGACTTATCGATCATGAGGGCGGACCAATCTCTTTCAGGTCTGACGGCGCGGGCGCTTTGCGAGCTGGATCATTATCTGGAGAACAACAGGCCGGACCTCGTGATTGTGCAAGGCGATACCACCACGGCGTTCTGCGCCGCGTTGTCGGCCTTCTACCGCCGAATCCCTATCGCACATGTCGAGGCGGGTCTCAGGACGGGGCACAGGTTCGCGCCCTTTCCTGAGGAGATCAACCGAGTGCTCGTCAGTCAGGTCGCGGACTGGCATTTCGCGCCGACCCAAGCTGCAGTGGACAACCTGTTGCAGGCTGGGCTCGCTCACGACCACATTTTCCTGACCGGCAACACCGTCATCGACGCCCTGCAGTTGGCCGTCGAGAAAGTCCGGCGGCAAGCGCCGAACGTCGAGGGAGTAGCGGCCGAGATCATGCATTCGAATCGACGCATGGTTCTGATCACCGGCCATCGGCGGGAGAATTTTGGACGTCCCTTCGAAGAGGTCTGCCGAGCGATTGCAGGCCTAGCCGAGACTTTTCAGGACGTTGCCTTTGTTTACCCTGTCCACCTGAACCCGAATGTCAGGGAGCCGGTGCATCGGCTCTTGAACGACCACGACAACATCGTCCTGATCGAGCCCCTGCCCTATCTAGCCTTCATCGCGCTCATGGACCGTGCGACAGTCGTGCTGACGGACAGCGGCGGCGTCCAGGAGGAAGCGCCGAGTCTCGGCAAACCAGTCCTGGTCATGCGCGAGCGCACCGAGCGGCCTGAGGCAGTGGCGGCTGGCACGGCCAAGCTCGTCGGCACTGACGCGCCCGCCATTCACAAGGCCGTTGCCGATCTTCTCACCGACAAGGCCGTCTATGAACGGATGTCGCACGCCGTCAATCCCTATGGCGATGGGCGCGCGACGGAGCGAATTGTGAACATCCTTGCGTCTCGCGTGACGCATGCCTGACAGGGTTTGCGGGGCGTCTCGCGCCAGGGACAGTGAAGTGGGGCGGACATGCCGATCGCCCAATTGACGTCCTCCGGGGCCAAGCTCGCCTTCGGCTTGCTTCCTCCTTGGGCCCAATACCATCTCGTCGGGCGCTGGCGTCGCCCGCCCACGCATGAATATTTCAGCGCGCGCAACGAGCGGGATCTCGACTGGGCCGTGCTGGAGAAAAACATCCTGCCGGCCCGGCAGCGATCGGCCACCGCGATTTGGTTCTTGCCCACCCATAGCTGGAACAGCGGAGCCTTCCAGAGGCCTCAGCAACTCGCGCGCGGATTGGCGGAGAGCGGGGCGGAGGTCCTGTATTTCGAACAGTGGACGTTCAACCACGATGTGGCCCTGTCGACCGTCCCGACCGCCAAGGGCGCGCTTTGGGAGGTCGAAGACAGGCTGCACGTGGTCCGGGCTCCCGACAGCGCGGTCGCTGCGATGGTGGCGCGGCATCAGCCCGCCGCCGTCATCATGTTTTGGCCCCAGCAGGCGCAGCGAGCGCTTCCGGCTGATCTGGCCCGAGCGGATGCGGCGCCCCGAGCTGTAAAAGTCATCTACGACGTCATCGACGAGCTCTCGCTCCTGGACGACGCTGACGCCGTGCGGCAGGCCCATGAGGAATGGGTGCGCGGGGCTGACCTGTTGATCGCCACCGCCGACGACTTAAGCCACGATCTCCGGTCGCGTCGGAATGATGTCGTGCAGCTGCCCAACGCGGTGCGCCTGGAAGACTGGAGCGGGGCGGACCTCCCCGTTCCGGCGGACCTGCTGAAGGCGCGCTGCGCTCCCGTGGTGGTGGGCTATTACGGCGCGATCGCCCCGTGGTTCGACTGGAAGCTCTGGCGGGCCGCCGCCCGCTTGCGTCCCGACTGGGCCTTTGTCCTGATCGGCTACCCCTACGCGTCATCGGAGGAGAGCATTCGCGAGCGCATCGCGACCGAGCCAAACATGTTCTTTCTCGGCAAGAAGCCCTATGGCGAGCTGCCGCAGTATTTGCGCCACTTCGATGTGGCCTGCATTCCGTTCATCCTCAATCCGATCACGCATGCCTGCAGTCCGGTCAAATTGTTTGAGTATTTCGCCGGGGGCAAGCCGGTGGTGAGCACGCCCATGCGTGAGGTGCTAAAATACAAAAGTATTCTCCTGGCCGCGACGGCTTCTGAGTTCGTCGCCCAGGTCGAAGCGGCCCA